>JALZAL010000077.1 GCA_030948325.1 Candidatus Dormiibacterota bacterium
GACTTTGTCTTTTCCAGGCGCCTCCCAGCGTGGCCTGGAAAAACCAGCTAAGTAAATTCCATCGATATACCGGAAAAGAGCAGCCGCGCGCAAAGCGCCCGGCGATGAGGGAAACCATCCGGGTTTCCCTCATAAGGCGGGTCGCAGACCCGCCGGTCATTCCGCCCACTCGTCCAGGGCATGGATGAAGTTTCCGTACACGCGCTGCTGCTCACGCAGGATGCCCAGCGCGCCAAGCTCCCACCACTCATCAGGCGTGAAGTAGGCGCTGACCTCCGCCTCAGGACCCGAGCGGCCGAACCACTGGATGAGGTGGAGGTTGTCGGACTGCAGCAACCACCTGGCAATCTCGACGAGTCGCGGGTCGCCCGTGAGCCGCGCCTTTGAGTACGCGTGGTGCATCAGGCGAAAGATGCCCTGCTGCGCCGAGTTGCCCAGGAAGAATTCCATGCCTCCTTCGCCGGCCCACGTCGTCCCGTACTCGTTGACCGGCACCTCGAAACCGTGATCTCCGAGCTCCGCGATGGCCTCTGAGGGCAGCATCATCCGCACCTTGCGCTTCTTCAGCTCGGAGGCGAGCGTCGGCACAAACGTGAAGATGCCTGTGTTCGCGCTGTGGTGCTCACCGAACGTTTCGAAGTCCCAGCCGAGAGTGACCAGCTCCCCCCAGGTATCGCGAAGCCACCCGGCGTAACGCTCGGCTGTGAGCGGAAATTCGACCCAGCTGCGATTGGAGAAGCGATAACCGACGTCGTCGGAGAGCTCGTGGTGGCGGCACAGGAGAGCGAGGCGCTGAAGCGGGTGGTGATAGACATGCGTGGGCTCGCGCCAGCCCATCTGCCACGGACGTCCTTCCATGAACGCGCCCGCGAATCCACATTGCTGCAGCGCGAAATACACGTCGTTCGACATGAACATCTCGGTGGTATCGGTGACCGTCACCGATTTCTGGAAGATCGCCTCGAGCCTCTCGCGCGCACGGATCATGGCTTCCTTGAACGCCACGATGTCGACGTAGAACAACCACGAGTGATACGGCTCCACGCAAACTACCTCGACATTCGGGTCGGCGCAGAGCCGTTTGAAGGAATCCAGCACCTTCGGCGCCCACGCCTCAGCCTGGAGCAGGAACGAGTTGCTGAAGCCGATCGACATCTTCCAGCCTCGCTTGGTCAGGTCACGGAACATGGCGCTCGCGGGGGTATAGGAAAACGTGGCGACCTTCTCGAAGTAGCGCCGGTTCATCTCTTCGTCGAACACGAAACCCGGCATCGTCTCGGGTGATGTCCCCTTCGGGATGACCTGCGCCGGCAGCTTGAGCCGGCGGGGTTGATGGACCACCGTGTAGACGACCAGGTTCTCGGCCAACCTAGGTGGTCGTTTTGCGGCCGGCCGGTCGCGCCCGAGTCGCACTCCCGCGCCGTGGGCTCGTCCGCGTTTCGGTCACGGTAGGCTCAGCGGCCGGCAACCTCACCGCCTGCTGCGCGGCTGCAAACTCCACCTTCAAGAGCAGCTGATCGATGACTTTTTCCCAAATGTACCGGCGCGCGGTCACCTTGCCACGGCGCCGGATTGACGCGGCCACCTGGGGGCGCCGCTTGAGCAGGTTGAGCTCGGTCACGAGTTCGATCGGGTCGTCGGTCTCCATGACCAGCGCATTTCGATAGGCGGCGGCATAGTCCTCGCCGGTGGAACCGGTGACGGCAAGCCCGCCGGCCGCCATCACCTCGAGGCCGACGAGGCCGAAGGGCTCGTGTCCGGAATTGGCGAGCACGGCGTCGCATGCCGAATAGATCACGCCGAGCATCTCATCGCTCACGAAGCTCGTGAGGTTGATCACGTCAGCTTCGGGGTTTTGCCTCAGCACTGCCGAAAGCGCGGACGGCTCCCCGGGCGCGCTGACATCGACGACGGTCAGACCCTGGTGCTCCGAGTGTGCCAGGACCTCGCCCCCATGTGGCTCACGCCCGCCTCGAATCACCAGCCTGACGCGGCGGCCTTGTCTCTTCAGATAACCCAACGCGGACACTGCCATCAGCCAGCGCTTGTCGGGGTCGAAACGACCGATCTTGAAGCAAAAGTGGTCGGCCGCCGCCGCAGCGCTCAGCTCGGCAACCACCTCGGCGTCGGCATCCCGGATCGCGGAGCGCGGTATGCCGTTGGGGATGACCATCGGGTTCTGGCCCGAGTCCCACATCTTGAACTTCATGTACCGGCTCACCGTGGTGATGCTCGCGGCGAAAGCGAGGGCGCCCCAGTTGATGCGCTGGAATCCGAAAGTGTTGTTCGCGTTCCACAGCATGACCACGCGATCGCGAAGACCTCTGTAGTACAGCGCGTCGGAAATGAGGTTGATGGACGTCGCCGTGTGCCACTCCTCCCCCAGCACGACCACGTTCCGGCCCGCTGCGATCGACGGTGCGATCACCTGGTTGATGAGGCCCAGCGGCAGGCTTGAGTTCCAATCGCGAACCTTGTCCTCCTCGCCGTCGTAGACGCCTCCACGGTGCTGGGCGGAGATCCACTGGCACCACCTCCGATAGTGCAGCCGCCCCGCTTCGTGGAGCTCCTCGCCTGGGAGGTCCGGGTCGCCGCAGAAGAAGAGATGTGTTTCGTATCCAATCTGCGCAAGCGTGCGCGCCAGGCCCTTTACGCGCACGCCGAGCCCCCCTGCCTGGCTGTACACATCTGGACCTTCAAAGCTGAGAATGACGAAGAGGGTTCGCTGTGGGGCGAAGATCAACCTGCCCCGCTGAGAGCAGTGAGCGCCGCGGCATGCAGCTCTGCATTGGGAGCGCATACCAACGTCGTCCTGGTCTCGAGAGTGCATTTGAGGGCATCGAGCGAGTTGCCTTTGAGATCGCTCGCCACGCCGCCCGTCTCGGCGAGCACGAGCAGGCTCGCGGTCATGTCGAAGACTCGCATCGGCATTGGTGCGCAGAAGGCATCGAAAGCGCCCGCCGCGGTGTGCGCTATCGCGAGCGCCATCGAGCCCAGGATACGGATCTTGCTCGACTTTTCCACCAGCCGCCGTGCGGCGGAAAGCGAACGCGGGGAGCTTTCGAGCGCGAGCAGCTGGATGCGGCCCCGCTGCTGCGCAGGCTGCACGTCCACGATTTCGCCTCCATGCCACGCACCTCGCTTGCGGATGGCGGTCCACGACTCGCCGTTCACGAGGTTGACCACGCAGCCGACGACCGCATCCGAAACGGTTGGGCCATCGAGAAGGGTGAGCATGATTCCGAAGAAGGGCACGCCCTGTTTGGCGTTGAGGCTGCCATCCACGGGGTCCACAAGCACAAGTGGGTAATCGGCGCCAAAGCTGCGTAGGCCGGCCTCCTCCGAAAGCACCGAAAAACGCTCGCCGTCGTCGGCCACGGCTTCCAGGAAGCCGAAGACCACCGCCTCCGCGGCCCTGTCAACCTCCATCGTCCGGTCGCCGCCCGCGCCCACCGCGAGCTGTACACGGCCGGCCTCAGTCCCGGCGAGCGGCAGGACCGTATCGCGGACGGCGGCGCTGATCCGCCGGAACAGCACGAGCCACTCGCCTGTCTTCAGCGGGGCCGACGCGCTGGGCCTCAGGTCAGCCCGGTGCCGCCGGAGAATTGCGGATCCATCTTGCGGCGGCGGCGACGGCGACGCTCCACCACGATGGTCGTGAGGAATGGCTGCTGCATGGCCCAAACTTTCTCGATCAGCTGCGGGATCGGAATGTTGTGAGGATCTTTGATCCCAAGCATCACGAGCCTTTCGGCTGCATAGTCGGTCAGCTCGGTGCGATCGTGCAAATTGAGCTGTTCCAGGGTCTCAAGGATGTCATCGAGGCGGCGCAAGCTTTGACGCCGCTCATGGTCTTCGCGCTCGAGCATCGGTGACAGCTTACTTGCTCGCGCCAGAGGTCAGCGCCAGGCCGACTTCACCGGGCCGCTCGAACTGCAACCAGTGGCCCGCTCCCGTCAAAACCTCGAAGCGGTATTTGCCTTCGACATGCTGGCCGGTGGCCTGCGCCGCACTTCGCCCGAGAGCCGGGTCTTGGTCGCCCCAAAGCAACGCAGTCGGCACCGTGATTGGACCGATTTTGGCCAAGGCCTCCCAGGCAGCGCTGCCCGTCGCGAGGTTGGCGCGGTAATAGTTGAGCGCGGCGGTGAGACGGCCTGGCCGGCCGAGCGAGCGGGCGAAGTGATCGACGATGGCGCGCGGTACGGCATCGGGGTTGGGACCAATGGTGAACATCGTCCTTAGACGCCGGAAGTCGTCACCCGCGAGGACCCGCTCCGCCTTGCCCTCCATTAAGAAGAGCGCGACGTATCGAGATCGTATCTGCTGGTCCTCGTCCTCGCGGCTCGCCACCGCGAGCGCCGCGGGATGCGGAGTCGAGAGAGCTGTGAGCGTCTTTGTCATCTCTGGATACCGGCCGGCGAAGAACCATGCCACCAACGCGCCCCAATCGTGACCGGCGACGTGGGCGGCAGGGCGTCCGAAGGCCGTGATTATGAAACGCACGTCCTCGACCAGATGATCGATCGCGTAGCTCCCGACGCCGGCTGGAGCCTCGGTCAGACCATAGCCGCGCAGGTCAGGCGCAACGGCGAGGAAACCTGCAGCGGCCAATGCATCGAGCTGGCGCGACCACGACTCAGCGCCTTCGGGAAAGCCGTGAAGCAGGATGTACATCTCGCCGTCGGCGGGACCATCGACCATGACGCGGAACCGGAGTCCATTGGCCCGCACCATGTGCTGGCTGGCGGTCACTTCAGGCCCTTGATGAACTCGGATGTCACGTCCAGGGCCAAGTCGAGGACTGCGAGGAGGCCATGACCCTGTCCTTGGAAGATCTCCAGCCGGGCGTTGGGCACCAGCTTCACTGACTCTTTGAGCAGGTCGAGCCGCGCGAAGGGATCGCGGTCGCCGCTCAAGAAAAGGGTCGGGCACCGGATAGACGGGAGATGCTCGGTACGCAGCTGGTCGGTGACCCCGGGGCGGTGCAGTGGATAGGAGAAGAGAATCAGCCCGCCGAAGTCCGCCTGGATCGCTGCCATGCTCGCCACCCTGCCGCCGAATGACTGACCGCCGCCAACCACCTCGCGGCCTCGACCGGAGGCGTTGATGAAGACGGGAACTGCTCGCTCCGCGGTTCCGCGAGGCAAGTCGATTGCGATGGCGTCGATGCCGCGGCGTTCGAAACCGATCACATAAGGCTTCATCGAAGCTGAATTGCCCGATGCGCCGTGACCGAGGACGACTCTCAACGGTGACGTCGCGTCTGCTTGCTCAGTTGAGCGCTGCAGTCCGTTGTTGTTCCAACCATTCGCGCGAAATCTTCACCTCCACGCGACCGAGACACACCGCGCACCAAATAATTTCGCAGCGCTCGCATGCGATGTGTTGATGGTCCTTCGAGAGGTCCATCTCCATGGTGAATGTGCCGCACTCGAAGCATTTCACTGGACACTTCACGAAAAAAAATCTTATCAACCCCTTGACGTATACGTTGCATTCCGGTATCAAAACACCTTGTATGGCGATGCGACTCGCGGTTGCAACCACAGAGGCAACCGACACGACGCGAGTGCGCGACCCATTTCGCACAACCGCCAACGTCACGGAGACCTCGTCATCGAGGATCCGCGGCGAAGCCCGGTGGGTTTCACAGATGAAACCAATTGGGTCGTAAATAACGCGAAGGAGGTAATAATGATGGCTGCTAAGAAGAAGGCTGCAAAGAAGACGGCTGCTAAGAAGAAGCCGGCTGCTAAGAAGAAGAAGTAGTAATTACTTTTTCTTCTGACGTTCTCTAGTTCGATTGTTGAGCCGGGGTTCTGTGGAGCCTCGGCTCTCTCTTTGATGAGGTGTTCCGCGAAGTGTTTGTGGAAAACGTTCCGTATCAATGTGAAGGAGGTGAATGGAAATGGCTGCTAAGAAGAAAGCCGTCAAGAAGGCCGCGAAGAAGGCCGTCAAGAAGGCCGTCAAGAAGAAGGCAAGGAAGTAGTCTCACCAAGTCTTTAAGAGAGCCGGGGTTCCAATGAGCCCCGGCTTTCTTTGAGAGGAAGATGATGGTGCTTGACTTACGAACATTTGTTCGCTAGTCTTCGCCCACCTCCTCTTCTCCTGCGTCTTCACCCGGAGGCTAAAAAGATGCAGGAAACCCAGCTCGACCATGCCATCAGTGCGATCCGGGTGCGCTTCGGCAGCCAGGCGCTGACGAGGGCGGCGCAACTGCCGCCCCCGCAGCCCTGGCCGAGCTGCACTCCACTGGATCGATTGACAGGGATAGGAGGCTTGCCTTGCGGCCGACTCACTCTCCTGACCGGAAGCGGAACCTGCGGCAAGCTCACTCTCGCCCTGGCGATGCTGGCCGGCGCCACCCACAAGTTCGCCCACGCGGTGGTCATCGACAAAGGTGGTTTCGACCCATGGGCACTGCTGCCTTTCGATCCCGACCTGAGCTCACTCACAGTGGTCCGCGCCGATTTCGAGCCCGCCGGCGAGGCGGCGGCGGCGCTGGCCAAGGCAGGCGCGGGCTTTCTCCTTTTAATGGGCGAGGTTCCAGAGCCTTGGCTCGGACCACTCGAGGCAGGGGCAAACCGCTCGGGAACGGTGGTGGTCGGTGTGGTCGACTCACCTGGCCGGGCGTTCGCGCATGCCTCCAGCCTGAGCCTTGGCTTTTCCCGGACAAAGTGGATCTATGAACGCGAACAGCTGGTGGGGCTGCGCACGCTTACGCGCTGCCTCAAGAACCGGGTGGCTCATCCTCTCGGAGAATCCGAGCTGGAGATCCGCTATCCCCTGGGCGCGAAGCTCTTCCTCGACCATCCCGTGTCCGAGGTACCGCTTCAAGTGGCGGAGCCTGAACGCGCATCTGCTGTGGTCTGAGGGCTGTGCTTACGGTGGCAGCGCTCTCAAATCACCTCGAGCTCGCACGACGTCAGGACCTTTACGGGGGTCCGGTGATCGTGGGCGATTGGAGTGCGGACGGGCATGTCATCGCCGCGTCTGATGAGGCCTTGCCATTTGGCGTGCTGCCGGGGATGCCTCTGCGCCAGGCTGAGCATCTCTGTCCCCAAGCGGCCTTCCTCTCACCCGACCCGGTTGCGGCTGCACGCCTTCGTGAGCTGATCGCATCCGCGCTCTACGACATTGCCCCTGTGGTCGATGTTCGCGTGGAAGGCCTCGCGTGGTTGGACGTTGGTCGAGTGCCGAATCCAGGTGCATCGATTCGAGAGGCACGGCGCACGCTGCGGTCCGCGATCGGCCGAGAGCCAAGGCTCGGTCTCGCGCCTGGACCTTTCTCTGCGCGGCTCGCCGCGGCTCGGGCGCGGCCCGGCCGACTCATGCGAATCGAAGATGCGCGCGCGTTCCTCGCGCCGCTGTCATCGCGCGAGCTTCCGCTGGACGAGGAACAGCTCGAACGACTGGACCTGCTGGGCCTGCGCACGCTGGGCGCGGTGGCGGCAATCGGTCAGCGTGAGCTGGAGAGCCAGCTGGGCCGCGCCGGTAGGCACGCGGTGCTGCTCGCGTGCGGACGCGAGCCAGATCAGCTCACTCCGTGGCGCCCACCACTGTTCACAAGCCTCCATCGCCAGTTCGATCCACCGGGCGAAGACCGCGAAGCGCTGCTGTTCGTCGCCCGCGCGCTCTGCAGCGACCTCGCCGCCGAGCTCGGTCTGCGCGGCGCCGGCGCCAAGCGGGTGACGGTGCGACTCCTTTTCGAATCAGGCCCACATGAGGAACGCGACTCGGTTGTGCGCCACCCACTGAGCAGCGCGGTCGAGCTCTTCGGCCTCATCGGCTCATGGATCAAGGAGTGGCAGCCGCGGGCACCGATCACCGAGCTGTGGATCGGGCTTCCGCTCCTAGAGAAGGCCGGCCGCCGGCAGATTCGGCTCTGGTCGGGGGGCGATGGCAACAGCGAAGAGGTGATCTCCGCGCTCGAGCGCCTGCAGGAACGCCACGGCGATGGGATCGTGCACCAACCGCGACCGGCGCTCCTCTCCTCCCCACTCCCCACGCAGCGATTCGCGTGACGCGCTTGCTGTCGCCTCCCGCTTTGGTCGAGGTGACGCTTAGCGCCGAGGGCATGCCCTCCTTCATCAGCGGCGAATTCACCGGCTCGGTTCATCCGATCGCGCGCTGGAAGGTCGAGACCGAGTGGTGGAACGTGCTGGTCACTCGCGAGTACTGGAAGGCGCTGCTCAACAACAACGTTCTTTGCGAGCTGTACCACGACCTCAGCAGAGACGTATGGTTCGTCGAGCGGGTCTATGACTGACTCCGGTCCCGGCTTCTTCCTAGGCCTGCCGCCGAACCGGCAGCCACGCGAGGCGCAGATGATCGCGGTGTCTGAACTCCGAGCTGGCCGGCGTCAGGCCGAAAAAGGCATGCAGGAACTCGACGTCAGGGATCACGGCTGGGACAGCTCCTCAGAAAAAAGAATTGACCCCGCCGGTTCGCTTCGCTGGCTCCGGCGCCTGCCTTGCGGCTGGTGCCAGATCCCTCGCACGTTCCCTTCGGGGCCGTTCACAAACGTAGGCGTGTATCGGGGGGATGGCAATCCCCGAAATTTGTCGCCTGGCTACACCGTGTAGCCGCCCACGTGAACCCCTACGTCGAGCTGCACTGCCACTCCAACTTTTCCTTCCTCGACGGTGGCTCCCATCCCGCCGAGCTGGCGTTTCGCGCAGCGGAGCTCGGGATGCCTGCGCTCGCGATCACCGACCGGGGCGGGGTCTACGGCGCGGTCAGGTTTCTCCAGGCATGCCGCAAAGTCGGAGTGAAGCCTCTCATCGGAACGACGCTCGAGGTCGACAGTCAGGACATGGTGATGATCGCCCGAAATCTTCGCGGGTACTCCAACCTCTGCCGTCTGTTGAGCCTTGCCCATACCGATCAACCCAAGGGCGAGGCCCGGGCGGCGCTGGGCACGGTCGCTGAGCACAGCGGGGACCTCTTCTACCTCAGCACCACAGACGATGAAACGCGCCTTCGCAGCCTCCAGGAAGCGCTGGGCAAAGAGAACGTGTTCAGCGAGCTGCACCACCACCTTTGCGCCGAGGACCCATGGGTGCTCGAAGGCAGGGTTACGATGGCAAGGCGCTGCGGCGCGCCGCTGGTGGCGACCAACCAGGTGCACTACCACGCGCCTGAGCGCCGACCGCTACACGACGTGATGGTCGCGATCCGCCACCGCGCGACTCTCGATGAGGCGCGGCCTCACTTGTTCCCCAACGCCGAGCACTACCTGAAGAGTGCCGAGGAGATGCGGTCACTTTTCAAGGGCTACGAGGAAGCGCTCGCGTCTCCATGGGAAATCGCACAGCAATGTGACCTCGAGCTCGACTTTCGCAAGGTCCGCTTTCCAGGCTACCCGGTGCCTAAGGGCGAAACACCTTTCTCATTTCTCTACAAGCTCTGCTTCGAGGGTATGCGCGAGCGCTACCGGCCGATTACGCCCGAGGCGGCGCAGCGGCTCCAGCGCGAGCTCGAGGTGATCGAAAAGACGGGACTCGCCGAGTTCTTCCTCATCAACTGGGATCTCATGCGTTTCGCACGCGAGAACGGGGTGCCCGGCCAGGGCCGGGGCTCGGCCGCCGACTCGATCGTCGCTTATGTGCTCGGCATCACCCGCGTGGACCCCATCGCCCACAACCTCCTCTTCGAGCGCTTCCTGCACGAGGAGATGACGAGCATGCCGGACATCGACATCGATTTCTCGACCGAGCACCGCGAGCAGGTGATCCAGTACGTCTACGACAAGTACGGCTGGGAGCGCACTGGAATGGTGTGCAACGTCGTCACCTTCCAGCCGCGAATGGCGATCCGCCAGGTCGGCAAAGCGCTGGGCTTCTCAAACGAGCTTCTCGACCGGCTCGCAAAAGGCGTCGATCGGTGGTTCACCGAGGACGTCGAGGACTCGATGACCGGCGCTGTGCCCCCGCCAGAGATGCGGCCGAAGAGCTGGCTGCAATTTCTCCAGCTGTGCCGCGAGGTCATCAACTTCCCGCGTCACCTCTCGATCCACAACGGCGGCATGCTGGTCACCGGCGATCCGCTCGTCGACATCGTGCCGGTCGAGCCCGCGACGATGGAGAACCGGCGCGTCGTCCAGTTCAACAAGGATGATGTCGAGGACCTCGGCCTGATCAAGATGGACATGCTCGGCCTACGCACGCTCTCGGTCATCGCCGAGGCGCTGGACCTGATCAAGGACACTGGCGGCAAGCGACCAGACCTCGACCAGCTGCAGCTCGACGATCCGAAGGTCTTCGAGATGTGCAGCGCCGCCGACACCATCGGGGTTTTTCAGATCGAATCGCGCGCGCAGATGCAGACACTTCCGCGCACGCGGCCCAACAGCTTCAACGACCTGGTGGTCGAGGTCGCCATCATCCGGCCCGGCCCAATCCAGGGCAATGCGGTCCACCCCTACATTCGCCGCAAGCAAGGCCGCGAGCCTGTCACCTATCCGCACCCGTTGCTGGAGAAGGTGCTCAAGGACACGCTGGGGGTGATCCTCTACCAGGAGCAGATCATCGAGATCGCGATGAGGGTTGCGGGCATGACGTCCAGCGGGGCGGATGGCTTCCGGCGCGCAATGACCCGCCACCTCAACCATGTCGAGATGTCATCGCTCGAAGGCGCGTTCATCGAGGGCTGCCTCGCCAACGACGTTTCTCGCGAGGTGGCTGACCAGCTCTTCGCCGCCGTTCAGGGCTTCGCCGTCTACGGATTCTGCCGCTCGCACGCCGCCGCCTTCGCACGCACCGCCTACGAGACGGCATGGCTCAAGCTCAATCATCCTGTCGAGTTTGGCTGCGGCCTACTCAACAACCAGCCGATGGGCTTCCACCACCCCAGCGTTCTGGTCGAGGACCTCAAGCGTCATGGGGTCAAGGTGCTGCCTGTTGACGTCAACCGCTCCGACATCCGCTGCCTCCCCGAACCCTTCCCGACCATCGAGGCATACCTCGCCGCGGGCCCTCCCTCCTCCACCATACCGGTCCTCCCCCGCCGGCCAACCGAGCTCAGCGTATCGGGCCTGGCAACGCTGGCTGTTAAGACCGAGCACGCGATGCGCATCGGCTTCAACTACGTGCGCGACCTCGGCGAGCCAGGCCGCCAAGCCATCGTGACCGAGCGCGAACGTGGCCCATACAGATCCTTCGACGACTTCCTCGACCGTCTGCGCGGCGGACCGATCGGTCCACGTGCAGTGCGCAACCTCGTCATGGTGGGCGCCTTCGACGACCTCGGCCAACCAAGACGCGAGCTCTTGTGGGGCTGGCAGGAGCGCTGGCACGGCCACGGCCTCAGACGCGGCATCCAGACCCAATCAGAGCTGCGGCTCAACAGCACGGCGCCCGAACTGCCAAAGCTCGACGAATTCGACGCCAACCAGCTCGAGTACCGCATCTCAGATCTTTCGACCGGCCACCACCTGATCCACTTCTGCCGCGACCGGCTGGCCGCCCTCGGCGCCCTCGAGAGCAACCAGTTGGCCACCATCCCGAACGGGCGGAAGGTGCGAGTCGCCGGCCTGGTGATCACCCGCCAGGCGCCCTCAACCGCGAAAAAGATCCGCTTCTTCACGCTGGAGGACGAGTTCGGCCAGGTCAACGTGACCATCAAGCCCGACGTCTACGACCGCTACCGCCAGGTCGCCAACCGCCAGCCGATCCTGGTCATCGATGGTGTGATGCAGAGGCAGGATGGCGTTTGGTCCGTGCTGGCCGCCCAGATCCAGGCTCTCGAGGGCGTTCCAAGGCCGACCCAGCGCTCCCACGACTACCGCTAGCGTCGATTTGCTTACTTAAAGTAGCTAGGCGGGGTCCTTTTGAGCGAAGCTATGGGCGCCTCGTAACCCAAACGCTGTACCCCAAGAGGAAACACCCATGTCAATCGGCAGAGAAATCGAAGATATCGCCCGAGACCTGATCAAGCATCAGCACGATCACCCGCCGGTCCGCGACCTCAACCGCGAGACCGAGAGGAGGCTGAAGCTGCCCGATCGCATCGCCATCGATTTCTCACGTCTGGTCGGCAGCTGGGTCTTCGTGCTGGCCCAGCTGGGATTAATGCTCGTGTGGGTGGTGCTGAACGCCCTCAGCCTGATCAGCCACTGGGACCCCTATCCATTCCAGTTCCTCAACTTCATCCTCACCCTCGAGCTGGCCGCGTGGGTTTCACTGGTGCTCATGGCGTTCAACCGGCAGGCTGACCGCGACCGCCTCCGCGCCCAGCACGACTACGAGCTCGACGTGAAAGCGGAAGAGGAGCTCAAGGCTTTGATGAATCACCTGATGCACCAGGACGAGATCCTGCTGCAGATCGTCAACCGCCTCGACCGGGGCGACCGTGAGATGAAACGACTGGCTCGCCTCCTCGAATCTGCACATGAGGCCCGCCTCGAAACGCCTTTGCAGGTCACAGCGGAACGGCCCGAGCGGCCGGAACGACCGGAGCGGCCGCTGGGCGTCCCCGCTCCCTGACTCGGCGCTGACTCAGGCCTTGTAGACGGAGTACTCGCCGTTGCTGTAAACCAGCGTGCCGTGCTCGCCCCAGTAGACCTGGTTGGCATTTCGAGGGTCGGCCAGCTCCTGAGGGCCGATCAGCACGTAGCTGATCGAATACTTGTGAAGGAGCTCGGGTGTGGAAGGAGCGCCCTGGAGGATCAACCTCTCATCGGCGCCCCTCTGGATGAAGTCTGCAAGCCCGTAGGTCCATAGCCACCCCGGATAACCGACCAGCACCTTCCGTCCGCTGAGGGTGGGGATCGGGTTGTTGTGCTCGTCCGCCACCGCGAACACGGCCTCCGGGCTCGTGTTCTGCCGAACCCAGTCTGCAACCTTCAAGCCCTTGGCGTCGACGAACAGGTACGAGCTCACGCTGGAATCGGAGGCCCGTGCCAGGTCCAGGGCGCTTGACAGCGCGAGCACCACCACCATGACCGAGGCAATCGCCAATCCCGCAGGCCGGTGTCTGAACATCCCTGCGAGCAGCCCCCCGACCATCACGCTGCCCAATAGCGCCCAAAAGATGAAGAACTTGGTGTTGTCCCAATCCCACGGCTGCAGGATGATCACGTTCGGAACCACGAACCAGAACCACATCGGCGCGAACCACCTGCCAAAGCGAGTAGGGAACCAGCGCTGGAAGAGGTGTGCAGCGAGGAGCAGCGGGATGAACACCGACGTGTTCTTGATCCAGAACCAAATCCAATTCGTCCCATCGGTCAGCCAACCGAGCTGAATGCAGTAGCCGGCCAGCGTCCGCTCGGTGCCACAAGCGCTGTTGTTGGCAGGCGGCAGCAACCACAGGATGAGTGGCACGCCGACCAACAGAGCCGGAACGAAGAACGCCAGCCACTCGCGCCTGCGGCTCAAGACGGCCCAGAAGACACACAGCGCAACGACAGTGCCGTACGCGTGAACGTGAAACGCGGGCATCGCGCCCGCGACCACCCCTGCGAACAGGAAAGGCCGCCACCCCAGGTGCTCGCGAGCCGCGAGCCAGACAAGCACCAGGACGATCAAGGCAAGGCTGAAACCGAATAGCGTCGACCGCTGCGGCACGAGGTACGCCAGCACGGGGTTCAACCACTGAAAATTGAGGTCGCGATTGAGCGTGTACTCGCGCGGCAGGTGCAGAAGTACGCCCAGGCCGCCGCGCTGGATGTCACCAAAAAGGTAGACGAATCCCAGCCCGCCGCTCAATAGAAAGACGAAGACCGCGATCGCCGCTGCCGCCCGGCCGGCGGCGAAACGCCGGGACGCCAGGTAGAGCACCGAAGGAAAGGCCAGGGCCAGGAGGCTGCTTGTCAGGACCAGGGCGGACGTCAGCGAGCTCCCGAGCGGCACCAGGTTCGCAGCCAGGAAATCGATCATGAACGGGTAGCCGAGATGGTTGCCCGGGTCGATGGGGAACTGCGGCGGAAAGTTGCGGCCGTAAGCGAATGACCCGGCGAAGGAAAGGTGCGCCGCCCAGTCGCCCCAGATGTTGACGTAGCCCGCATAAAGACCATCGGGCCTGTACATGTATGCCTGGCTGAAGAAGTGCAACGTCCACGCGGCGCACACGAGGACGACGGCTGCGAGCGGCCAAGGGTGATCGGCGCTACGTGGCCATGCACGCCATCGCGCGATAGCGTCCGATACGTCGGCGGTCAGCCGGTCACGGGCCGCGAGGGCGGCGCCGGCACCGACCGCCAAGCCGACCGCCAACCCAAACAGGACAGTGGTCGCGGTCACGTCGTGGGCGAGCATCGATAGCAGGAAGCTGGCGGCGGCCACGGCCATGGCGCCAAGCACCGTCCCGAATGCGAGCCGCTCTTCGAGGTTGAGTGAAACCCCGCTCAGGTAGGTGATGCCGAAACCGGCAGCCACGCAACCCACCAGGACGATCCCCGGCGGGCCGACCAGAAGGCCTGGCAGCAACAGCGCAAGGAAAGCAGCCCCTGCTGCAACCAGAGGCGCGGGTCTCCTGATGATCGCCAGCGAGCCGGCGCGGACCACCCCCTCCGCTCCGCTCAACTCCAGCACCAGAACTGGGGGTGCCCAGCTGGAAGATTGGACTTGCAGTTGATCAACCAGATCTTCGGACCCCAGATTGGCGTTCCGTTCGAGATGTATAGGGCCGAACTCGAGATCGGAAGGGCGGTCCATATCGGATAGAAATAAAAGAAGGCCACCACCGCAATCGACAGATGCGCGGCCAACATCGGGCGCCCTATCTCGGGCAGCCGTTCAGCGATCTGGGCGAGCACGAACGCGAGCGCGAGGATCATGAATATCAGTCCGCCGAACATGTGATACATGAAGATCACCCGGCTGATCTGGGACCACGGAAGGTATTGCGTGATGAAGCCGAGCAGGATCACCGTCGCGGGAAAGCTCTTGTGGCGGATGATGAAATAGGGAAGCGACAGGACGCACGGGAGGCTCGTCCACCAGATCCACGGATTGCCCAGGTCAGCCATCCAGGCGACCAGCGGCTGTCCGGTGAACTTGTCGACGCCGAGACCTGTGTACTCCGCGTAGTACAGGACAGGCCGTGACAGTAACGGCCATGACCACCATGGCGAGCCGTAAGGGTGGGTGGCTTTCAGGTGCGCGTGGTAATCGAAGGATGCCTTCTGGTAGTCGATGAGGTCGGCGAGGGTGTGGAACTGTCCGCGCGCAAAGAACGGATACCAGGAGGCAACGTAGATTACGAGTGGGATCGCCACCAGGGCGATGACGGCCAGTCCGATGTAGGTCGTCCATTGAACGCCACCAGGTATGGCGGGTCCTTCTCCTCTACCCCACTCCCAGAGCGGGTGATCGGCCGGCCCGATATGGATCGTCACGAGTCGCATCACCGCCCTTAAGACGAGCAGGAAGACGATGCTGGCCAACGCCGCGAGCACGATCCATTTGGAGGCGATGCCGATGCCGATGACGAGCCCAAGCAGAAAAAGGGAGACGATTGACTGGCGTGTTGTTCGGCTCTGGATGTGGACGAGAAAAAGAAAGTAGGCAAGCAGGATGAAGAAGATCGGAAAGATGTCGATCATGCCGATGCGCGATTGGACGAAGAACATGCCGTCGAAGCAGACGAGGATGCCTGCGGCAAGTGCGAAAAGCCGGTTCGGCCACAGTCGCCTGGCGAACAGGTACATCATCGGCACGCACAGGATCCCGAATATGCAAGCGGCGATCCGCCACCCGAAGGTATTGAACCCAAGGTCGATGAAATCGCCCTTTGCTCCCTCGAAGTGGGCGCGATACCAGCCGTACCCCCGCTCCCCCGCGGCGATGAACATCTTGGCGAGGGGAGGTTCCGGGTCGAAGTAGTTGTACTGGCATGCGCCCGCCGGCCGTCCGCCGTATAGATCGAGGACCATCGAAGGACGGCACAGCTCCAGACCCTTGGCGTCGTTGTACGCGTCCACGGGGAAGTAGACCTCGTCGAAAACCTGACCGTTGGCCGGCGAGAGCGTGGGGTTCGGAAGTGTCGAGTCGGGGTACCCGCGGTTGAAGGGATAGGCGAGGCCGCAAAGCGTGCCGGGGTCGCCTTTGGCGTCGATGGGAGTGTTCGAGACGCAATTTGTGATCAGCGGGCCTTGGAAGGGATGCAAGAAGAAGTCGGGCATGATCGGGCTGAAGAAACGCAGCACGAAGGCAACCGCCGTCAGCGCAAGCAGGATGACGAGATCCCAGCGATCGAAGTACCGGCGACCTACCGCGTCGGTCCGCGGCTCATTCACCTCCGCCGTTTGCGACGTCTGCCGCCGCCCTGGTTCTGGCCCAGGCGGTCGGGCAGCCGAGAGCTGATCTCCCATGACACCGCATCGGCGTCGCGCACCGGCAGGACGATCATGTCGTCGTAGACGACGCGCCCGCCCAGCTTCTTCTTGAGGGCGGCCATCCCCGCGTCGTCGTAGCGAAGCCTGATGAACAGCGCTGGTCGTTCGAGCAGGGGCTTGATCATCGGCGCCACCATCTTCTTCCGGTTGTCCTGGAAAGCCAGCTTGAGAGGCTGGACCTTGACACTTCGGATGCTGTCGTAATCGATCAGCGTGCTGGAGCGCAACGCGGACACTCTGAGGCCGTCGTCGACGGGCTCGACAAAGCTCCTGTACTTGTACAGGAGGAAAGCGCCGCCGAGAAGCAGGCCGCTCGGGATGTACAGGGCCCAGATCAGGTTCGAGGTCTGGCTCAGCTGGCCCTTGGAAACCAGAAGCACCGTCATCACGATTCCGACGGCGACGAGAAAGCCGGCGAAGAACCGCTGCTGGCGCCACAGCTGGTCGGCATACAGGATCGGCTGCCGGACGCGCGCCGGCTTGGTGACGGTTGTGCTCAAGGCGCTACTGATTATCGGGTAGGGACCCCGCTCGACCGCAGGACCCCGGCTCAGGCAGGCGTGTTTGGTGCTAGCGGCTGGCTTTCCAGACCCGGTTCAGGCTGCCCGTCGAATAGCCCTCGAGGTCGACCGAGACGAACTTGTAGCCCGCCGCGCGCACCAGCTCGACCACGCGGTCCCGCTCTTCCACCAGGCGAGGGATCTCGGGGGGATCGACCTCGATCCTGGCCACGTCGCCGTGGTGGCGAACCCGCACCTGTTTGAAGCCGGCGGCCTTGAGAGCGGCCTCGGCCGTCTCGATCTGCCGCAGGGCTGCCACCGTCACCTCCGTGCCGTGCGGAATGCGCGAGGACAGGCAGGCAAACGAGGGCTTGTTCCAGTTGGGTAGTCCCAGGGTGCGGGCGGCGGCTCGGATCTCGGGCTTGCCCATGCCGGCCTCGAGCAGCGGGAAGCGCACACCCCGGCGTACCGCAGAGCCGTGCCCCGGGCGGTGGTCCTCCGCGTCGTCGGCGGTCGCGCCATAGGCCAGGTGATCGAGACCGAGGCCTTGCTGGATCGGAGCCAGCGTGTCGAACAGCTCCTCCTTGCAGTGAAAGCATCGGTCCGGATTGTTGCGCTGATACGCCTCAAGCTCGACCTCATTTGTCGTCACCTCGACCAGCCGAACCCCGAGTGATCGGGCCAATGCGCGAGCCTCCTCCTGCTCAGACTCGGGATACGCCGGCGAGCTCGCGAGGGCGGCCACCGCCCCGTCACCGAGCTCGTCAAGGGCGAGCTTCAGCAGCAATGTGGAGTCGACCCCGCCTGAGTACGCAACAAGAGCCGAGCCGAGGTCGCGCACGATCTCGCGCGCCTTTTCGAGTCGGGTGGCGTCGTGCCTGTCGAGCTGGATCAACAGTGGACCGTACCGAAGGTTAGCTGGCCTGGGCTTGCGAAGGCTCCATGGCCGGCGTCCCACACCACGCCTCGTAATCGATCAACCCGGTAACGGTCGGGTGCTCGCCGCACAGAGGGCAGGCCTTGTTGTGAGGCAGCTTCAGCTCTCGGAAGGTCATGTCCTCGCCCTCGAACAGCAGGTACCGGCCGATCATCGGGCGGCCGATGCTGAGCAGGTACTTGATAGTCTCAAAGGCCATCATGCTGCCTATGATCCCGGGCAGCACGCCGAAAACTCCGGCCTCCGCGCAGCTCTGGACCTCTCCAGGCGGAGGGGGCTCAGGAAACAGGCAGCGGTAGCAGCCCGTGCCCTTGGCTGAATCGAACATCGCCAGCCGCCCTTCGAACCGCAGGATGCTGCCGTGCACGAGGGGCTTGGCGAGGAAATGCGCCGCATCATTGGCCAGGTACCGAGTCGGAAAGTTGTCAGTGCCGTCAACTATCACGTCATATGGAGCGAAGATCCGCATCGCGGTCTCCGAGTTAAGGTGCTCGTTTATGGGGACGACCTCGACATCCGGGTTCAGGTTGCGCAGGGTGTCCGCGGCCGACTCGACCTTGAGGCGCCCGATGTCGTCGTTTCGGTGCAGCAGCTGGCGCTGGAGGTTTGAGGCGTCCACTGTGTCGAAGTCGACAATGCCGATCTTGCCGACCCCCGCCGCCGCCAGGTACATCGCCGCGGGCGAGCCAAGGCCGCCGGCGCCCAGGAGGAGCACGCTCGAGGACAGGAGCTTGCGCTGGCCGGCGCCGCCGACTTCGGGCAAGATGAGGTGCCGGGCGTAGCGGGCGACCTGGGCGGGGGTAAAGCCTCGGCTCTGAGCCATCGTCAATTCACTATACCCAGGGGCGGTCCGAGGTTATTCCTAGGGCGTATCTAAACTGAGGGGGCGATGGAAACCGAATACCTCGACGAAGAGCAGGTCATCGCCCTGTACAACAAGGTCCGGACAGGGAAAAGGACCTGGCCCACCGATATCTGGTCGTCGCCGGCGGCACTGCAGTATGCCGTCACGATCTTCGACTACTGGATCCACAACGTCATGGGCTGGAAGGGGTGGCCGGACGCCCGCGGCAAGGTCTCGCCGGCCGTGCTGGAGGAGCACCGTCTCGCGGACCTCGTCGAGAGCGTGTTCGTCCCGGAATTTGGAGACGACTGGCTCGACTTCGAGGTCGTCCTGAACGAGAGCATGCGGCTGTCCGAGGACGAAAGCTGGGCACCGGATGTTGCCGACCGCCAGGAGCGGGTTGAAGCCGCATTCGAGCACGCGTTCGAGCAGCTGATCGGGTCGCCCAAGCAGCAGCCCAAGCTGCTGCCGACATATCACCGGTTTCGCAATCACCTGCTTCGCATGTGGAGCGCGTTCCAGGAGGCTCAGGCCGAGCACGACAAGGCGGAGCGCGAATCGGCGGAACGGTTTTGGGCGCAGCTCCGCCTCGTGCGAAGCACCCGGGGCCAGGCGGCTGAGGCGTGGTCGATCGTCAATGCCGAAGACGAGAGGCGGGGCGAGGTGACCATGATCTGGGGCGAGCCGCATCCCTACTGCGTGCTCGTCCTCGACGACGACATCGAGGCCGGCGGCTGGGAGCAGGTGATCTATCGCCTTGAGCAGGAGATCCTCGTAGAGGAGCCTGGCGTCGTCAGCTACGCGGTGTGGCACAAGGGTTTCGTCGGCGAGTACTACCGCTGCGCCGATTGTGGAGAGCTTCACAGCCAGTTCGACGAGGACGGAGCCAACGAGCTGCGCCTCGACGACCTGGATACCCCGGACGAACGCTAAGCCCGGCTACCCGACGGTAATCGTGTAGTTCTTGCCCTCCCAGCCCGTCATGTAGTGAGCCGTCCACGAAAAAGTCGAACCCGCAGCGAGCTTGTTCGTTGGGATCTCGGCGACCCAAACCCCAAGCGTCGTGTCGATGGCTTCGACCTCTCCAAAGGTTTCCCAGGCGTCGAAGCTGTAATGGATGGACCCGGGTCGCGGCAGCTGAACCCGTAAGCGCCGGCCTTGAGCCAGACGCGTTATCTGGTGGCGATGTGTCCAGACAAATGCCGGCTCGTGCTTCGTGCCCTCCGTGTAGCGCCTGCGCGCCGGCAGGACGATGTCGGGAAAACCGGCGAGCGCGATCGTCACGAGCAGCTCGAGATACTCGGCGTGGGCCCAACCGAGAGGGCTCGCAGAGCCTGTCGCACGTCCGAAGTAGAGCCCGTGCGCTGGGACGTCAGCCGCATCCCAGACCTGCTCGGGCAGCATCAGCCCCGGTCCTGCGAATCCCTCGAGCGAGCGCACCATCTCGGCGGCGGGCAGCCCCATCGAGTAAAAATGGCGGGCACGCTCACCGGTCAGGACGGGCCATGCGCGGCCACGACCGCTGCCGTCCCATGGAGATCCGTCGTCCTTCTCGCCGTAGAGATCGCCCACGTAGCGCCGCCAGCCAGGGCCGGCGGGGAGACTCACCTTCAGCGTGGCGTCAACACCCTGAAGGCTGCGCAGGATGCGCTCGTCCTTCGGCCGCCGAAGGCCGTACCGAACCAGCTCGAGGAACTCAGGCGCGATTGCTCCGGCGGTCGGCCTCTGATCGGGGTCGCCGGCCAGCCGCACATATTGGCCCGTTGGGCTGGAACACCATGTTTCGACGCGATCGCTCCAATAGTCGGCGACCGCACGCAGATGGCCCGCAGCGACATGCTCGCCCGCCTCGTGGGCGAACTCGGCCGCGACGACCAGAGCGGCGATGCACGCAGCGAGGGTGGAAGGCGACAGGCCGCCGAGGTCCTCCCAGCGATCGAGCTGGGTCAGCGGGCCCTCGCGGATCAGGAATTGCGCAGCCGGTCGCACCATCACCGGGTAGGGGTCGTGATCGAGGCAGCCTGCGACCCCCAGGCGCCACGCGAGAAGGATCGGCAGCGCCACCTGGTCGAGCTCGGTTGAGGTCCAGTGAGGCGTCCCATCGACGAACCAGTTCTGGAACCAGCCGCCGTCGGGGCGCTGTCGAGACTGGAGGTGGCGGAAGGCACGTAGGGCCGCTGGTTGATCGCCCGCGTCGAGGAGCGCGGTGGCGATGCGGCAGAGATCACGTGGCCACACCAGGTGATAGACGTGATTCCCGTTGTGGTTCGTCTCTCCCCAGGGCGCGGAAGGCGAGGCCACGAAAGCGCCGGCGTGCGACTTGTCTTCCAGGCAGCGAAGCACCGCCAGGGAGGCCCGCGCGAGCATTCCCTCATCTCCGCTGACCTTGCTCAGGGCCTGGGGCAGATCGGAGAGACCACGCCACGCGCGTTCGAAAGCCACGCGGACATTGCCCGCGCCCTTTTGCAGGACGTATCGCGCGACCTCTTCGGCATCCGCACGCGAATGCGCGAAACCGATCGCGATCTGGAATGCCCCGGCCCGGATGCCGATCTCCGCGCCCACGGCCACGTTCCCCGGGCCTGCGCGATCGTATGTGCTCGAGAGGTTGCCGTCTCCGTCGTGGAGGTCGACCTGCAGGTCGGAGCTCTGGAAATACCCGATCGTGCCGCGGCTGAACGGTCCGACTATGCAGATCCACACGTCCTGCTGGCGCATCAGCAGCGCCGGCGGGTGGGTGTCGATGACCTGGCCGAAATTGCCTTCGGTGCCGGGCTGCCAGTGCGCTGACGCTTGCAAGTAAAGCCTCACGTCCGGTAACTCAGGAGTGAACGTCGCGGCGATCAGCAGCGCGTTCTCCTCGGGATCTGAGAAAAAGTCTTTCGTGAGGCGGTACTCGTGGTGCGTGCTGTCGACTGTGAAACCGGGGGTTCCTGGCGTGAACCATGTGATGCGGTGCTGCCCGTCACTGGAATCGTCAACGGGTGGTGCTCCGCCCGCAGAGGCGAAGAAACGTAGCTCGTGCAGCGCCACGTGGTCGAGGGTGGGAAAGAAAACTTCGCTGAGCGCGCCATCGGCAAGTGTGTACCAGAGCTTGCTCTTCGGACCAGGCGCCGCCCCGAAAGCCATCTTGCGAGCGGGACCCCACATGGGCGGTGCTCCTGGGCCTCCTGGTGCCTCCATCGGGGACTAAGTATGCGGAGAGCTCGCGGCGGATAGAATCGAACGGCGACCCCGAAGTCCGGGGAGGTGGCTGAGCGGCCGAAAGCACCCGCCTGCTAAGCGGGTAGGGGGTGTAAAGCTCCCTCGAGGGTTCGAATCCCTCCCTTCCCGCCATTGGCAGTAGCTCGCCGAAGAAGCCCCAGGGTTGTTCATTGCAGCTGGCCTCCCGAGATGCGGGGCTCGTGGGCCCGATGTAGACTCCCACAACCGTGAGGCGATCGGCCCTAGTCCTGGTCGCGACAGTGTTCG
This sequence comes from Candidatus Dormiibacterota bacterium, assembly GCA_030948325.1. Next base: position 22,092 of record JALZAL010000077.1, read on the forward strand.
TGTTGCTTATTGGCCAGGCGTGGAGCACGCCGCACGTCGCTTCGAGTGCTGGCCCCGCTTATCTCTCGATCCTGGCCGGTCGCACGGAATCGAGTGCCACGGTGGCTTGCCAGCCGCTGCCAGGTTCGGTTGATCTCGGCACGGTTGCCGCGCGCGTCCACCAGCTGTCGTCACGCCTGACCGTCTACGGCACCACGGTCGGCGACCGCACCGCCAGCGGCACCACACGCATGTGCGTGAACAACGTGATCTATCCGACCTGGGGTGATCTCGCCGCGCTCCACAGCCAGTACGGTTGGGACTTCGGCAGCAACGGTTTGCATCACGTGGCCATGACGACGCCAGGCCAATCCGCTGCTCAACTCTGGTCGACCAGCTGCGGCGCGCTCCGCGACCCCGTCAACGGATTGGTGCCACACGGTTACCTGCAGGGATGGTCACTCTTCGCCTATCCGTTCGGAGGTGACCAGCCGCAAGACCTCAACGCCAAACTGCAGGCCAACTACATCTCGAAGTGCTTTGCGTTCGGCAGGCTCTATGACAACGCCCCGCCGTATTTGAAAAACACTCCCGCATCTGTGATGAAGAGCAACTGGCTCGCGCAGACACACAACATTTACGGCGGCTCGTGCAACGACCCGAACCCCTCGGCACCCTGCCATTCGATCCCTGGCACCCTTGGCCATGTCTACGACAATCCGGCTGATTTGACAGCACTGGTGCAGCCGTCGCCAGGGGAGTGGGCCATTCTCCAGTTCCATCTCATCGTCGAGGGCAACCGCCTGAGTGGCGCTGGCGCCCATTGGGACTGCACCTCAAGCGACTGGCGCCTGCACTGGGCGACAGACAACGAGATGTACTGCTGGAACGACTTTCAATTGGTGCTGCAGTCCATCCCGGCGAGCGTGAATGTCGTGCAGCCGTCCGTCGTGGCCACCGCCTGGAGCCGGACGACGCCTCCGCCAGCTCAACCGGGGGTTTCGCCCGCCAAGGGGACGGTCGCCGGCGGGGAGCAGGTATTGATCGCCGGACTTAACTTTCGCGCCGTGGGATCTCCTAAGGACGGCTGGGCCGGCGGCAACGGATTTGAGGTTACGTTTGGAGGCGTGCCCGCGACAGTGAAGGCCGTCTCTTCAACGCAGATCACCGTCGTGGTTCCGCGTGGCGCTTCACCAGGCCCGGTCAACGTGACCGTCTACGATGCGGACCGGCAAGCGACAACGCTCGCGAACGGATTCACCTACACGTAAGAGCGATAGATGGCGGCCGCTTGGAGACTCCGCCGGCGACCTTGAGCCTGCATAGCAGATCGGCGGTTCGAAATCCCTCGCTGCCCACCACATTAGACTCGGGTTGATGGCGACTCGACTCGTGGCTCTCGCGGTGATCGCCGCGCTGGCAGTCGGGGGATGCACGCGCAATACGCCAAGCCAGGTTCATGCCAGCCCAACCGCCACCCCTTCCATCGGGACGTTGAGCTGGGCTTCGTGTGGCAAGGGCTTTCAATGCGCCACCCTGCAGGTACCGCTCGATTACGCGCATCCCGACGCCGGAACCATCGGCATCGCGCTCAATCGCAAGCCGGCGACAGATTCGGCCAACCGCATCGGCTCTGTCCTGACGAACCCGGGCGGGCCGGGGGCGTCAGGCATCCAGTTCCTACAGGGCGAAGCGGCCTCGATGACGGTCGTAAATCGTCGCTTCGACCTCATCGGCTTTGACCCGCGCGGCGTCGGGCAGAGTGCGCCCGTGCGCTGCTTCGACGGTCCCCAGCTCGATAAGTTCAATGCGCTCGACAGCGTCCTCGACGATCCGCAGGAAAAACAAGTGGGCATCCAGGCTGACAAGGACTACGTCGCTGCGTGCCAACAACGCAGCGCGAAGATCCTGCCATTCGTCGACACCGTGAGCGCCGCACGAGACATGGACCTGATCCGCGCGGCGCTCGGCGATGCAAAGCTCACCTATCTCGGTTTCTCATACGGAACATTCCTCGGCGACACTTACGCTCATCTTTTTCCCACCCACGTGCGCGCGCTTGCGCTGGATGGCGTGGTCGACCCAGCCCTCTCCTTCAACGACCTCAACCTGGCGCAGGTCGTCAGCTTTGAGCAGAACCTCCAGGCGTTCCTGTCCGACTGCTTGGCGCGCAGATCAGCAGCAACGCCCTGCGGGTATGCCCAGTCAGGTGACCCATACAGCAAGCTCACGGCGCTGATGCAGCGTTTGGACGTAAACCCGCTGCCGGTCGGTAGCAGGCAGCTGACCCGAGCCCTGGCGACGACTGGTGTGTTGTTCGCGCTCTATGAACAGACCTTTTGGCAGTACCTCGATTTGGGTCTCAACCTCGCCGACCAGGGTCAGGGTGCGATCCTGCTGGCACTGGCAGACCTCTACTTCCGCCGCAACGCAAATGGGACCTACGACAATCTGGTTGACGCGAACTGGGCGGTCAACTGCCTGGACCGCGAGGTGCCAACGGACATCGCAGCCTACGACCAGCTTGGGCCCGTCTACGAAAAGGCCTCACCCCTGTTCGGGCCGGGAAGCCAGTACACCAACCTGGTCTGCGCCTATTGGCCGGTCAAGCCCACGGGCCACGCAGGCCCGCTCACTGCTAACGGCGCACCACCGATCTTGCTCATCGGAGGCACCGACGACCCCGCCACACCATATGTCTGGGCTCAGGCGGTACATCAACAGTTGGCGGGATCTGTTTTGTTGACGCGCAAAGGCAACGGTCACACCTCATATGACGCGAGCGCATGCGTGCACGCGGCGGTCGACGCCTACCTCCTCAACCTGACGCTTCCCGCCGACGGCAAGGTTTGCACCTAGCAGCGCCAGGTCAGCTGACGGCTGCGGCTACCTTGGTCTTGGTGAAGGTGAGCTCACCGCCCTTGACGTCCACTTCGATGGTGTCTCCCTCGGAGAACTTCCCTTCAAGGAGCATCATCGCCAGCGGGTCCTGCAGGAGGCGCTGGATCGCGCGCTTCAGCGGGCGAGCGCCATAGACCGGGTCCCGGCCACGCCGCGCAAGCAGCTGGCGGGCCGCATCCGTGACGACAAGATCGACCCTGCGCTCGGCCAGGCGCTTTTCCAAGCGGTGGAGCTGGATGTCGACAATCTTGGTCAGCTGCTCCTCCGTCAACGGCCGGAAGACGATCACGTCATCGACCCGGTTGAGAAACTCCGGCCGGAAATGTTCACGCAAGACTCCGGTGACCGCCTCCCGGATCTCTTCAAAGCCGCGGCCCGACATCTCCTGGATCATCTGACCGCCAAGGTTGGAAGTCATGATCAGGACCGTGTTGCGGAAATCCACAGTACGTCCCTGGCCGTCGGTCAAACGCCCGTCGTCGAGGATCTGCAATAGGACGTTGAAAACGTCGGGGTGGCCTTTCTCGATCTCGTCGAAGAGAACCACGGAGTACGGCCGGCGGCGCACAGCCTCAGTCAGCTGCCCACCTTCGTCGTACCCGACGTAGCCGGGCGGCGCGCCCAGCAGGCGGGCGACAGTGTGCTTCTCCTGGTACTCCGACATGTCGAGGCGGATAAGAGCCTGCTCGTCGTCGAACAGGAATTCCGCGAGCGCGCGGGCGAGTTCGGTCTTGCCGACGCCCGTCGGGCCGAGAAATATGAATGACCCGATCGGCCGGTTTGGATCCGACAAGCCGGAGCGAGATCGGCGAACAGCGTTCGCGACGGCACTGACGGCCTCGTCCTGTCCGATGACCCGATCGTGCAGCCTCTCCTCCATCTTGATGAGCTTGGCTACCTCGCCCTCCATCAGCTTCGAGATGGGGATGTGCGTCCACCTGCTGACGATCTCCGCGATGTCTTCCTCGTCCACCTCTTCTTTCAGGAGGGCGTGGCCTCCCTGCAGCTCCGTCAGCCTCGCGTTGGCGGCCTGGAGCTGCTTTTCGAGCTCGACCGCCTGGCCGTAACGCAGCTCGGCCGCCTTACCGAAATCTGCTGCCCTTTCGGCACGGTCGGCCTCTGCACGCACCTCTTCGATCTTGGCTTTAAGTGATCGGATCCGCCCGATGACCTCTTTCTCCTGGTCCCATCTCGACCGGAGGGCTGTTCGCTGCTCAGCCAGCTCCGCGAGCTGGCGCTCGAGCGTCGCGAGGCGCTCCTTCGAGGCTTTGTCGGTCTCCTTCTTCAAGGCCTGGCGCTCAATCTCGAGCTGCCTGATCTGGCGCTCGAGCTCGTCCAGCTCCGCCGGCAGGGAGTCGATCTCCGTCCTCAGCTTGGCGGCTGCTTCATCGATGAGGTCAATTGCCTTGTCAGGCAGGAACCGGTCGGTGATGTAACGGTGCGAGAGCACCGCGGCGGCGACGATCGCGGCATCTTTGATGCGAACTCCGTGGTGCACCTCGTAGCGCTCCCTCAGGCCGCGAAGAATGCTGATCGTGTCCTCGACGCTTGGCTCGGCCACCATTACCGGCTGGAAACGGCGTTCGAGCGCCGCATCCTTCTCGATGTGCTTGCGGTACTCGTCGAGCGTGGTGGCCCCGATGGCCCGCAGCTCCCCCCGCGCGAGGGACGGCTTGAGCAGGTTGGCGGCATCGATAGCGCCTTCCGCAGCGCCGGCGCCAACCAGGGTGTGCAGCTCGTCGATGAACAGGATGACCTGGCCGTTCGAGCCTTCGATCTCTTTGAGCACCGCCTTCAGGCGATCCTCGAACTCTCCGCGGAACTTGGTGCCGGCCACCAGCGCTCCGAGGTCGAGCGCGATCACTCGCTTGCCCTTCAAGCCTTCAGGCACATCTCCTTGCGCGATGCGCTGGGCGAGTCCCTCGGCAATCGCGGTCTTTCCGACGCCAGGCTCCCCAATGAGCACCGGGTTGTTCTTGGTGCGCCGGGAGAGCACCTGGATGACACGCCTTATCTCCTCGTCGCGGCCGATGACCGGGTCGAGCTTGCCTTCGGCGGCCAGCTTGGTGAGGTCCCGGCCGTACTTCTCGAGGGCCTGGTACTTGGATTCAGGGTTCTGGTCGGTTACGCGCTGGCTGCCGCGGATCTGGCGCAGTGCCTTCAGCAACGCGTCGTGTCGCGCTCCGGCTTCTTTCAGGGCCGGCACGTCGGTCAGGGCAAGCAGCAGATGCTCGGTCGAGATGTATTCGTCCTTGAGACGCTCTGCTTCCTGCTCTGCCTGCTCGAGAGCCTTGTTCAGCGCGGTGCTGACGTATGGCTGGGCACCACCGCTGACCTTGGGAAACCTCTCGACAGCGGAAACGAGTGCAGGTTCGAGGGCCTGCACGGAAACACCAGCCCGCTCGAGCAGGGTGCGCCCGACGCCCTCGGCCTGGCGGATCAGCGCCAGTATGAGGTGCTCGGGTTCGATCGCCTGCTGACCGAGGTTCCGCGCAAGCTCGGCAGCCTCCTGTAGAGCTTCCTGAGCCTTTTCAGTGAACCTGTCCAACTTCATGATTGAGGCTACCCCCCACATTCAGTCGTCAAACGGGGAACGTATCTTGGCTTCATGCCCGAGCTGCCGGAACTGGAAGCGCTCCGCATCCGCCTGGCTCCACGCCTGGAGGGAAAGCTCATCACCGCGGCGACAGTCAACCCGAAAAAGGCGCATATGCTCCGATACCCGGTCGAGGACTTTGCTCACGAGCTGCCCGCTCGTCGGATCGTCTCACTTATTCGGCGCGGCAAACATCTCGTCTTTGGAACGGAGCTGGGCGTGGGCGGCTCGGAGAGGTGGCTGGCGATCAACCCGATGCTTGGGGGGCGGTTCCAGATTGCGGACGGCGCGACGCCAGTGCCGGCGACGGAGGTGTTCACGATCCGGATCGAGGGCAAGCACGAGATGCGCTACCTCGACTTCCGCGACATGGGCCGCATCTACTGGGTCGCCGACCTTGATCGCGAGGTTCCCGGCTGGTCGCAGATCGGGCCGGAGGCGGATTTGGTCCTGGAGATGGGCCTCGAGGCGTTCCGCAAGCGTTTGCGTCGGTTCCGGGACGAGCTGAAGGATCTCCTTCGAAACCAGGAGTTCCTGGCCGGCATCGGCAACGCGTACTCGGACGAGATCCTGTTCGAGGCGCGCCTGCTGCCGCTCCGGCGGCGGGCTTCGTTGAAGCCCGCTGAAGAGGAGGCGCTGTTCGCGGCCATACCGACTGTTCTGACCCGGGCCGTCGAGGCGATCCTCGCCAACCCCAATTACGACGAGTCCAAGCAGGACCGGTCGTTCATGGCGGTCCATATGAAAGGAGGTAAGACCTGCCCGCGCTGCGGTCACCGAATCAGCCAGATCGGTTCGAACCGGGAACCGCTCAACTTCTGCCGAGGCTGCCAGCTCTAGGCCCGCCGACAATCCTGTGAAGAGGCGGGACACGTCGAAGTCGTCACGGCATAGACCCTTGACGGGCCCTCCCACTCCCGCCGGCCCTCCCCCACCGGCCTTTCCTGCTCGCGAGGTTACTTCGCGAAGGCAGCCGGGTGGAACCCTGCCTGTTAAGGTCTGCGGCTCAGGTTCTCGCTGATGGTCTCGAGGAGACGCTGAGAGGCAAGAGCGATCTCGTCAACCGCTCCTTCGAACGCAATGTGGTGCTTGCTTGAGGGCTCCCGAAACCCACTCACCTTACGCACGAACTGGCGGGCGGCGGCCCGAATCTCCTCATCGCTTGCGACCACGTCGGCCTGGCGCAGTGTCTTGATGCTCCGGCACATGCGACAACCATACCGACCCTCCGGACCTGGTCACTCCTTGTGCGCAGGCAGCTCGGGCAGGGCCGGCGGCGCCAGCCGCTTCGGATCGAGGCCAGCGCGCTTGAGCATCGCGTCCGCCAGGCGCTCATACCGATGCTCGGCGATGTCGCCGACGGGATCGGCGCTGGCGGACATCAGCTGGCGGAAGCTCAGCGTCGACACCGCCCTGTACGCGAGCACCGCCCGCGCCTGATCCGCTCGCCCAGTCATCGACGCGATGCGCACAAACGCCAGCGCCGAACCGATCTCCCGCATGTCTCGCCATCGCCACGCGCCGTAAGGCACCAACACGAGAAGAATCGGCGGCAAAGCCACCAAGAGGGCCAGCACGATGGCCAGCTGGATGATCGCATCGTGGATCTGGTGGCCGGCCGAGACCAGCGGGTCGCCTGAATACTTCCTCAGCGCATCAGCCGTGTCCAGCAGGAACTGGCTCAGGAATGGAATTCCGCCCGGCACCGCGTTGCGAAACGACGCGATCCAGGCGTTAAACGTGCTGCCGGTGCTCGTGATCCCATCCGCGATCACCTGCAGGCCCAGCACGGTCTTGTAGATCAGCCACCCGAGCGCCGCCCAAGCCACGGTCCAGGCAATCGTGACCAGGTCGCTGAGGACACGCAGCAAGGCTGGTAGGAATCGATCCGGATACACCTTGATCATTCCCGCGACGATAAGTCACGCGGGGTTAAGGGGAGGTCTTCGGGTTCAGCCCGACCCCTCCCCACGATGCCGCTGGTGACTCTCCGGCTCAGCCGGCGATCGCAAAATCCACCTCAACCGTGACCTGCACGTCGAGCTGGCCTACTGGAATCATGGTGGGCACAGCGCCCGCCTTCAAATCAGCGCTCGCGAAAGCGGGCCATCCGCCGTACGAGGAAAGGTCGCTCACGCGAATGACCTGGCCAAGCTTGACGCCGGCAGCCTCCGCCATGGCCTGCGCCCGCGCCCGAGCGTCAGCGATCGCCAGACCCCGTGCCTCGGCCTGAGCAGCCTTGGGGTTGGCCAGGCCGAACCCCACGCTCACGCTGGTCGCGCCACCCTGCCGGACCAGCGAGTCCATCGCCCCGCCGACCGTGTCGACATTGTGCCATTTCAGCTGGATCTGCTCCGAAGCCCGATAACCGTCAACGGTGGCCGTTGAATTCGCATAGTTCGGGTTCACCGAGTACCCGGAGGTGGTGATGTCTTTATCTGCGATGCCAAGCCCTTTGGCCCGCGCGATCAGCTTGGCCGCTTTGCCGGCAAGATCGCTTTGAGCGGCCGATGCGGTCGGCTTCAGCGACTCGACACCTACCGACACGAACGCGAGGTCCGGTCTCTTCGACACGACCGCATCGCCGTTGCTGAACACGCCGGGCGTGAAGGTCGAGCTCGACTGGGGTATGACTCCAGGCGCGGCGACCACAGCCTGGGCGCGGGTCACGGCCACCACAACCAACGCGGCCGCCACTGCGCAGGCCGTGGCGATGGCACCCGAGAACAGGACGGGACGGACGGAAGGCGGCATATCTTTTAAGTCCATGAAGCGCCAACGACTGCTTCCGCCTGCAGGTAACAAGCATCCATCCGCCTCACGCGTCATCCGGTTGACCCGTGCTCGGGCGCGCCAGGTCGCCGTGATGGCCCAGATGCTCGACGCCCGCCGGCCCCGCAGCATCGTCCAGGTGGTGCGCCAGCTTGGTTTCTTGCAGCTCGATCCGACCGCGGCTGTGGCGCGAACCGAGCACCTCGTGCTGTGGAGCCGGCTGGGCAATGGATTTCGTCCCGCAGACCTTGCCCGCCTGACCTATGTCAAGCGGTCTTTGTTCGAACACCGCGCTTTCGTCTACCCCACCAGCGATTTCGCTGTGTACCGAGCCGCCATGGCCGCCTGGCCGCCCGGCCACTCCACCTGGTTTGGCCGAATCCGCGAGTGGATGAAGGCCAACGACGCGTTTGGCAAGTACCTGCTGGCCGAGCTGGAAGCGCGAGGGCCGCTCCGATCCCGCCAGCTCGAGGACCGTGCTGCAGTGGCCTCCTGGCCGTCGTCAGGCTGGAACGACGGTCGCACGACAGGGCAGATGCTCGAGTTCCTGTCGGCACGGGGGGATATCGCGATCTCCGGCCGCGAAGGCAACGAACGAATCTGGGACCTCGCGCGCCGAGTGCACCCGCAGGATCAACCCGAGATCAGCATCGAGGAGGCGGTCCGTATCCGCGCCGAGAGGCGCTTGCGCTCACTCGGGATCGCGCGGCCCGCCTCTCTGGGCCGTAACAGCTCGCTGGCCGATTACCTGGGAACAATGACGCTCGACCAGGCGCGGGCAGTCGACGGCATCGGCACTCCCGTCGAGGTTGAGGGAGTCGCGGGACGATGGGTCGCCGATCCGCAGCTGGTGCGGCGCCCATTCGAAGGCCGCACGGCGACACTGTCTCCGTTCGACAGGCTGATCCACGACAGGCGGAGGCTGCTCGACCTATTCGGCTTCAACTACAAGCTGGAGATCTATGTACCGCCGGCGAAGCGGCGCTGGGGCTATTACGTCCTACCCGTTCTAGAGGGCGACAGGTTCATTGGGAGGTTCGACGCCAAGGCGGACAGAGAATCGTCAACGCTTCGCGTGCCGGCGATTCACATGGAACCCGGAACGAGCGCCAAGGATGTGGCCGTGATTCACGACGAGCTGGAAGGGCTGGCAACCTGGCTGCGTCTCGAGCGCTTGAACGTGGAGAAGGTGGTCAAGGCCCACGGGTGAACGCGTTGAGAGACATTTCGAGCACGGAACGCCCTGACTACGACGCGCGGGTTCGAGAGAACTTTGTCGACGACGGACAACGCCTGATCAGCATTCCTGCGCAGCTCAAGAAAAGGCTGGCCATATTGCGCTGGCTGGTCGAGGACTTTCAGCCTGGCCACCATTACAGCGAGGCTGATGTCAACCGCATCATTTCGCGGCGCCACGAGGACTTCGCAACGCTTCGCCGCTACCTGGTGGACGAGGAGCTGATGCAGCGGCAGCGCGGGATCTACTGGCGAACCGGCAGCGTGGCCAATGTGGGCCACGATCCGTCATCCTTCCCCGCGAGCAGTGGCGAAGAAGCCGGGCGTTGAATGCCGAGAGCTAGCCCGCTGCGCCGTCCCGGAACACCTCGTCTCGCAGGATGTGGAGGTCCACACCGGACAGACGTCGAATGATCTCGCTCGTGGTATCGCCGGGCAACCAGCGGGCGGGGCGTCAGTTTTAAAGGCGCGGAGGGGCAGGGATTTGAACCCTGGATGGGCTTGCACCCATAACGGTTTTCAAGACCGTCGCCATCAACCGGACTCGGCCACCCCTCCGTGGAGCACCACGGATTCTAGGAACTCAGCGCGCCCCGATTATCTCGAGGCCACCCATATACGGCCGGAGAGGTTCCGGCACGGTGATCGTTCCATCAGCGCGCTGGTACGTCTCGATGATCGCGTCGATGGTGCGCGTCAGCGCGAGGCCGCTGCCGTTGATCGTGTGCGCGAATCGAGGGGGCGCTCCTCGGGCCGGACGGTACCGGATGTTGGCTCGCATCGCCTGGAACTCGTTGAAGACTGAGCACGACGACACTTCGAGGTACCTGTTGAGCCCCGGGCACCAGGCATTGAGGTCGTACTTCTTGAACTGCGCGAACCCCATATCGCCGGTGCACATCACCATGAGCTGATAGTGCAGTCCCAGCCGCTTGAGGATGTCCTCGGCGTCCACGGTCAGCTTCTCGAACTCGTCCATCGACGTCTCGGCGGTGGCCACCTTGACCAGCTCGACCTTCGAGAACTGGTGGAGCCGGATGAACCCGCGGGTGTCCTTCCCGGCCGCGCCGGCCTCGGATCGAAAGCAGGGCGAGTAGGCCACGTACTTGAGAGGCAGCCGGTCGCCGTCCAGGATCTCGTCCCGGTGATAGTTGGTGACCGGGACCTCAGCCGTGGGGACCAGCCACAGGTCGTGGCCCTCGACCTTGAACGCATCTGCGCCGAACTTGGGGAGGTTGGCGGTGCCCGTCATCGAGGCGCTGTTCACAAGCACTGGTGGCTGCACCTCCATGTAGCCGTGTTCGCGGGTGTGCACGTCGAGCATGAACTGCACAAGCGCGCGTTCGAGGCGCGCACCCTCCCCCAGGAGGAACGCAAACCGCGAGCCCGAGACCCGCGCGGCGTGCTCGAAATCCATGATGCCCAACGCCTCGCCAAGGTCGTAGTGGGTGCGCGGGGCGAAGCCGAGGTCGGGTTTTGCGCCCCATTCGCGACGGACCACGTTATCTGCCTCGCTCCTTCCCACCGGCACTGAGTCATGGAAGATGTTCGGCACTCGCAGCAACAGGTCGTCCAGCGTCGCCTTGGTCGTCTCCGCCTGGGCCAGCTCGGCCTTGGCGCGTTCCGCCATCTCGCGCAGCTTGTCCTTGAGCTGATCGTCGCGCGACTTCGCGAATTCCTTCGATAGGCGGTTCTGCTCGGCCTTGATCGTCTCCGCAGCGTTCTGATGCGCACGCCACTGGCGGTCCAGATCGAGAATCTCATCGATATGGGCCGGTTCGCCCTTGAGCTCTGCGGCCCGGCGTACCCGCTCCGGGTCCTTGCGGATCAACTCCAGCGGCAGCACGGCTTACGATTCCGCCTTCATCACGGGGAAGAGGATCACGTCTCGCACCGACGGCTGATCGGTCAGCAGCATGACCAGGCGATCGACCCCCACTCCCAGTCCCCCGCATGGCGGGAGGCCGTACTCCACCGCCCTCAAGAAATCCTCGTCCATCGGATGGGCCTCGATGTCGCCGGCTGCGCGCTTGGCGGCCTGGGCCTCGAAACGCGTGCGCTGGTCCAGAGGATCGGTCAGCTCCGTGAAGGCGTTCGCGTATTCCCGGCCGAGGATGATCAGTTCAAATCGCTCTACGAATCGGGCGTCGTCTTCGCGTGGGCGGGCAAGTGGCGAGATCTCGATTGGATAGTCGGTGACGAAGGTCGGCTGCCGCAATTTCGGCTCCACGTGTTCCTCAAACAGGTCGTTCAGCTTCTGGCCGACCGCCTCCTGCCCCGTGTGCTCGAGGACCAGGTCCACCATGCGCGCGCGCCTGTAGGGCGGCGTCAGGTCGACCTCCTCACCCTGGTACGTGGTCGTCAACGGACGTCCCGCCGCCTTGGCCGCGGCCACCATCAGGTCTTCGACCAGTCGCATCACGTCGTTGTAATCCGCATACGCCTCGTAGCACTCGAGCAGCGTGAACTCGGGATTGTGGCGGGGCGACAACCCTTCGTTGCGAAACACCCGACCGATCTCATACACGCGCTCGAACCCACCGACCAGCAACCGCTTGAGATGAAGCTCGAGGGCGATACGCAGGTAGAGGTCTCGATCGAGGGAGTTGTGGTGCGTCAGGAAGGGGCGTGCGTGCCCGCCGCCAGGGACCTCCTGGAGCATTGGCGTCTCCACCTCGATGAACTCGCGTTCGTCAAGCAGCGCGCGCATCGACGTGATGATCTTGGTCCGGGCGCGGAACACCTCTCGCACCTCCGGGTTGGCGATCAGGTCGACGTAACGCTGCCGATAGCGGATCTCGATGTCCTTGAGGCCGTGCCATTTCTCAGGCAGCGGACGCAGCGCCTTGGTCAGTAGCTGGAACGAGTGCACCTCGACCGTCGGTTCGCCGCGCCGCGTCCGAAACATCGGACCCTTGACGCCGATCACATCGCCCGGGTCGAGGTCGGCAAAACGTTCGAATGCCTCGGGCCCGAGGATGTCGCGACTGGCGAAGATCTGGATCCGGCCGGCGCCATCCTGCAGGTCGGCGAAGGCCGACCCGCCGTGCAGACGTTTGACCATCAACCGGCCGGCCACCTGCACCGGGTCGGTGCGATCGCCCTCCCCAAGCAGCGCGCGCGCCTGCGCTGTCGAGTGGGTGGGTTTGAAACCGCGGGAGTACGGATCGATCCCCGCGTCGCGAAGGCGCTCGAGCTTCTTGCGGCGGTCGCGAACCTCCTCGGGGAGATCAACCTCGGTCTCTTCAGTCACGGGCAAAGACTAATTGAGACGAAAGAGAGCAGGCGCCCGCCGATGAGAGGGAACAGCATCGGGGTTCCCTCTCATCCGTCTAGAGGGCCAGCTCCTGGTCTTCAGCGGCAGGGAATGCATCGATGTCTGCACCTCCTGCATCGCGGTGATTGCCAATCGCCTCTTCGATGAGGGCGTCGATGTTGCTGTCGGAATGGATCGGGTCGTGGTGGAAAAAGACGAGCTGCTGGGCTCCGGCCCGCTCCGCGAGCGCCATGGCCTCCTCGTATGTCGAGTGTCCAAAACCCGCATGGGTCTTGTACTCCTCGCGACTGTACTGGGCGTCGTGGACGAGAAGGTCGGCGTTCTGACACCACTTCGCAAGGTCCTTCAAAGTTCCGTTCTCGTTGTTTGCAAACAGCGCAATCTCGTTGTCGGTGGCGAACGCAAAGCGCGTGGATCCTTCATCGATTCGATAACCGAAAGTGGGAATGGGGTGCATGAGGAGGTGCGGGGTGATGCGCAACCCTCCGACGTCGAACGTTTCGCCCGGGTTGCGCTCGATGAACTCCATCTCCGCGGGCATATGATCCAACCGGATCGGAAAGTAGGCAGGATCCATCTGGTCGGCGAAGGCGGCCTGCAGCGACTTCGCGGAGCCAGCCGGTCCGACGATGGTCAGGTGGGTACCCGGGACAAACGCCGGTAGGAAAAATGGGAACCCCTGGATGTGGTCGAGGTGCGTGTGCGTGATCAACAGGTGCGCCGAGAGCGGTTCCGACTGGCTGAGGCCGCTGCCGAGCTCTGCGATGCCCGAGCCTGAGTCGATGATGATCAGGTTGTTGTCCTTGTCTCTGACCTCGAGACATGTCGTGTTACCGCCATACCTGAGCGTCCGGCGGCCCGGCGTCGGGCGGGTCCCTCGGGTACCCCAGAACTTGATCCTCACGTGACGGCCGCGGTGTTATAGAGGCCTTTCGCGATAAAGACGTCCAGCAAGTCCCCGTCGAGCTTGCCGTCGCCGGCCTCGCTCTTGAGAATGTCGAGAGCCTTCACTGCGGGCACCGCGCGCTTGTACGGCCTGTCCTGAGCGGTGAGGGCGTCGTAGATGTCCGAGATGGTCATCATGCGGGCCTGGATGGGGATCTGCTCGGCGGTGAGCCCGCGTGGGTAGCCGGTTCCGTCCAGCTTCTCGTGGTGCCCGTACGCGATCTCGGGGACGCCACGCATCAGAGGGGTCCACGGAATCTTGGTCAGGAAGTGGAAGCTGTGCGTGACGTGCGCCTCCATCTCCAGGCGCTCCTGGGGGTCGAGCGTTCCTTTTCGGATGCTGAGGAAACGGAACTCCTGCGGATCGAGCATCGGGTGCGATTTGCCGGCCATGTCGTAGTAAGACTGCTCGGACAGGATCTCGAGCATTGAAGCTTTGTCTTCGGGGAGAACGGTGGGCTCGTTGGCCGTGATGATACCCTCGATCCACTTGTTGAGCTGTGCCAGGTCGTCATTCAGCCGACGATCGATCTCAGCCAGCACGGAAGCGCTCGCATTCCCGTTACGCATGGCCTCGAGCTTTTCGGTCGCATACTTCACCTGCACAGAGCGCTCAACGAACTCGAAGCGCGCCTGGATCACCTCGAGCTGCCCCGGCATCAGCTTCTTGGCCTTGATCAGGATGTGCTCGCGGACCCCAACCTTGCCGAAGTCGTGGAGAAGGCAGGCGTAGCGCAGCTCCTTGAGCTGGTCATCGCTCAGGTAGACGTCGCGATATTTGCCTGTATGGATGTCGGTCACAGCTCGAGCGAGGCGTCCTGTCAGCGCCTCGACGCGACCGGAATGTCCGGCGGTGCTTGGGTCTCTCTGCTCGATCGCAGTCACGCTCGCCTGCACGAAACCGTCGAAGAGAGCCTGGATCGAGTCGAGGAGGTTCTTGTTGTCGAGGGCGACTGCGGCCTGGCTCGCGATGGACTCGATCATCTCGAGGTCGTCTGGCCTGAAGCTCACCACCTCGCTCGGGACGTTGGCCACGGTGAGCCGCGTCTCAAAGCTCCGCTTCGCGTTGATCAGCTGGATGGCGCCGACCACCTCGTTCGTGTAGTTGCGCATCGGCACGGTCAGCATCGACTTCGTCCGGTAGCCGTACTGCTGGTCGAATCCCTTTCCGCCCTGCGGCTTGCCTGGCGGCGGGTTGTACGCGTCGTCGTAGATCTGGCTCGAGCCGACCGTGACCGTGTAGCCGACCACGCTTTTCTCGTCCACCGGCACCTTGAAGGCCTGGTAGGTGTTGTCGATAGAAGTGTTCTGGCTCGACGCCAGGAAGAGCTTCGGCTGGCCGTCGTCGCCGACCGTCTTGAGCCACAGGCTGGCGCCGTCGGCGTTGGTCAGCTGTCGCATGGTCGTGAGGATGAACTCCTGCAGCTTGCCGATGTCCCGCTCTGCGGAGAGCGCGATGCCGATGCGGTTGAGCTCCTCGAACTGGCGGTGCTGCCTGCGGGCCTGCTCCTCGAGCTGCCTCACGGCCTGCTTCAACGCCACGTTTTCCATCGCCATGTGCAGGAGATCTCCAAGCGCAGCACGCGATGCGTCCGCCGGGAGGGAAACCGAGATGTCAGCGAGGCCTTGGGGGGCGCTCTGTCCGGTGCCCAGCAGGATCAGGGCCGGTGAGTTGATGGTGGTGGTGTCCTCCAGCCGCTGCCCCTCGAGGCCGATCTCAGCCAGCACCTCGTTCAGCCCAACCTGCTCGAGGCTGCCCAGCAGGTAGATGTGGAACGTGGGCGCGGTCTTCATTGCTTGTTTTTCAGTGTCCATCGTTCGAGTTCTGTAGGTAGATCAGGCGCAGGCCTTCCAGGGTAAGAAGGGGGTCGGTGCTCTCTATAACGTTGGTGAGCCCGGCTACCAGCGCGGCCTGGCCGCCGGTGGCGATCACCTTGGCCGATCCCCCCAGCTCCGCCACCATGCGTTCGACCATGCCTTCGACCTGCGCCACGAACCCCCATACGAGGCCCGATTGGATCGAGGTGACCGTGTTCCGACCGATCACGGAGTCCGGCGCCACAGCCTCCACCCGCCGGAGCATCGCGGTGTGGGAGACGAGGGCGTCGAGCGAGATCTCAACGCCCGGAGCGATCGCCCCTCCCAGGTAGTCGCCTTGGGCGTTGATCGCGTCGTACGTCACCGCGGTGCCGAAGTCGATGATCACGATCGGCCCGCCATGCTTGGTAAAGGCGGCCAGGGCGTTGGCGATCCGGTCGGCCCCGACATCCTTGGGATTCTCATACCTGATGCGAACGCTGGTCTTGATGCCCGGGCCAACCATCACAGGCTCGCAGTTCAGGTAGCGCCTGGAAACCTCGAGCAGGGCTGGGTTGAGATTGGGAACGACGCTTGCGATAACGATGCCGTCCACGACTGAAAGCTCATAGCCGCGCAAGCTGAACAGCTGGCGCAGCTCGACCGCCAGCTCGTCCGCGGTGCGTTCGCGATGAGAGGTGACCCTCCAGTCGGCGACGAGGCGCTCACCTTCGAACAGTGCGAGCGTCACATTCGTGTTGCCGACGTCCACGGCGAGCAGCATCGAACCCGAACTCTAGGTCAGAAGTGGGGGCGGGTGTGCCACGCTCCATCTGAGGAGGGTTTCCGCTTGCCGCCGCACAGCGTTGGCTCGGGCGGCCACCCGGCGGGGATGTGGAGCGCCCACGAGGTCTCGCTTCATCAGCGAGGCGTCGGCGCTCCACGGTGCCTTGTTCGTGCCCGCCCGCACCTGACTGCCGATGTCCTGGTGGGCGGCGCGGAAGGGTTTGCCGGATCGGACGAGGTCCTCGGCCGCGTCCGTGGCGAGCAGCCCGGCGTCGGCGGCGGCGGCCGCCAGGCGCTTCCGGTCGATCTCGAGGTGCTCGATGAGCAGGGCGGTCGCACCCAGCGAATCAAGGGCGTTGTCAACGGCCGCGAAGACGGCTGGTTTGTCCTCCTGAAGGTCCCGGTCGTAAGCGAGGGGAAGACCCTTCAACACAGTCGCCAGGGCGACCAGGCTGCCCAGGGCACGGCCGGACCTGCCCCGGATGAGCTCCGCAATGTCCGGATTCCTTTTCTGGGGCATCAGGCTCGAGCCGGTGGCAATCTTATCCGTCAACCGCACGAACCCGAATTCGGCGCTGGCCCACAGGGCGACGTCCTCGCCGAGGCGGCTCAAGTGGATGGCGGCGCAGGTGCACGCGTACACGAGGTCGAGCGCAAAATCGCGGTCGGCGACGGCGTCCATGCTGTTGACGGTCACGCGCTGGAAACCAAGCTCCCTGGCCACGACCTCACGCAGCAGCGGTAGCGTCGTGCCTGCAAGCGCCCCGGAGCCAAGCGGCATCTCATCGGCAGACGCGTACGCCAGGCGGAATCGTTCGGCATCGCGAAGCAAGGGCTCCGCATGGGCCAGCAGGTGATGGCCGACAGTGACCGGCTGCGCTCGCTGCAGGTGGGTGTAACCAGGCATCGCCAAGGCTGCGTGATCGTTCGCCTTGACGGCCAGGGCGTCGACCGCCACCGCGACCGCCCCCACGAGCTCACTCGCCGCCGCCCGGCAGTACAGCCGCAGGTCGAGCGCCACCTGGTCGTTGCGCGATCTGCCCGCGTGAAGCGCTGCGCCCGCCGGCGTGATCTCCGTCAGGCGCCGTTCCACCGCAGTGTGGATGTCCTCATCGGTCTCCAGGAACACGAGCTTGCCGGTGTCGATCTCGCGTCTCACGCGTCGAAGCCCGCGCTCGATCGCGGTCAGCTGTGACGCGGACAGCAGGCCCGCAGCAGCGAGGCCGCGTGCGTGCGCGATGCTCCCTGCGATGTCGAACGGGTAGAGCTCGAAATCCACATCCAGGGACGACGAGAAGCGTTCGAGCTCCGGCAGAAGGCGGCCGGCAAACCTGCCTCCCCACAACTTTTTGCCGCGGGCGGAGGCCGGGCGGGCTATGGTGCGCCCCCTTCCCGCAAGCGCTTCATGTCACCGAGCAGGTCGCCCAGCTCGCGGGTGTGCAGCCGGCCCTGGACCTGGGCTGCCGTGCGCACGCCCATCCCCCACACCTTGATGAAACCTGCCGCCGCCGACTGGTCGAACTCGTCGCCTTTTCCATACGTCGCCAGCGAGAGCTGATAGAGCTGCTGCGGGCCTTTCCTCCCGACCACATGCGATGAACCCTTGAATAGTTTCAGTCGCACCTCGCCTGTGACATGCGTTTGCGTTTCGCGCACGAACGCGTTGAGGGCATCTCTGAGCGGGCTGAACCACAGGCCGTCGTAGACGATCTGCGCCCACTGCTGTGCAACGAGATCCTTGAACCTCGCCACCTCCTTGGGCAGCGTGATGTCCTCGAGCGCCTGGTGCGCCTGCAGCAGCAGCACGGCCGCGGGCGCCTCGTAGATCTCGCGCGACTTGATCCCGATGAGCCGGTTCTCCAGATGGTCGATGCGGCCGACGCCGCTGTCGCCCCCGATCCGGTTCAAGGTGGTGACGAGCTCCATCGGCCCGGTCGGCTTGCCGTCAAGCGAGACAGGCAGGCCTTGCTTGAAACCGATCTCGACGTAGGCCGGCTCTTCGGGACACCGCCGTGGATCGCGTGTCCACTCATAGACGTCCGCAGGGGGCTCCGCCCAGGGATCCTCGAGCACGCCCGCCTCGACGGAACGACCCCAGAGGTTCTCGTCCGTCGAGTAGGGCGATCGAACGGTGGCCGGCACCTCGATGCCGTGCTTGGTGGCGTACTCGATCTCGTCGTCGCGGTTCATCCCCCATTCGCGCACCGGGGCGATCACCTGCAGCTCCGGGGCAAGCGCCGCGGCGGCGACGTCGAACCGCACCTGATCGTTGCCCTTGCCGGTACAGCCGTGCGCGATCGCGCTCGCTCCTTCGCGGCGCGCGACCTCCACCATCATCGCCGCGATCAAAGGCCGTCCGAGCGCGGTCGCCAGCGGATACTCCCTCTCGTACACGGCGCCCGCCTGGAGCGACGGCCACACGAAAAGCTCGAGAAAGGGGATCCGTCCGTCGACGACGTATGCCGCCGACGCGCCTGTCTTGAGCGCCCGCGCCTGGATGGCGTCAAGATCCTTCTTCTCACCCAGGTCGACGGTGAATGCTATGACGTCCCAGCCCTTGTCCTTCAGCCAGCGGATGGCCACCGACGTATCCAGGCCCCCCGAGTAGGCGAGCACCAGCTTCTTATTCGGCACGCGCCAGAAGGTCCTTCAGGGCTCTGCCTGCGCCGGGCCTCCGCAGCACGGCGATAATCGTGTCGTCGCCTGCAACGGTGCCCGCGATTCCGGGCAGCGCAGCCTCGTCGATGCGCCGAGCGACCAGGTTCGCGGTTCCGGGAGGAGTCTTGATGACCGCCATCGGCGTGACGAGCTCGACCGACAGGACCAGCTCCTTGACCAGGTCCGCCGAGCTGCGGTAGCCACGGACCGAACGGACCAGTCCCAGCTCCTGGATGTCGCGTGAGATGGTCGCCTGCGTAGCGCGCAACCCTCGCCGCGCGAGCGCCTCGGCCAGCTCCTGCTGTGTGTGCACGCCGCCGCGGCTCACGAGCGTGAGGATCGCCTGGTGTCGCTGGCCCTTGGTCGCGGTCACTCGAGGACCTGCTTCATCGTCGCTTGCGAGCGGTCTATCTCTACGGCGGTGATGATGAGGGGCGGCACCAGGCGGATCGAGCTCTCATCGACCGCGTTGACGATCAGCCCGGCATCAAGGCACGACTGCTGGAACGCCTTGGCGCGAGGCTCCGCGAACTCGACTGCCTGCATGAGCCCGAGACCTCGTACCTCTTTGGCTCCGAGGGTCAAAAGCGCGCTGTGCAGCAGCTCGCCCATCTCCGCGGCATGACCGACCAGCCCGTCACGCTCGATCACGCTCAGGACGGTCAGCGCCGCCGTGCAAGCGAGCGGATTGCCGCCGAAGGTCGAACCGTGGTCGCCCGGTTCGAAGACGTCTGCGCGCGGGGAGGCGAGACAGGCACCGATGGGAACGCCACCGCCCAGGCCTTTGGCCAGGGTCATCACATCCGGGGTGATGCCGTGGTGCTGGTGGGCGAACCATCTGCCGGTGCGCCCGAGGCCTGTCTGAACCTCGTCGAGGATCAGCAGCAGGCCCTGTGCGTCGCACCAGCGGCGCACGGCGGCCAGGTAGCCGGGGGCGGCGGGAATAATCCCGATCTCGCCCATCACAGGCTCGAGCATCACCGCGACTGTTCGCTCCGTCGTCGCTGCCTTGATCGCATCGAGGTCGTTGTACGGGACGTGCACGAACCCGTCCGGAAGGGGTTTGAAGGGATCCGAGTACTTGGGTTGCCCGCCCGCGGTCACCGTCGCGAGGGTGCGGCCGTGGAACGAGCCGACGCTCGTGATGATCTCGAATGCGCCGTCACGGATTTTGGCGCCCCACTTGCGCGCGATCTTGATCGCCGCCTCGTTCGCCTCAGCGCCTGAGCTGCAGAGGAACACGCGCGAAGGAAAAGAGAGCTCGACCAGACGGCGCGCAAGCTCGACCTGGGGCCGCGTGAAGTAGAGGTTGGATGTGTGGATCAGCGTGCGCGCTTGACCGGCGACAGCCCTTGCGACGTCGGGGTGAGCGTGGCCCAGCAGGTTGACAGCGATGCCGGCGACCAGGTCGAGATACTCCTTGCCCTCTTCGTCGTAAACGAGGCAGCCCTCACCGCGGACGAGAGTGACCGGCAGCCGCCTGCCGGTCTGCATCAGATATTGGTCGGCGAGCTCAGAGGTAGAGGCCACGTCCCCTCCCGCCTGCGTCCGTTTCGCGGACGGAGCCGACCTCCCCGGCGAGCGGGGAGGCCATCAGGGCGTGACCATCGTGCCGATACCCGACTCGGTGAACAGCTCCAGCAGCAGTGCGTGCGGCGTCCTGCCGTCGACGATGTGGGCAAGCGGGACGGCGTCGAGCGCCCGAAGGCAGGCTTCAAGCTTCGGGATCATCCCGCCGGTGACCTCTCCAGCATCGATCCTCTGTCGAGCATCGTCCCTGGAGATCACGGCGACGACTCCACCATCCACGCCCAGCACGCCCGCGACGTCGGTCAGGAGGATCAGCTTCGCGGCGTTCAGCGCCACGGCGATCTCCGCCGCCACGGTGTCGGCGTTGATGTTGTACGCGTGCCCGTCGTAGCCGAGGCCGATGGAGGCGATGACAGGGATGTAGCCTCGCCCCAGCAGTGCAGTGATCGGCTCCTTGTTGACCTGAGTGACGCGGCCGACAAAGCCCATTGCCTCGTTGAGAGGTTCCGCGATGATGGACGGCCCATCCTCGCCGCTCATGCCGACGGCCTGGCCGCCCAACCGGTTGATGCTCCCGACGATGTCGGGGTTGACCTTTCCCGTGAGCACCATCTTCACGACCTCCATGGTCTTCTCGTCGGTGACGCGCAGTCCTTTCTTGAAGGTGGCCTTGATCCCGAGCCGCTCGCTCATCGCGGTGATCTCCGGACCACCGCCGTGGACCAGCACCGGATGCATGCCTACGTAGCGCAGGAGCACTATGTCGAGCAGCGTCTCGTCTCTCGCCTGCTCGATGGCGTTGCCGCCGACTTTGACCACGATGGTCTGCCCGTGAAAGCGCTGGATGTATGGCAGCGCTTCGACAAGCACCTTGGCGCGCTCCTCGATTGTCAGCGTCACGTCGTGTAGTCCGCGTTTATTCGCACGTACTCCTCCGAAAGGTCACAGCCCCAGGCCTCGGCGCGGCCGTCCGCCAGCCC
>JALZAL010000078.1 GCA_030948325.1 Candidatus Dormiibacterota bacterium
CAGGAGTGGCACCGAAGGTGACTTCGACAGCCTCCAGGGTGGCGAGAAGGTATCCTTCGAGATCGAGGCGAGCCCCAAGGGGCCACGCGCGAAGAGCGTTCGCACCCTCTAAGGGTTAAACGACCAACCAAGAGCCCTGGGCCTCACGGCCCGGGGCTTTCGTTTTTGTAGCCTAGACGCATGACGCCCCAGGACGAGCGCAAGGTCGCAACCGACCTATTCAACAGGGTGTGGGAGCTCATGGAGATGCCGAAGCGCACCCGGGAGGACGACGACGAGATGCTCCATGCCGCCCACGCCTCGAGATACCACTGGGGCGTCATCGGTCGGCCGGAGAACCGAGCCCGCGGCGAATGGCAGATCTCACGCGTGTACACGGTGCTCGGACGGGGTGAGCCGGCGATCGTGCACGCGCAGCGATGCCTGGAGGTGTGCGAGCAGGATGGGATTGCCGATTGGGATCTCGCGTATGGGTATGAAGCCCTGGCTCGGGCGCACAAGACGGCCGGCCATGCAACAGAGGTCGCCAGGTTCAAGAAGCTTGCGCGCGAGGCCGGCGATCGGATCAGCGAGGGCGAGGACCGCGAACACTTCGATAAGGACTACGCGACGCTATAGTCACCGGCCGGCCGACTCTTCGCGGCTCAGTCCTTCAAGCGCTTGAGGAGGCGTGGGATGTCGAGCTTGGGGTGGGGGTACTGGGGATCCATCTCGTCTAGGGTCTCGCTCACTATCTTGCTGATCGCCCAGTCGCGATAGGCCTTGTCGTTGGCGGGGATCACGTACCACGGCGCCCACGCCGTCGAGCATTTGGTGATGGCGATGCCGTAAGCGCTTTGATAGTCGTCCCAGTAAGCGCGCTCGTTGATGTCGTTCTCATGAAACTTCCAGTTCTTGTCGGGGTCGACCAGGCGCTCGATCAGCCGCTTGCGCTGCTCGTCGTAGGAGATGTGGAGGCAGAACTTGATCACCTTCGTGCCGCTTCGGACGAGCTCCTTCTCGAACTCGTTGATGAGCCGGTAGCGGCGCTCGATCACCTTGGGAGGGGCGAGAGCGTGGACGCGGGCGATGAGCACGTCCTCGTATTGGGAGCGGTTGAAGATCCCGACGACGCCGGGGTCCGGTAGGTTCCGCTTGATTCGCCACAGGAAGCCATGGCGCTTTTCCTCAGGCGTCGGGGCCTTGAAAGTCGTGACGTGAACTCCTTGGGGGTTGAGATGACCCATGACGTGGGTGACCGTTCCGTCCTTGCCACTGGTGTCCATGCCCTGCAGCACGATCAGCACCGACCGCTTGTGTTCGGCAAACAGGCGCTCTTGCAGGGCGAACAGGTCGGCGTGGGCCGCCTCCATCTCTTTCTTCGCACGCTTGCGTTTTTTGAGGCCAGGTGTCGAGTCGGGATCTACGTCTACCATCCGGAAACGACCATCGCGAAGTCCGGCGCGGAGCTGCTCCCGGAGGTCTTTGTCTTTGGCCACGATGGCCCAGTCTACCTCCGGAGCGCGACGCTCAGGTGAGCTCTACGGGCACCACGTCCAGAGTCATCAGATGATCACCGCGGAGCACGGTCAACGGGATCTTCGATCCGATGTGGGCTTCGACCATCAAGCGCTGGAGGTCGCCTGCCTTGGCAACGGCCGTCTCGCCGACCGAAACGATGATGTCCCCGCCCTGAAGTCGAGCGGCTGCGGCGGGGCTGCCGCTCACCACCTCCTGGACCTCCACCCCAGCCTTGCGGCCCAGGCGGTGCGCATGGGCCGGCGGTAAAGCGCGGGTTCCGCCCGCGATGCCCAGGAATGCACGGCGAACGCGTCCGTTTCGCACCAGCGCAGAAAGAATCGCCTGTGTGGTCGTATTGATCGGAACCGCAAGGCCGAGTCCCATTCCTGCAACCGCGGTGTTGACGCCGATCAGGCGGGCCTTCCAGTCCGCGAGAGCGCCGCCTGAGTTGCCTGGGTTGAGCGCGGCATCGGTCTGGATCACGTCCTCGACGAAGCGGCGGTGCCCGTTGCCGTCGGCGGTCGCCAGCGAGCGGCCTAACCCGCTGACGACCCCCGACGTGACGGACCCGGAGAAGCCCATCGGGTTTCCGACCGCAACCACCAGCTGGCCAACGCGCAGGGCGTCCGCATCCCCGATCGGAATGGGTTCGAGCGTGGCCGATCGAGCTCGCGCTACGGCCAGGTCGGACAGCGGGTCGGCTCCTACGATGTCGAGCTCGTACTCACTCCCGTCGATGAAAGATGCGCTGGCCATGCCCGCCTGCGCCACGACGTGCGCAGAGGTGACCAGGTAGCCGTCCGGGGTGATGACCACACCCGAACCGGCGCCGCCATCGCGGGAAGTACCGCTCCTGCGCACACGCAGGCTGGCCACCGAGGGCAGCACACGCTCGGCGACGCTGCTGACGATCTGCGAATAAGCGTCGAGGGCCTCTCGCTCAGTCGGGTCGGCGACGGTTCCGTCCACCATGGTGTTACAAGATTACGACGTAACAGGCCGTCGTGCGCAAGGGCGCCGGCCGGCCCGGGTGCGCGCTTACAAATTCTTCACATCAGGGTGACGGTTGGGGCCGCCTCGTGCAGATTGAATTGGGACGTCATGAGCGTGGACACCTTCTCTGCCGGGGTCGAGTCCGGCGTTGCCCAGGCTCGGCGAGGCATGACGCGGCGCCAGGCACTCGCCGCCGCCGTCGCCACCGGCGTCGCGGTGGGAGCGGTAAGGCTGCTCGGCACGTCGTTGCAGAAGCTCGCGCAACCGCACCCGACCTCCGGCACCGACTGGATATCTCCCCTCGGATCCGAGTCTGCGCGGGTCATGCACTTGCTCCGCCGCACAACCTTCGGCTACACGGCCGGCCAGCTCGAGGCCGCCCTCTCTGCCGGCTTTGGCAGAACTGTCGACCGGCTGCTCGACAGTCCGCCGTCCGAGCCGCCGAACTTCGCTGCGGCGGCAACGCCGGGCGGGCGCTTTCCCATCGCCCAGCTGCAGCAGTGGTGGGTGGACCAGATGCTCAATACGCCAACGCCGTTTGCCGAGCGAATGACCCTGTTCTGGCACGGCCACTTCACCAGCGACTACCGCAAGGTCGGGGGCGAGCACACCTTCATGTACTGGCAGAACCTGACGTGGCGCCGCATGGCGCTCACCAACCTGCGATCGATGCTCATGCAGGTCACGACGGACCCGGCCATGTTGCGCTATCTCGACCTCTCGTCCTCAACTGGGAAAAACCCCAACGAGAATTACTCGCGTGAGCTGATGGAGCTCTTCACCATCGGGCCCGGGAACTACAGCGAGGAAGACGTGCGCCAGGGTGCTCGCGCTCTGGCCGGTTGGCAGCTGCCGAAGCCCGACTCGTTTGCAACGGTGGTCGTGGACAAGGCGACCCAGGCCACTCGAACCCTGCCCGTTTACGCCTCGCAAGCGGCTGGTGTCTTCAACAAACGCCGCGCCTACAACGGGGCTGTCACGTTCCTCGGCCACTCCGGCTCTATCGATACCGAAGGAGTGGTCGATCGCATCCTCGCGCAGCCGGGGACGGCGCCTTTCATCGCCGCCAAGGTCGCGCAGCATTTCGTCAACGCTCAACCGGACCCTGGCTACGTCAATCGGCTCGCTGACACCTTTCGCCGGAGCAAGTACGACATCAAGAGCCTGATGCATGCAGTCTTCACCAGCGATGAGTTCGCGGCGGGTGAAAGCTATCGGGCCCTTTTGAAAACTCCAACCGAGTTCATGGTTCACGCAGCCAAAGCACTGGGCGCGACGGGCATGTCCAAGGTCATTGTCGCAGCCGGCCCGGGCATGGGCCAGAGCCTGTTCGATCCGCCCGACGTCAACGGCTGGCCCAACAACGCGGCGTGGATATCCTCGAACACCGTCGTCCAGCGCGTGAATTTCGTAACCGCCGCCCTCGCCCACGTGAAGTCGTCGCTGCCGTCCGCGACGCGCGCTGTCCACCGCCACCTCGAAGGAATCGTGAGCGCGCAGACCGCAAATCTCTTCAACCAGACGACCGACGAGCGGACACGTTGGTTCATCACCTTGGCCTCCCCGGAATTCCAACTCAAGTAGGTGCAAATCCAATGACCGACCAAATCGGCATCAACCAGCTCAAGCGACGCGACTTCCTCAAGGCCGGCCTGGTTTTTGGCGCCGGGGCGTCTGGTCTTGCTGCCGGCTATGCCGCAGTGCCTGATGCCTTCGCGCGGGCGGTCTATGCAGCCAAGCAAGAGGGTGTGACCAACGACAACGTCCTGGTGATGATTCAGCTTGCCGGCGGCAATGACGGCTTGCGTACGGTCGTACCGCTCAGCGATCCCACGCTCCACGATCTCCGGCCGATCCTTTCGGGTCCGATGGTCTCGCAGGCGTTGCCGCTGAGCACCGACTTCGGTCTGAATCACAACCTGGGCGGGATCAAGCGACTCTGGGACAAAGGCAAGGTCGCGATCGTGCAGGGCGTCGGCTACGACAACCCCACCTTTTCCCACTTCGAGTCGATACGCATCTGGGAGACGGGTGACCCTACGCGCCGCCAGGTCGAAGGCTGGCTCGGACGGACGCTGGCCAAGGCCTATGACTCCAACGGTCATCCCCTCACCGGCTGCGCCTGCGGTGCCACCGACGTTCCCGGCGCGCTGAGAGACCTGCAAGCGACGATGAGTGTGATCCAGAACCAAAAGACATTCGGTTTCACAGGCGGTAGCGAGGTCGAAGCGGCGGTGGGCGCCCTGTACAAAGGCACGCCTGGCATCTACGGCGCGCTCTTCGACACGGCGATCGCGACCGCCACGGAGACGATCACCACGCTGCGCACCTCGTCCGCCAACTACCAACCGATGGCCAGCTACTCCGACAACGTGAAGCTCGTCTATTCATCCCAGAATCAGCTCGCTGCAGCCCTACAGCTGGCGGCGGAGCTGATCGTCACGGGTACCGGCGTGAAGCTGCTCCACGTGACGCTGGGCGGTTTCGACACGCACTACACGGAGATCAATCGCCACGACGACTTGATGGGCTACCTGGATACCGCGGTCAGCGCCTTCTATCAAGACCTCGCGGCCCATGGCAAGGCGCACAACGTGCTGATCGCAACCTGGTCGGAGTTCGGCAGGCGTCCAAAGGAGAATGCGAGTGGGGGCACCGATCATGGCGCGGCCGCTCCTCTGCTGCTCATCGGAGATCCCGTGAAGGGTGGTCTCTACGGAGCTGCTCCCAGCCTCACCAGCCTTGACAACACGGGCAACCTCAAACACGCTGTCGACTTCCGCTCTGTCTACCAGGAGATCCTGAGTGGACACCTGGGCGCTGATTCGGGCGAGATCCTCGGCGCCTCTTTCGACCATGTGCCGTTCCTGGGTGCGCCCGTGATGACGGTCTAAGGGGATGCGCGGATTCATGCTCAAGGCGGGAGCGACGGCGCTGACTGTTGTGGCTACTCTCGCCTCGGCTGTTTACGTGACCTCGCATTTGAAGAATCCGGCCGCGCCTCTTCAGCCCATCGTGCTCACGGATGCATCCGGAGGAGACGTCACGCTAACGCCCGGCGTGCAGCAATCCAACGTGGCCCCCTTGACCTCCACGTATGCGTCCTGACGTCTCCCCGGCGGCGCACCTATTCGAGGCGATGGGGACCAGGTGTGCGTTGTTCGCGGTTGGGACCAACCGCCACCAGCTCGCAGAGGGCGAGGTCTGGGTTCGACAGGTCGCGGCGCGCCTGACCCGTTTCTCGCCTGACAGCGAGCTGAGCAGGCTCAATTGCGCCGGCGGCCGATGGGTCGACCTCAGCCTCGAGCTGGAGGAGGTCCTCCGAGAGTCGATGCGCGCCTTCGAGGTGAGCAGAGGACTTGTCAACGTCGCCGTGCTGCCATCCATGTTGGCCATCGGCTACACGCGCCCGATGGCTGATGGACCGACTCGAGCGAAGCTGATCGGCGTGACGGCGCTGTCGCCGCTGCCGGAGGTGCTGACCCTGCAGCGCGGGCGGGCTCGGCTAGCGCCCGGTTGTGGGATTGACCTCGGGGGCGTGGCCAAAGGATGGATGGCGGACCGGCTGCTCGAGCGCCTGGGCCGCAACGCCCTGGCGAATCTCGGAGGCGACCTGAGCGCCCGCGGCGTCGGGCCTGCAGGCGACGGTTGGCCGGTCGGCATCGCAGGTGTGACTGTGATGCTGCGCGACCAGGGAGCCGCCACCAGCAGCGTGCTGCGCCGGCGCTGGGAAGGCCTCCATCACCTCATCGATCCCAGGACCGGGCTGCCCGCCGAGACAGCTCTGGAGGAGGTTTCGGTGATCGCCTCCACAGGCTTCGATGCAGAGGTGATCGCCAAGACCGCGCTGCTGGCAGGCCCGGACATCGGCCGCGCGTTTTGTAGGGTCCACGCGCTTGCATGGTGGTTCGGCGCGCCGTCTTTGCCTGCAGCCGGCGGCTGGGTGCTGGGGAGATGACTGCCGACCAGTTCCTGTGGGTGCTGGCGCGAGTGGCCGGCCTCGGTTCCTACGCCGCCCTGGCGATAGCCCTGCTGACGGGCATCGCTCTGCGTTCAGCGGTGCTGGATTGGGTCGGCAGCAACCGGGTCATGCGCTCGCTGCACGAGTACACGACGGTGTTGTGGATTCCGCTCGCAGGCGTTCATCTAGTGGCCCTCGTGCTCGACTCGACTGCGCGAATCGGCGTCGTCGACGTGGTGATTCCGTTCCATGCCGTTTACGGAACATTCTCCATCGGGCTGGGAGCCCTCGCCGTCGACCTGCTCATCGTGGTGACGGTGACCGCGCTGCTCAGGCGTCAGATCAAGCCAGTCTTGTGGAACTGGCTTCACCGGCTCGCATATGTGGCTTTCGTTCTGATCTTCTTTCACGCGGTGCTCACGGGCACGGACTTCAGCGACCCGGTCGTTTCCGCAATCACGTGGGCGACGGCTGCCATGTTGCTCGCGCTGGGCCTTGCGCGGCTGGTCTGGGGGCGACTACCGGCTTAGAACGCCGCCTGCCGCCTCAGCTCGATCACGCGCCGCCTCAACTCGTTCTCTGCCTCCAGAGGGGTGTCGATCTCCTGGCGCTCGCGATGCCATCGTTCCATGGCGAGGTCGAGCTGCGCGGTCTGGAGCCGTGAGAGCTTCAAGTACGCCCGGAAGCCGCCCTTTCGCAGTGCTTTTATCCGCTGCCTCAGCCTTTGCCACGGGCTGAGCAGGATCAGGGCTTCGCCTGGCAGGATCGCGCCCGAGCCTTCCGCCGCCTCCTTTCGCAACTCGTCGGACAGCGCCCTGCCTTCGAACTGGAGCCCGGCCAGCAGCAGCGCGATCACGGCCGCCGTGAACGGGCCGGTCATGATCAGTGTTCGCAGGTGGATCTCGATCAGCCCGAGAGCGGAGCCCTCGATCGGGAAAAATGCAAGCCAGGCGTCCCACGAAAAATGAGCCGCGATCGCAATAAGGAAACCGCTCGCGATCGCAATCACCTTCTGTCTTCGGCCGGGCATCTGACGCGCGATTCCTATGCCCGCGCCAATCAGGGCTGTGTACGTCGCGTGGCCGAAGAAAAGCCCAAGGACCTGCCGCGCGTACCACTGGAAGCCGGCCGCATAAGCACCCACGCCGTCCGGCTGAAAGATCGCGTAGAAGTTGGTCATGTATGCGATCGACTCCATGAAGTTGAAGCCGAGACCCACGGCGGCGCCATACACGATCCCATCGACGACGTCGTCGAACTCATTGCGCATGACCAGGAACAGGAGGAGCACCGCAGTACCTTTTGCCAGCTCTTCCAGGAGGCCGGCGGAGAATGCGGACGAGGCATCGAGCCCGGGGCCGGGCACGAGAATGCGATCCGCGACAGCGCTCCAGAGGCTCTCGCCCCAGATCACCATGCTGGTCGCGACGATGGCGCCCCATGCAGACGCCACGAGCACGAGCCTCCAGGGTTCTTTCTCGTTGCGGTCCAGCCGGCGCACCACGAAGAGACCGAACGCTGTCGTTGGGAGACATGCAGCCGCAGAGATGGCAGCCACGCCAGGACCAGCCGCGCCGGTGAACGCAAAGAGGTCGATGACCAGAAGCCACATGAGGATCGCCAGTCCGAGAAGAACGACGGCGCGGATTACGTGGCGCCGGCGTTCCGCTGGATCGCGGTCAAACGCGCGAACGCCTATATAGGTTCCAAGTGCAACCAGCGCCACCGCGAGCAACCCGTAGAGTGCGGTGCGCCCTGGGATCGTGTCGAGGTAGATGTAGTCGAGGATCGAGCTTGCGACCAGGACGACAAGGACGATCGCGGTCACGGCGATGGTGATGCCGTTTCGCGCTGGCCGCCCGCGCGGTCGGGGGTTGGCGGCAGGGAGGCCTGACGCCCGAAAATACGGTGGAGCTACGGCAGCGGCCTGTACTTCCGCAGCGCCGTCACGCGACGTAGACGTGGCGGTCGCCCTCCCGCTTGTAGCCCTTCAGCTTGCCCGCTTGGATGCCCCCCGATCGCAGATCCGAACAAAACCAGCGCAACGATGGCCAGAATCCAAAACGCCACGCTGGCAGTGCATGCTCACTCTGGTCGCTCATGGATTGGGTTCGTGATGTTCCACCTTGATGGTTACGTTTGGTTTGATGCCGGCTAGCGCGGGCAAGACGTGGTTTAGGACTTGCTCGGCAGTCGCCCGGAAAGTTCGCCCACGTGTCGACACCTTTACCCAGCCGGCCTCGTCGCGATAGTAGTGCTCAGTAGAGGTCTTGGTGCTTATCAGGATGACGTAGCTCTGATTGGTGAGGTCCATCCATTCCAGTATGTAACCCGCCGTCGGCTCGCCCCTCAATGCAGCACTGTGAAGTGGGTTCGCCATACCTGCCGTGCGCGCCGCGCTAGGTTGACGCTGTCGATGACCGATCGGCCGAACTTGTACACCAACTGCGCTTGCATTCGTGATCCTCTCAAGGTCAGGGAGGGCGGAGGTCAACCTCACTATTGCTCTACGCGAACGATTCGCCGCGCCAACACCTCGACTGGGACACCGTTCTCGAGGCGTTCGACGACGAAGAGGTAGTGACCTGGCAGGTTGTGTGTCCGGGACGCCGGCGTTCCGACCGGAATCGAGGTTTGGTCAGCCAGCTGGGCCGGAGTGCCGGGGCCGACTCGGCCGACGACCGCCCCGAAACTGTCATACCAACGAGCGTCGACGACGATGTTTTGCGGTAACGACTTCCAGTCGACAACTGCGGCGAACTCCTGCGTGCGAGAGAACGCGCTTCGATCCGGGCCAGACGTCATGTGCGTGGCCGGGTCGTACACGTACACCCCCACGATCGTGGCCTTGAGG
The DNA here is from genome assembly GCA_030948325.1 of Candidatus Dormiibacterota bacterium. Next base: position 9,309 of record JALZAL010000078.1, read on the forward strand.
CCAGTTTTCTGTCCGGGTGGCTCGAAGTACAGGAATTCCCCGAGGCCGATGACGAGGATCAGGATCGCGACGGCGTCGAAGACGAGCAGCGCGCGATATAGCGGCCTGACTGGGTCGTAGGTGGCGCGCACCGCCGCACAGTTTATCCAGCCGTCCCTCCTCGGTCGAAGAGAGGGTGCGGTACGTTTTATCAGCTAGGGAAGCGCAGCTCGTCGATCGACGCGGTCGCGACGATCCCTTCCACGCTGCGCGCCAGTTCCGCGTCCAGGGTTACCAATGCGTCTGCCTGCAGCTGAGTGAGTGCAACATACTCGGCGTTGTAGGTCGAGGCCCACCCCAGCTGATCCGCCAGGTCCCAGGCCCGACGCCGCAGCACGGCGTCGCCAAGGAGCCTGATTGGCATCCGCCCGATGCGGGCGAGGTGGGCACGCGCGACGTCGGTTGGGATTTCGCCCCCCTGGACGGCCTCGTGCAGAGCCGAGAGCGTTTGGGAACGAAGGAGCGTTGGTGCGAGGAGCTCGTGCTTGCGTGAGACCTCGATCTCTGCGCTCGCCAGGTGAAGGACGGCGCTGCTGTCGACGACGAACCTGGTCATCAGCTACCTCAGATCTGGGGTAAGGACGACGCGACAGAGTGGTCACGTCGCTGGTGCGGCGGAGAGGAGTTGAACCTCCACGTCCTTGCGGACACTAGCTCCTGAAACTAGCGCGTCTGCCATTCCGCCACCGCCGCTTTCGGGGCGACGCCAAAGTATACCGAGGCCTCGCGATTCGGCCCTCCGCTCTCACTACCATGACCTCCATGGACGCAAGCGTCCGTCTCGGCCGGGTGGCGGGGATCGAGGTTGGGCTCCACTGGAGTCTCGCCATCGTCTTCGTCTTGATCGTCTGGACGCTGGCCGGCCAGGTCTTTCCGCAGATGGTCCCCGACCAACCCCAAACCGCCTACTGGCTGGTGTCGATCGTGGCGGCGCTCCTCTTCTATGTCTCGCTGCTCGCCCACGAATTGGGCCATGCATTGGTCGCACGCCGCCTGGGAGTCAGCGTCGAGGGCATCACGCTGTGGATATTCGGCGGCGTTGCCCGGCTCGGCGGTGACGCCGCCACCGCCGGCGCTGAGGCAAAAATCGCCATCGCGGGTCCCATCGTCAGCCTGGTCCTGGCGATCGCATTCGGCGTTGCAACCCTTGGACTGGACGCCGCCGGCGGCCCGCCGCTGATCGAAGCCGGCTGCTTCTGGCTGGCCCTGTCGAACGCCATGCTGCTGCTGTTCAACCTGGTGCCGGCCTTTCCGCTCGACGGCGGCCGCATCCTCCGCGCATGGCTTTGGCGCCGGCGCGGAGACCGCTACCGCGCAACCGCCACCGCCGCGTTGTTGGGCCGCGTCTGCTCATTCCTGATGATCGCCCTCGGGCTCCTCGCACTTTTTCTGCAGCGCGACCTTGGCGGCGTCTGGCTGATCTTCCTCGGCTTGTTCCTGATGTCCGCGGCGCGTAATGAGGAAGCGCACGTCCTGATGCACGGGGCGCTTGCCGGGCTGCGCGTGTCTGATGTGATGACACGGGACCCGATAGTCACGCCGGGCTGGATCACCGTCGACGAGTTCATGCGCTCCTACCTGCCGATCCAGCGGGCGTCGGCCTATCCGCTCAAGACGTTCGATGGCCAGCTCGACGGACTGATCACGCTTGCGCGGCTGGCCGAGGTTCCCGACGGTGACCGGAGAACGACGCGGGTGCGCGATGTCGGCATGGGAATGGATGTGACCCCGCAAGCCGCTCCAGGCGAGCCGGTGGTGGCGATCCTCAACCGTTTCACCTCTGGTGACGGTCAGCTGCTGGTGCTTGACGATGGCCGGCTCGTGGGCCTGGTGACGCCCGCCGACATCACACGCGCGCTCGGCGCCGGAGCGCAGCGTGGAGGGAAGTCGCCGGTTAGCTGGTGATGAACAGCGTGTGCCACGCCGCCTCGACCAGCTCCAGGGTGAGCTGCGGGCGGACTCCTCGCGCCGCTGACACGTCCACGAGCCGCTCCAGCAGGTCACGAGGATGGTTGCCGCGCAGAGGGCGACCGCTGTACAGGCTTCGGATCAGCTCGAGCGCTGTTGGATCAGGCGGGATCGTCAGCCTGTCTCGCTCACGCTCGAAAATCCTGCACCACATCTCCCAGGACGGGTCGGGCATAAGCACCTTGTAGGCGAGCCGTCGGAGGTAGGCCTCATCGAGCAGCTCTCCAGGCTTGAGGTTCGTCGACAGCGCGAGCTGTGACCAGAACGGCACCTCGACCTTGCGCCCGGTGGCCGAGAGGTTCATGTAGTCGATCTCCTGCTCCAGAGGCACCAGCAGGCGGTCGAGGATCTGCTTGGGCGAGACACGCTGCCGGCCGAGGTCGTCGATGAGCAGCACGCCCCCATTGGCCTTGACCTGGAGCGGGGCGCCGTATGTCCGGCTTCCCTCTTCGAAAGTCGGATCGAACATGTCCAGCTGGAACTCGCCTCCCACCTGGACCAACGGCCGCGTGATCCGCCGCCAGCGTCTGTCGGCCGGCTGGTGCTGCTCCAGATGGTGCACGGAGCCGTCGAAGATGGTCATCACCTCACCACCTCCGATGTCGAGCGCCACGGGGACGACGATCGGGCCGCCAAGCAGGCTCGGGATGCGCCGAGCAAGAGTCGTCTTGCCGTTTCCAGGCGCCCCATAGATGAAGATCGACGAGCGTGAGTTGACTGCAGCCCGCACCGCCTCGACGACGCCCGGCGCCAGCTCGATGCCGCTCAGTGCGAGGGTGACCTTGGTCAGGTCGAGCGTGCCAGGCTTGGCGGCCTCCGCAAGGACCTGACGGTACTCGGCCATCGAGACCGGAGCCGGTCCGGCGTAACGCGTGCTGGCGGCTGCGATCTCGTCACTGCGCACACGTCCCTGCTTCGTGAGTGCATATGCCATCCGCTCGGGCAGCGGCCGGCCCAGCCATGGCCCCTGCTCGGGGGCCAGCCCGAGTGCATCGAGGAAGTTCGCGCCGGTCAGCGCTTTCAGGCTCGGCTCGACCGCAGCGAACGGGAGGGCGAGCTGGTCAGCGACTTCAAAACCGGTGAGCCGCGTGGCCGCGGACGCCAGCCGGAGAACCATTCCTTCGATCAGCGTGCGGTTGATATCCGGCGGCGGCGGCGGCTCCAGCTGTTGGCCGTTTGAGGGAATGGCGATGGCGGGTAGCGGCTGAGGCTCGTCGACGTGCTCGATGATCGCCCCAAACAGCTTCTTGCCGAAACGCGCGCGGTCAGCATGATCCGGCGGCTCTCCCTCGCGGCGCCGGCTGATCCAGTCTGGAACCTCTTTGAACACGATTGTGTTGCCGATCAGCAGCTGCACCATGTCAGGCTCGGCGGTCGTGACGCGCACCGCGATGCGGACGAGGTAGCCCTGGCTCTTGAGCGCTGACCAGCTTCGCTCCCACGCAACTTCGTTCCGCCCCGACCAGGTCTGGCGGACCGTGCGGTCGCGGGCGAGGGTCACGTCCTTTCGGTTCTGATAGCGGCGCCGCACCAGCTCGGTCACGTCCTTGTCGACGTCCTCCGCGACCATCGCCGCCAGCGGAAGAGCCCGGTCGTCGACCGCGGGCCGGTTCTTGATCTCGAAGATCGTGTTGGCACTGGGCGCAAGTGCGCGGATCACGCTGGCGTGGCGCGGACAGAACGGAGTTCGCTCGATGAACTGGATGTGCTTGCGGCACCACCAGCTCTTGCATTCGCGTCCCGTGAGGTCTTTGTATGCACATGCCCAGCCGCGGCGCTCCCCGCAGTCGCTGAAAGTGCACACGCCGGCCGGCTTCGAGCTGTCTGCGCGCGCGGGCATCTGGGTCCTCGGCAGATCGATCTCCGCCACCTCCGACACCGCTTCGACCGGTGGCTGCGCCGCAGCCGGCTTGGGCATGTAGTGGAAGGCGCCCGAGAACTCCTCGCAGGTCTGGAACCGCTGGCTGCGAGATTTGGACGTCGCCTTCCAGATGATCTCCATGATCGGAGAAGGGATTGCGGTCGACGCCCGCGGGCGGTCAAAGACCTGTGAGTGCAGAACCGCGGGCAGCTGTCCGATGAACGGAGGCTCGCCGTGCAGCAGCTCGTAGAGGATCATCCCCAACGAATAGATGTCTGAGCTGGCATCAACCTGCTCGCCCTTGACCTGCTCGGGCGCCATATAGGCGGGTGTACCAACCATGCTGCCGGTCGCGGTCAGCCTGTGCTTGTCGTCGATGAGCTTGGAGATGCCGAAGTCGAGGATCTTGGTCTTGCCGCGGTTGGAGATCAGGATGTTGTCAGGCTTCAGGTCGCGGTGGACGATCCCGTAGTCGTGTGCGACCCCGACCGCAGAGAGCAGCTGCTGTACCAGGTCGACAGATACGTCGACGCTGAAACGCCCGTACTCGTCCAGCCATGACCGCATCGATCGACCCTCGACCCACTCCATGACGATGAACAGGACCGGCCCGTCCTCGTCGAAGTCGTAGACGCGGACGATGCCTGGATGGTTGAGTGCCGCAACAGTGGCCGCCTCGCGATGAAATCGCTGCCGGAAGCTGGCGTCACTGGAGTACTGCTCTGCGAGCACCTTGATGGCCACGGGAATCTCAAGGCGCGGGTGCGTCGACCGGTACACCACGCCCATGGCCCCACGCCCGAGCTCAGCCTCGATCGGATACCTGCCGAGTTGTGTCGTACTCACCCTTGGCCTAGTGAGCAGTCAGTATGCCGGACGGTGCCCCGCAAGCTTGCGCGCAAGCGTGAACGGCGGCCCGAAACGGCCCCTACTTGAAGACGCTCAGCGGCAGATAGAAGGAGACTCCAAAGTTGGGCTGGTCGACGATCTGGCTGATTCTGAGGTCGCCGGCGAGGCTGCACAGGATGTAAGCGTCCTCCCGGCTCAAGCCATGGTCTGCCCCCAACCAGGCGATGGTGTCGCGGACCGCGTTGCGCGAGTTTTCCATCAGGTCCGGCCCCAGGGCGCACACGGCGTGATAGCCCGCCGCATCGCTTCGCGGCTGGAGTGGCGTCGGCGGAGTCAGGAAGTGGTAGCTCCAGGGACGCAAGGACCCGCCCTTGATGACGTTGAACCGGAGCCCGAATGTCATCGGGCATTCGATTCCAGTAACGCAAACCTCGCCATCTCCCTGCGCGGCGTGGCAGTCGCCTGCCGAGAACATCGCGCCCTTCACGAAAACGGGCAGGTACAGCTTGGTGCCGGCGGTGAGGTGGCGGGTGTCGATGTTGCCCGCTCCCTTGGTCGGGGGCAGCACGGCGTGCGGCCCCGGCTCATCGGTGGCCACGCCCATCGTCCCGCAGAACGGCGCGATCGGAATATGGATGTCCTGCCGCAGCTCGGCAGATGTCCGGTTGCCCAGCTCGAAATAACGGACGTATGGATCGGGGAAATCCGCCGCGAGCAGACCAAGCTTCGGCAGTAGCGCCGTCCATCCCCACGAGCCGGGTCGCAAGCTCAGGATCTCGACCTCGAGGACATCGCCCGGCTCGGCCTCCTTCACGAAGACCGGGCCGCCGAGCGGATACAGGCGGTCGAAGTCGAGCTGGGCGAGCTTGGAGGGCGGGTCGCCCTGAATCAGCTGGCCCGAGGTGACCTCCTCAGTGTCGAAATGGACGATGTCTCCCGTCCCAATCTCCACTGCGGGCGGAAGGGAGTTGTCCCACTTGTAGTGGAATGTGTCCCGTGGAATCGTGTGCTCGCGGACCCCTGCGCGCGCCATCACTTTCGCCCAGATGGTGCAGCAGCTTCCTGGAGCGGCACAGCGCCGGCGCGCAGAACTTTCTTGTCGAACTTGCCGACCGAGGTCTTGGGGACCTCATCGATGAACCGCACCTCGTCAGGCATCCACCATTTCGCGACCTTGTCCGTGAGGAAATCAACGACCTCTTGTTGAGTGACCTGGCCCTTGAACTGCGGCTTGGCAACGACATAAGCGACAGGGCGCTCGTCCCATTTGAGGTGCGCCAGACCGATCACGGCCGCCTCGAGGACCTTGGGGTGGGCCATGATTGCGTTCTCGAGGTCGACCGATGAGATCCATTCGCCGCCTGACTTGATCACATCCTTTGTCCTGTCGACGATCTGGACGTATCCGTCAGGGGTGATCTTCGCTACATCGCCGGTCCGGAACCAGCCGTCTTCGGTGAGCTTGCCGGCGTCGTAGCCATTGTGGTAGCCGCGTGCGATCCACGGGCCACGCACTTCGATCTCGCCAAAGGCGATGCCGTCCCACGGTAGCTCCTGGTTGGTCGCAGGATCGACGATCCGGATTTCAACACCCGGGAGCGGCATCCCCTGCGTCAGCCGCTGGTTGAGCACCTCGTCGTCTTCCGCGCCTGATCGCGGACGCGCGACACTCCCCAGGGGCGAAGTCTCGGTCATGCCCCAGGCGTGCAGGATGCGGAGGCCGAGAGCGTCCATCGATTCCATCAAAGATCGCGGGACCGCAGAGCCGCCGCAGATAACTGTGTGGACTTTGGGCAGGCGCTGGCCGGTCTGCTTCAGAAGGGCGGCGGTGTTTATCCAGATGGTGGGAACGCCGGCCAGTATCGTGGCGTCCTCCTGCTCGGCCAGCTCTACGACCGACTTGGCGTCGCCCACGAAGCGGTGCGGAAACACGACCTTGGACCCCGCCATCCCGCATGCGTAAGGCAGGCCCCAGCTGTTGGCATGGAACATCGGCACCAGGGGAAACACGACGTCTTTCTCCGTCAGCGCAAGGCTGTCAGCCTGAAGTGCGGCCATCGTGTGAATGAACTGCGAGCGGTGCGAGTACACCACGCCTTTTGGGTTGCCGGTGGTGCCCGAGGTGTAGCACATGGCGGCGGCCATCCGTTCCGAGAGCTTGGGCCAGGGGTAGTCTTCGCTTTCCGCGCCCAAAAGCGTCTCGTAGTCCAGCATCTCGCCCAGGCCTTGGTCGCCCTTCGGCGTGCCATCAGCGATGAGCACCATCCTCTCGACGCTCGGGATCTTTCCGGCCAGCGGCTCGAGCAGGCTCAGCAGGGTCTGGTCGACGAATAGAACCTTGTCCTCGGCATCATTGATGATGAATTCCAGGTGCTGCGGAAAAAGCCGCAGGTTGAGGGTGTGGAGGACGGCGCCCATGCACGGCACGGCGTAGTACAGCTCGAGGTGCCGGTAGTTGTTCCAGGCCAGCGTTGCCACCCGGTCGCCGGGTTTGACCCCCAATCGCTTCAGGGCACCTGCGAGACGGTTGACGCGCCGGACCATCTGCCCGTTCGTGGTGCGATGGACGCCCTGGTCCTGCTTGGTCACGACCTCTTTGCGCGGATGGAGACGCTCCAATCGCCAGAGCACGTGCTGAAGAGAAAGCTCGTAATCCTGCATCAAGCCTTCCAAGCGTGCACCTCCTTGTTGGTTATCGAGGCCTTCAAATCGGCCACAGTCGCAGGTTGCGCGAAGAAAGACCGTTAAAAGGTCGATGGTAAGCCCCACTCGCGTAGGATGCACACCCATGGTTTCTTGGGGTCGCGCCGACCTCCACATGCACACCACCGCCAGCGACGGCTGGCCGACACCAGCTGAGCTGGTCGACCACGCCGCCCGCCGGGCTGGCCTGCACGTGATCGCTGTGACCGATCACGACACGATCGAAGGAGCGTTACGAGCTGCACATCACGCGGCCAAGCGCCGAAAGTTTCATGTCGTCGTGGGCGAAGAGGTTTCGAGCCGCGACGGGCACATCATCGGCCTGTTTCTCGAGCGTCGCGTCATGCCCGGCATGTCTGCGGCCGCCACCGTTCACTCCATACATGAGCAGGGTGGACTTGCGATCGCGGCACACCCGTTCTGGCGCACCGCGCGGCAGGTAAGAAATGGGGCGGTCCACGGAGTGGGCTGGCTCGCCGCCGATCTCGATTTCGACGGTATCGAGGTGGAAAACGGGACTCCAGGCTTCTACGTGTTCAACCAGCTGGCGCACCGTTTGAACATGGGTCTCGGCGCCGCCGAGCTCGGCTGTTCTGACGCACACATCGTTGACGCTGTCGGTCGTGCTTTCACGGAGTTCCAAGGCACGACGCCCGAGGACCTGCGCAAGGCGATCGAGCGGGGGGAGACTCGCGCGGGTCGCCGCCGCTACCAGGCAGTGGGTCTGGTGCGATATGCGGCCTGGGGCCTGAACCACCAGAGGTACGTAGCGGCCGTCTGACTTCCGCTCAGTCGGTCGGCCGGTATGTGCCGCCAAGGCCTCGGTTCCATACCATGGGTGTACGCCCGCTTAGCTCAATGGATAGAGCGCCTGACTTCGGATCAGGAGGTTGCGAGTTCGAGTCTTGCAGCGGGTACCACCGCATCGCCGCTTCGGTAGAATCAACCGGCTGCAGCCGGGCGGCTGGCGGAACTGGTAGACGCGCACGTTTGAGGGGCGTGTGAGGCAACTCATCCGGGTTCGAGTCCCGGGTCGCCCACTTCAACTCAACTGGCTCTCAAGAACGAGAACCGGAGAGCTTGCCCGGCCTGCGACCTCCAGCCAGGTCTTCGCGCCGAGCGCCGTCTGCTCGTAGCAGCGCGAGAGCCGTCTTGGCCGGTCGACTCCAGCCCGTGGACAGTTGAGAGCGGCGGGCAGTCATTGCCTTCACACTTACGTGTGTGTCTGAGAGCAGCGGGCTCGACCCGGCAAAAAAAGAGCTCGACCCCGCCACTCAGTTCCGGCAGCTCTACGACCAGGAGTACCTCTCCGTCTACCGATCGATCCGGGCCGTGGTCCTGGATCCAGCCGCCGCGGAGGACCTGACACAGGAAACCTTCGTCCGCGCTTACAGGGCGCGCGACCGTTACACGCCGACCGCGCCGCCGGGCGCATGGTTGCGCCGCATCGGCATCAACCTGGCGATCTCCCACCTGCGGCGACAAAAGCTGGCGCGATTCCTGCCGGCGCGGCTGTACACCGCCCCCGACCGGCGTGATTACGACCGGGCCGAGGCTCGAAACGTGGTCACGAAGGCCCTCGCGGCCCTGAGCCCGAAGCTGCGGGCCGCCGTCATCCTTCATTACTACGACGGCCTGACCCGTGAGGAGATCGCCGCCGTGCTTGGGGTGCCCGCCGGCACTGTGGCCTCCAGAATTGCCAAGGCGGTGGCGATCATGAGAAAGGCGACGGGGAGCGACCAAGATTGGGAGCCGACGCGTTCGAGTAATGAAGGTGCCCTACGTGGAAGATAAACCCACACAGGGAGGGTCCGGTGTGCCCTCCGAAACAGACCTCGGCCGGATGATCCGGACCACTGTCGACGAATGGAGGCCTCGGCGAGGCCCGGATTGGTCGGACCTGATGGTGCGCATCGCCGGCACCGGCCCGCCGGCCTGGCTTCTCTACACCGCCGCGAGCGCGGCTCTCGTGGTCATCCTGGTCGCGGCCTACCTGATCGGCTCAGCTCTCCAGCTCGGCTCGCTGGCGCCCCAGTCGATCCCTTCCCACCTCCACTAACGAGGCGCCCACCGGGCTAGAGGAGCTTGACCTCTTCGCCAAGACCATTTTCGCGGGCGGCGGGCAGGACCACCGAAGCGGCCGCCAGGTCCCAGAGCGCGAGGCCCTGTGACTCGAACAAGGTGATGCCGGGCTCCTCGGGTGCCTTCCATGTTCCCGTGAGCAACGACGCAAGCTCAGTGGCGCGGTCCCAATCGAACTTCCCGGCCTCATGGGCCTGGATCAGGTCGCCGCTCTCCATCTGGGCGGCAGCGAGCTGGTCGACGATGACGGTGCGCGCTCGTGCCACCAGGTCGGCCGGTAGCTCCGTTCGACTGGGGTAATTCGAGCCGGCGGCCGCGACCAGCGCCCGGTCACCGACCCAGCCGGCCTCGATCACCGGCTCCGAGCTGGTTGTCATCGTGACCACGACATCCGCCCCGCGTACGGCCGCCTCCGCGCTGCTCGCCGGGATGACCTTGACCCCAAGGCGGCCGGCCTGCTCCACGGCGAAGACCGCTCGGCGATCGGGATTCCGGCTGAAGACGCGCATCTCCTTGATCTCGAGGACGCGTGAGATCGCCAGCGCCTGCGTTGACGCCTGGTGGCCCGCTCCGATCAGCGCCACGGTGGCTGGGCCGCCGCGCCAGAGCGCCTTCGCGGCGACCGCCGTCGCGGCCCCGGTGCGGTAGGCGCCCATGAGATCGGCCTCGATCAACGCCGATACCGAGCCGTCGAGCGCGAAGATAACGACGAGGAAGCGCACGCTGCCGGCGGCCACCGTGTACGCCTTCAGGCCGGTGCAGCCTCCGCCGGGGAAGGAGGCGAACATCACGTTGAGCAGGCCGCCAGGCGTGAACGCGCGGCGGCGGGGTTCGTTCTGCGCCGTGCCCTCTCCAAGCTCGCGCATGGCAGCCTCCACGGCGGCGATCACGGGATCCATCTGGATCACCTTCTCGACGTCGGCTTCGCGCAGGACCAGGGCCACGGCAGGGAGAATAGCGCCCATGACCCAAGGCCCCCTCAACGTCGGGCTCATCGGACTTGGCACTGTCGGCTCCCAGGTCGCCGAAAGGATGTTGGCGTGGCGCTCACAGCTGGCCCGTCGCGCCGGTGTCGAGCTGTGCCTGCAGCGCGTGCTCGTCCGCGACCTTGCGAAGCCGCGTTCTGTCGAAATCGACTCCGACCTTATGACCGTCGATCCCGCGCAGCTCCTCGAAGACCCAGGCATCGACGTCGTCGTGGAGGTCGCTGGAGGGGATGAGCCGATGCACGGGTACCTGGAGCGCGCCATCCGCGCGGGCAAGCACGTTGTCACCGCGAACAAGGTTGTCATGGCCAAGCACGGGCTCGAGCTGCTCGACCTGGCGGCGCAGAAGAACGTCGACCTCTATTTCGAGGCTGCGGTGGGAGGCGGACTTCCGCTCATCAGCACGTTCCGCACCGACCTTCAGGCCAACCGGATCGAACGCCTGTCGGCAGTCATCAACGGCACCACCAACTACGTTCTCGGCCGGATGGCGGCCGGCGGTCTGTCGTTGGACGAAGCGGTGCGCGAGGCGCAGGCAGCAGGTTTTGCGGAGGCCGACCCCACCGATGACGTCGGCGGTTTCGATGCCACGTACAAGCTCGCGATACTCGGCTCGATCGCTTACGAGATCAAGGTCCGCCCGAATGACATCTTTCGCGAAGGCATCGATGGCATCGAGCCGGTCGATTTCCGTTACGCGCGGGAGCTCGGCTACGCCATCAAGCTCATCGCTCACACGCAGCGCCACCCCGGCCGGATCGAGGCGCGCGTCCACCCCGCGATGGTCCCGCTGGACCATCCGCTGGCACAGGTCGAGGGCGCCAACAACGCCGTCTTCGTGGAGGGCGACCTGGTCGGACAGGTGCTGCTGGTGGGACAGGGGGCTGGAGGCCGCCCGACCGCTTCGGCCGTGGTCGGAGACCTCATCGACCTTGCCCGCTCGATCCGTCGTGGAGTCCAGAGCCGTCCTTCGTTCAGCTTCGACGATCGGGTCGCGGTGATCCCGATGGACGAGGTGGTGACGCGCGCGTACTACCGGATCAGGGTCGACGACCGTCCCGGGGTGTTGGCTGCGATCGGGCAGGTGTTCGCCGAGGAGAACGTGAGCATCTCGAGCTTCATCCAGAAGGACGCGTGGGTGCAGGATCAGACCGCCGAGCTCGTCGTCACGACGCATCCTGCCCACGATGCGAGCCTGCAAAAAGCCCGCAAGCGGATGGCGGGACTCAAGGCGGTGCGCGCTGTGTCGTCGTTCCTGCGGGTGTTCTAGGCATGCGGCCCAGCCATCCGAGCCCGCGATAGGTGGGCGTCATCGCTCGCTATCGCGAGCGTCTACCCATCGGCCCGGCGACGCCGGAGATCGATCTGCAGGAGGGATCGACGCCGCTCGTCCCAAGCCAGAACATCGGCAAAGCGCTTGGCCTGGCCCACCTTTACTTCAAGTACGAGGGCCTCAACCCGACGGGGTCGTTCAAGGATCGCGGGATGGTCGTGGCCGTCGCCAAGGCGCTGGAGGCGGGCAGCAGGGTGCTGATGTGCGCATCGACCGGGAACACGTCGGCCTCGATGGCCGCGTACGCGGCGCGCGCCGGCGTGCGCGCGATAGTCGTCGTTCCGTCGGGCGAGATCGCTCTCAACAAGCTGTCGCAGGCGCTGATGTATGGGGCCAAGGTGGTCGCGCTCAAGGGCAACTTTGACGTTGCGCTGGAGACCGTCCGCGAGCTCACGAGCCGCTATCCGGTTGCGCTCATGAACTCGGTCAACCCACACCGCCTGCAAGGCCAGAAGACCGCCGCCTTCGAGATCGTCGACGTGCTCGGCGACGCGCCTGACTACCTGATCCTGCCGGTCGGTAACGCCGGCAACATCACTGCGTACTGGAAGGGGTTTCGGGAGTACCACGCAGCCGGCCTGTCCGCCCGCCTGCCCAGGATGGTCGGGGCACAGGCCGAGGGCGCCGCGCCCATCGTGAACGGGCACCCGGTTGCCCAGCCGAAGACCGTCGCGTCAGCCATCCGGATCGGTAACCCTGCCTCCTGGGAGGGTGCGACCACTGCGCGTGATGAGTCCGGGGGCGTGATCGCTGCAGTCACCGATACCGAGATCCTGCAGGCGCAGATACGCCTGGCCAACAGCGAGGGCCTCTTCGCCGAGCCGGCCTCCGCCGCTCCCCTTGCACTGCTTTTCCGGCTCGTGCAGGAAGGGAAGATCGAAAAGGATTCAGTCACGGTCGTGGTCCTCACCGGATCCGGGCTCAAGGATCCGGACGCGGCGCTCAAGAATGTCGAGCCGCCGATCGAGCTCGACGGCGACGCGCGCACACTCGCTAAGGTCTTGAAGCTATGAAAAGCCCCTCTCTCAAGCACTCTCCCCAGGTGGGAGACAGGTTAGAGGTTCGGAGGTGAGGGTCCGTGCTCCGGCGTCCATTGCCAACCTGGGCTCAGGCTTCGATTGCATGGCGATGGCGATCGATCTCTGGCTCGAGGTCGAGGCCGTCCCCGCCGAATCGCCCGCCTGGGACTATGAAGGAGAGGGCGCGGAATATTTGATGTCGCATGTCAATCCCTTCTCCCATCTCGCCATGAAGGGCCGGGTGCGCAGCGAGATCCCCCTCGGTGTGGGCCTGGGCAGCAGCGCAGCGGCGCGCCTCGCGGCCTCGGCTCTGGCCAGCCCGTGGGATGTGAAGAGCCACGTGATCGACGCCGGGGCTGACGAGGGCCATCGTGACAACGTGGCCGCGTCTGCGGGCGGAGGCATACGTATCGTGTCGGACGACTTCGACGAGAAGCTGCCGAACCCGGGCTGGGGACTCGCCCTGTTCATCGCTCACGCCGCGGTTCCGACCGAGAAGGCGCGCGCCGTGCTGCCCGACGAGGTCGCGCGGGAATCCGCTGTTTTCAACATCGCGAGGACCGCGCTGCTGGTCCGTGCGATCACTGCAAAACGTCCCTCGCTCCTGGCCAAAGCCATGAGGGACAGGCTGCACCAGCCGTACCGGCTGCACCTCTACCCCTGGACCCAGCAGGTTCTGCACGCCGCCGAGGCTGCCGGCGCTTACGGCGCAGCCATCTGCGGCGCCGGGCCCAGCGTCTTTGCGTTCTGCCCGCCCTCGACGGCCGGCCGCATCGCGAAGGCGATGGGCGCGGCCGCCCCGCAGCATGGCCGGGGGCTGATCTCTCGCGTCACCGACAAGGGGATGTTCAGGACTCTGTGATCGTGCAGAAGTACGGCGGTACCTCGGTAGGGACCGCCGCACGCATACGGCGGGTCAGCCGCCGGATCGCGGCCACAGTCAAAGGAGGGCAGCAGGTGGTGGCTGTCGTGTCCGCGATGGGACAGACGACCGATCGGCTGATCGCCCTGGCACAGAGCGTCAACCCCGAGCCTCCGGCCCGCGAGCTCGACATGCTGGTCGCCAACGGCGAGACGATCACAGCGCCGCTGGTCGCGATGTGCCTCGAGGGCATGGGAGTGCCGGCGATATCGCTGTCAGGGCTGCAGGCCGGGGTCCGCACCAGCGCCCATCACTCCCGAGCGCGCATCCGCGACATCAATCCGAGCCGCATCCTCGAGGCCCTCCGCGAAGGCAAGGTACCGGTGGTCGCGGGTTTCCAGGGAGTCACAGAGACTCTCGAGGTCACGACGCTGGGCCGAGGAGGATCGGACACCACTGCGGTCGCCCTCGCCGCGGCTTTGAAAGCGGATTCCTGCGAGATCTACACGGACGTGGACGGCATCTTCACGGCAGACCCGAGGGTGGTGCGGTCGGCGCGCATGCTGAGCTATATCCGGTACGACGAGATGCTCGAGCTCGCCGCGGTCGGCGCGCGCGTGATGCACCCGCGGGCGGTTGAGTTCGGCGAGCTGTACGGCGTTCCCATCCACGTTCGCTCGAGCTTCCACGACGGCGTCGGTACCATGATCGTCGCCCAGGTTCCCATGGAAGAAAGACAACGCGTGCGCGGGATCGCACAGGAAACGAACGTCGCCAAGATCACCGTTCTGGGGGTCGCCGACCGCCCCGGGGTGGCCGCGGCCATCTTCGAGCCTCTGGGCAAGGCCGGCATCTCCGTCGACGTGATCGTTCAGAACATCGGCCGATCTGGACACACGGACCTGACGTTCTCTGTCGCGGAGTCGGACCTGAAAGCGGCCGAGGCGCTGGTCAGGACGGCCATCAGGCAGGTGGGGGCCAGGAAGGTCTCCTCGGCGACAGGGGTCGCCAAGCTTTCGATTGTGGGCACCGGCATGCTCGGCACCCCGGGCATCGCGGGGCGAATGTTCCGCGCGCTCGCGGATGCAGGCATCAACATCGAGATGATCAGCACATCCGAGATTCGCATCACCTGCCTGGTGTCACGGGATCAGGTGGAGAAGGGCGTCCGAGTCCTACACAAGACTTTCGAGCTGGAACAGCGGTAGTGGTACTCCAGCGGATCTACAAGACGTTCGCACCGGGGTAGCGGTAATTGCCGGTAAACGTTGCAATCGTCGGCCCGACCGCGTCGGGCAAGACCACGTTGTTCAATGCGCTGACCGCTGGGCGTGGCGCCGACGGCGTTGGCATGGTGGACGTGCCCGACGAGCGCCTGGACCGCCTTGCCGCCGCCGTCAAGCCGCTCAAGGTGACCCCGGCGCAGGTGCGCGTCGAAGACACGCCGCCCGGGAGTCGAGCGCAGCGCGTCGCTTTTGCCAGGCAGTCCGACGTGCTGGTCAAGGTCGCCCGCTGCTTCGGCCCAGAACCGGATCCTGCTGCCGAGCTCGAGGAGTTCGCCCTCGACCTGGTGCTCGCCGACCTCGCCTCTGTCGAAAGGAGGCTCGAGATCGTGGCCAAGGAGGCGCGGGCCGGAAAGAAGGACGCGCAGAGCGAACACGATGTCTTGACCGCAGCCAAGGCACACCTCGATGAGGGCAAGGAGCTGCGGAGGATGACCCTGGAGCCGGATCAGCGCGCACTGCTCATGGGCGTTTTCCCCGTCACGATGAAGCCGGCCGTATACGTCGCCAATGCGGCAGACGAATTGCTACCGGGTGGTGGCGAGCCCGCCGCCAAGGTGGTCAAGCTCGCAAAGGCCGAAGGTGCGCCTGCAATAGTGCTGTCGGCCCGGTTGGAGGCAGAGCTCGGCGAGCTCGACCCGGCTGAACAGGCCGAGATGCGAGCGGGATACGGCATTGACGAGTCTGGGCTGGGACGCATCGCGCGCGCCGTCTGGGAAGCGGGCGGCCTGATCACCTACTTCACGGCTGGTGAGCCTGAGGTCAGAGCCTGGCCATGTGAGCGCGACGCGCCCGCGCCGGTGGCGGCGGGAAAGATCCACACCGACTTCGAGAAACACTTCATCCGCGCCGAGGTGACCTCGGTCGACGAGCTGGTCGCGGCTGGATCGATGGATGCGCTTCGCGCGGCGGGGAAGCTGCGAATCGAGGGCCGGGAATACCGAGTCAGAGACGGTGACGTCGTCTTCTTTCGCGTCGGCCGTTGAACCTGAGCGTGACCTAGAAGAGGGCTGACCCGGTAAACAACAGCCACAGCTGGTTCGACAGGAATATCAGCAGGCCGATGAGGATGATCAGCAGCACATAGCGCATACCCTGTCTAACGGTTTGGGTGGCTCGCGACTTGCGGTCGCCAGGAAGAGCGGACACCGCTCTTCAGGCTGAATCTAGGGTATTGACCCGGCCGCTTCCTCCTCCATCATGTAGAGATGACCCAGCTTCGTTTCTCCGGCGCTCACGTGTGGGTGAGGGTCGAGGGGCAGGAGGCGGTCCTCGGCCTCAGCGACTATCTCCAGGACCAGATGGGGGAGATCACCTCGCTTGAGCTTCCAGACCTCGGGGACATCCTGCGTGCCACCAGGCGCATGGGTCACGTGGAGTCCGAGGAGGCTTCGTCGCCTCTCGACGCCCCCATCAGCGGCGAGGTCATCGAGGTCAACGCCGAGGCCCTCGAAAACCCCGACATCGTGAACGCGGAGCCATATGCGACAGGCTGGTTGCTTCGTGTGCGAATCGAAGATCCAAGCGAGCTCGAGGACCTGATCACCGAAGAGGAGTACGCCGAGATGACCACAGAAGTCTGACGGGCGTACGGAGCGCCTCGGGTCGCACGCTCCAAAATTACGTCCCGTGCAGCGGGGCAAGCTCTGGCGCGACGGCGAGTTTCTGAAGCTTTGGTTCGGCCAGGGAATCAGCGAGCTCGGAAGCCAGGTCAGCCAGCTCGCACTGCCGACTGTCGCGATTCTCGCGCTTCGCGCCACGCCATTCCAGGTTGGACTGCTCGCGGCATTCGAGGTCCTGGCCTTTCCCTTGCTGGGCCTTGTGGCCGGCGTCTATGTGGATCGCTTGCGCCGCCGGCCGATCATGATCGCCTGCGACCTGGTCAGGATGCTTGCGCTGGCCAGCGTGCCGATCGCCTTCGCCTTCAACGTCCTCGCGATGCCCCAGATGTATGTGGTGGCGCTCATCACCGGCGTCGGCACAGTGTTCTTCGACGTCGCGTACCAGTCCTATCTGCCGGCATTGATACAGCGCGCGGACCTCGTTGAGGGCAACACCAAGCTGCAGGTCACAGGTTCGGTCGCCCAGATGGCGGGACCTGCCCTGGCTGGAGTGCTGATCCAGCTGGTCGGGCCGGCGAGGGCGGTGGCTGCGGATGCTACGTCCTTTCTTGTGTCGGTCGGGTCGCTGCTGTGGATCCGCCGGCCAGAACCTTCGCCCAAACCGGCGACCGAGTCGGGCCGCCGCGGTTTCTGGTCGGAGATGTGGGAGGGGATTCAGGTCGTGTTTCGATCTTCAACAATCTGGAAGATTGCCGGCAGCACGTCGACGACAAATCTTGGCTCGAGCACGTTCTTCGCCGTCTATCTGGTCTTCGCCTATCGGGTGTTGCACATCACCCCGGGCACGATCGGTTTCATCTTCGGCGCGGGCGCCATCGGCGGCCTGCTCGGCGCGCTCACGGCGTCCTGGATTGCACGCCGCATCGGCCTGGGGCCCACTCTTTTCGTGACCGTCGTCATCGGCGGCCTGGCGTGCATCCTGGTGCCTCTCGCCCAGTTTGGCTTGGCCGTTCCGCTCCTGCTTACGGCCACGCTGGTCTTCAGCTTCTCTAACCCGGTTTACAACATCAACCAGGTAAGCCTCCGCCAGGCGATAACACCCGACCGCGTGCAGGGTCGCATGAACGCAACGGTGAGAACGATCATCTGGGGCACGATGCCGATCGGCGCGCTCGTCGGCGGGCTGATCGGAAGCACGTACGGCCTCGTGCCGGCCATGTATGTCGGCATCGCGATCTGGGTTTTCGCCGGCTTCTGGATTCTTCTCGGTCCTATCCGACTACGCGTCCAGCCGGAGCCGGTCACCTAACGCAGCTTCACGGAATCCTGTACGCATGGCGCGTGCTCGACTTGATGAGCGTGTAAAGGACGGGGATGCCGACGAGGACAAGCGACCAGGCCGCCGCGACGATCACGGCGGCGATCCAGCCCCAAGGCGTGCGTGCCCTCAGGCCGAAAAACGCGGTCGCATGCAGAGTTGCCGCTGCGCCGACGAAAAAGAAAACCAGCGCTGATTCGAGCACGATCAACGTGGCCACGTCACCTTTCAGGCCCGCCTGGATGAGCGCCTGTTGCATCTGGTCACGCCCGGCCGGCGCGGCGACGACAGCGGCGAACTGAGCGAGCTGGATGAGCCAGAAGATGGCGCCGGCGCCGAAAAGGAACGGCAGGCGGCGCAGCGCTGCAGGCGGCGCAGCCTTCGGAGTCGCAGGCTCGAAAGGCTGGCTGCCTGCGCCTGGTGGCGGTCGGTTCGGCAAGCCGGACATCACAATATGGTCCCCTCAAGCGTTAAAACGCACGTTAAGGCTTGACAGTCCCTACATTCAGGGGTATAACTTCGTCCGGGACACAACATATCGTAGCCAACGTCTCACCCAGTTGAGTCCCACGGCCCAACGACAGGCAGGCGGATACCCTATAACAGTCGCACTCCACGACCTAGAACAGGCCCCCCAACCCGCCTGCCTGTTTATCCTCCCCGCTCGGCGGGAGGCGCCCAATCAATCAAACCATCCGCCATGCCCGAGTGGGGCCGATCCAGGTTTGCGTGCCGCCTTCCCTCTCGTCACTGAACAGAACTCTTACACTCGACTCCTGTGAGTCGCAAGAGCAAGAAGAAAGGTCGGAGCGGGAAATTCCGACCACCGGTGAGAGCCGCTGGTGCCCCGACGGCCGCCGGACAGCCGGTGCCACAGCGCAGCGTGCCGCAGGCTCGGGTCGGTGGGGACCAGGCTTTGGTGCGCGCGGTCGAGATGTCGCTGGGTACGCGCAACCAGGTCGTCAAGAGCCGAGGCGGCCAGCGTGTCATCGAGTCGGGCGACCCCGCGATTCCGCTGGACCGCGTTCCGTACTTCACGAAAGACCTTGTGCGCCTGGCGGTCGTCGGGGCCGCCATGATCGTGCTCCTCGGAGTCGGTTCTATCGCGGTGCCCTTGATAGTCAAGTAACAGCACTCGAGTAGACGCGCGCGGGCCTCGTAGCTAACCTTCAACCGATGGCGCAAACCGACGCACCCGCTTCAGCGCCATCGTCGAAGGAGCACCACACGCGGGTGATCCACCGACTCCGTCTGAAGCATCGCGATCCAGACGCTGCTCACAAGCATCCTATTAACAGGGCGCACTACGACGATGCACCGCTGGGGGCTCGCGTAGCGGACAGGCTGGCGGCGGGCATGGGCTCATGGCCGTTCATCATCATCCAGTCCGTGCTGCTGCTCGCTTGGGCGGCTGTCAACTTCTGGGGCCTTTTCGTCAAGCGCTGGGATCCGTACCCCTTCATCCTGCTCAACCTCTTGCTCTCACTCCAGGCCACCTATGCAGGACCGATCGTGCTGCTGGCCGGCAACCGGCAGTCGCAGAAGGATCGCTCCACGCTCGAGCACATGGCCGACGAGGCTGACAAGGGCGAGGAGCACATCACTCGCATCCTCATCGAGATCAAGAAGAACACTGCCCTGACACTGCAGATCCTCAAGGAGCTCGAGGCGGACTCGGCATGACTCTTAATGAGACCGAGGTCACCACCGCGCGAAAAAGGGTTGCCGCCAAGCACAAGCACCCGGTCAACCAGCTCTTCCACGACGAGGCGACCCTTGGAGAGCGGGTCGCAGACAGGGCCTCAGCAGGCATTGGTTCGTGGTGGTTCCTGATCATCCAGAGCATCCTCATCGTGATCTGGGTGTTCATCAACTCGGTCGAGTTCTTCACCCACAAGTGGGACCTCTACCCATTCATCCTCCTGAACCTGATGTTCAGCATCCAGGCAGCATTCACCGGCCCGGTGCTCTTGCTTTCAGGGAACCGGCAGGCCCAGAAGGACCGCCTTCGGCTGGAACACACGGCAGAGGTGGCCGAGCTGGCTGAGAAGTCGACCCTCGAGATCCTTGCCGAGATCGAACGCAACACGGAGGCCACGCTGAAGGTGCTGGATCACCTGAAGAAGCAGCGCGATTCG
The DNA here is from genome assembly GCA_030948325.1 of Candidatus Dormiibacterota bacterium. Next base: position 29,312 of record JALZAL010000078.1, read on the forward strand.
AGGAGTACGACCCTGACCCAGAGCTGACGCCCGCGCCGGCACGGATACACTCCCATTGTGCGAGTGATCCTGTTCACGGGCAAAGGCGGCGTGGGCAAGACGTCGGTCGCCGCAGCCACGGCGGTCCAGTGCGCCCGAGCCGGCTACCGCACGGTGGTGATGAGCACGGACCCTGCGCATTCTTTGGGCGACTCGTTCGATGTCGAGCTCGGAACCGACCTCACGCCAATCTCGAACAACCTCTGGGCCCATGAGGTGTCGTCGCTGCACGAGATGGAGCGCCACTGGGCGAAGCTGCACGAATATGCGGTGGAGGTTTTCTCGACCCAGGGACTCGAAGAGATCGTCGCCGAGGAGGTGGCCAACCCGCCGGGGATGGACGAGGTCGCCTCCCTGATGTGGATCAAGCACTACGCGCAGCGCGATGAGCACGATGTTTTGATCGTGGACTGCGCCCCGACCGGGGAGACTCTGCAGCTCCTCACATTTCCGGACGCGGCCAAGTGGTGGCTCGACAAGGTCTATCCATGGGAGCGCCGTGCCATGCGCGTGGCGCGGCCGATGCTTCAGCCGATGATGGGCATCCCTCTTCCGTCCGACGAGGTGTACGCGTCGCTCAAGGACCTGCTCCTCGACCTGGGAGGCATGCGCAAAGTGTTGACCGATCCGGCCGTAACCTCCATTCGCATCGTCCTCAACCTCGAGAAGATGGTGGTCAAGGAGGCCAAGCGCGCCTTCAGCTACCTGAGCCTGTTCGGCTACGTGACCGACGCCGTCATCGTCAACCGTCTGCTTCCGTCTGTGGTGAACGACGAGCTGTTCAAGAAGTGGCAGCTCATCCATAAACGCTACGAGGTTGAGGTCGAGGAGTCGTTCGCTGGAATCCCGATCTTGAACGTGCCGCTGTTCGACGAAGAGGTCGTCGGCGAGAGGATGCTGATGCGAATGGCAGAAGCGACGTACGGAACACGAGATCCGGCTGAGCATTTCGCCACCTCCAGCCCGCAGCGGATCGACAAGGTCGGCTCCGACTATGTCCTCACGCTGAAGGTTCCATTCGTCGATCGTTCCGAGGTCGACCTCAGCAGGCACAACGGCGATCTCTACGTGACTATTGGCAACTACCGGCGGGAGATCTCGCTTCCGCGAGCCCTGGCGAAGCGCGACACTGCCGGAGCGAGCATCCAGGACGGCGAGCTGCACGTACGTTTTGCGCGCCGGTCCGAGTCGGTGGCCGCCGGCGCCAATCTCAAGGACAAAGGCAAGGGAAGACGATGACACGCGACGGCGAGCGGTTGATCGAGCTGCTCAACGAGCTTGGCTCGCGGGTGACCCACGTCGTGTCAGACATGGTGCCGCCATCTGCGCAAGTCCACCTGCTGAATGCCCAGCGCGAATTGATCACTGCTCTCATGCTCATTTACGAGAACCGCGGCGCAGCCGCGCCGTCCAGTCGCGCCAAGGCGAGGCCCTCCTCAAGGCAGGGTGCCCGCCGCCGCTCTCCGAGACGCGTCGGCAAGATCCCCATCGAGTGAGCGGTTTCGTCGCCTTCGTGCTGGCGGCGCTGCTGCTCGTCCCCGCTCTGCTCGTGGCGATCCCGGTGCACGAGATGGGGCACGCGGCGGCGGCGTATTTTCAAGGTGACCGCTCGGTTCGATACTTCGGATACTTCAAGCCCGACCCGCGGCGATTTCTGGACCCTCTCGGTGTGGTCGCGGTGTTCGTCGCACTGGTCGGCTGGGGCAGACGGGTCCCGATCCAGTCGAACCGGATCAACACGATGCGCCAGCGTCTGGTCCACGAGCTTGGCGGGCCGGCGGCCAACCTCCTGGTCGCGCTGGCTCTGGGTGCCGCCTGGCGAGCACTCACGGCGGCAGGTCTGCCCTCCACGCTGACCCTGTCGCCCGGTCTACTCGGTGCCGTCATCTACACGATCGTTTTCCTGAACCTCTCGCTGTTCGCGTTTCAGCTGCTGCCCATCCCGGGCCTGGATGGGTGGAATGTCGTCGAGACGTTGTTCCGGAGCCGCAATCCGCGGTTCTTCTTCAACGTGTCGGTGCGCCGACGCGAAATCTGGGTTGGAGCGGTCGTCATCATCTTTCTGTTCCAGATCTTCCAGGGCGCGAACCTGCTGGCGATTGTGATGTCGCCGCTTTACACCCCGGCGAGCCTAATCTCATTGGGCCGATGCAGCGGATACGCAATCCCAGGCCTGGCGGGGCTTCTTCCCTGCCTGCCGTGGGCACACTGATCAACCAGCCCGGTTACGAGGCGCTCGCCGGGGCGTTCGGCAGGTCGCGGGTCGTAGAGGCGCTGCGGGAGCAGGTGGCGGCGGAGCGGAGCGCGGCGGTGATGTCGGATGCCGACCGCCTGAGCGAGGTGGAAGCCCGCCTCCGCAAGGCGGCTGCACCGAGGCTGCGACGCGTGATCAACGCCAGCGGAGTCATCCTGCACACCAACCTCGGCCGGGCTCCCCTTTCCCGCGATGCGGTTGAAGCAGTGGCTGCCGCCGCCGGGAGCTACACCAACCTCGAGCTGGACCTCGACACCGGCCGCCGCGGCGAGCGCTCCGCACTCCTCTCGGGTCTGCTCACCTCTCTGTTCGGATGTCGGGCGGCGCTGGTAGTCAACAACAACGCGGCCGCCGTCCTGCTCACGCTGACAGCCCTGTGCAAGGGGCGCGAGGTGATCGTCTCGCGAGGACAGCTGGTGGAGATCGGCGGGTCGTTCCGCATGCCCGACGTCATGCGCATGTCAGGCGCGCGAATGGTCGAGGTCGGCACGACGAATCGCACGCGGGCGGCGGATTTCGAGCAGGCCATGACCACCCGAACGGGGGCCCTGCTTCGAGTCCACACATCCAACTTTCGGGTGTCGGGCTTCACAGAGTCCGCTTTACTCGCCGAGATGGCCGAGGTGGCTCGTGCTCACCAGGTCCTTCTGATCGACGACCTCGGGAGCGGCGCCATCGAGGTAATTGGAGATGAGCCGACGGTGGCGGATTCGCTCCAACACTGTGACGTGGTCACGTTCTCTGGGGACAAGCTGATTGGCGGACCGCAGGCTGGGATCGTGCTTGGGGCGACGGACGCGGGAGAGGCCGCGGTTCGCAAGCTGTCGCGTCATCCGCTGGCGCGAGCGGTGCGCATCGACAAGCTCACCCTGGCCGCGCTTGAGGCCACGCTCAGGCAGCGGCTGGCCGGCCGCCTCGACGAGATCCCTGTCGAGCGGATGCTGCGAGGTCCGGTCGAAGAGGTGCGAAGGCGGGCCGCCTTGTGGTCCGTAAAGCTCGAAGAGAGAGGCGTGCCGTCGCGACTTGTCGAAGGTGAGTCGGCGGTGGGAGGAGGCTCGTTGCCCGGGCACGTCCTGGCCACCGTGCTGATCGCGTTCGAGGGTCCCGCCTCGCGCCTTGCGGCGGCTCTCAGGCGGGGAGACCCGCCGGTGATTGCGCGTATTGAAAAGGATGCGTGCTGCTTGGACCCGCGGACCGTGTTGAAGGGCGAGGACGAAACGTTGATCGACGCGGTGGAGGTGGCCGCGCGGAGCCTCAGGAAGTGACTGCAGGCTTCGACCCTTCCCAGGCAAAAGGGGAGAGTGAGTACGTAGTCGGTACAGCCGGGCACATCGATCACGGCAAGTCCACCCTGATCACAGCGCTTACCGGCATCGATCCCGACCGCCTGGCCGAGGAGAAGCGGCGCGGCATGACGATCGACCTCGGTTTCGCCCACATGCTGCTGCCTAGCGGGCGCGAGATCGGCATCGTGGATGTTCCGGGCCATGCTCGCTTCATGCGCAACATGCTGGCCGGGACGCACGGTCTCGACGCCGTGCTGCTCGTCGTCGCCGCGGACGAAGGCGTCATGCCCCAGACGCGCGAGCATCTCGACATCATCGACCTCCTGGATGTCCGGCGAGGCATCGTCGTGCTGACAAAGGTCGATCTCGTCGACGAACCGTGGCTCGACCTGGTCGCGGCAGAAGTTCGAGAGACGCTCGAGGGAACGACGTTGGAGGGCGTGACGCTGCTTCCCGTTTCGGCCGCCACCGGTCAGGGCCTGGATGAGCTGAAGTCGGCCTTGGACAGCCTGCTCGTCGGGGCAAAGCCGCGTGCGGATCTCGGCCGGCCGCGCCTGCCCATCGACAGGGTGTTCACATTGAGCGGATTCGGCACCGTGGTCACAGGGACGCTCGTCGACGGAAGCCTTGGTGTCGGTGACGAGCTGGAGGCGATGCCCCAAGGTCGCGTCGTTCGGGTCCGCGGGCTGCAGCGGCACAACCGGAGCGTTCAGACCGCAGCGCCGGGCAGCCGCGTCGCGGCGAACCTGACCGGGGTCGAAAAGAGCGAGCTGGCGCGTGGCGACGTCCTTGCCCCCCAGGGCACTCTGCAGTCAACACGTCGCCTCGACGCGCTTGTGCGCGTGCTTGCTTCGGCGCCTCGACCCCTGCGGCACGGGTCCGAGATGCTGCTCCATACCGGCACCGCCGAGGTCGGCTGTCGCGTCATCGTGCTCGCCGCTGATGCAATCGAGCCGGGGAAGGAGTCGTTTGTCCAGGTTTATCTCGAGCGCGCCATCGCCGCCCGCAACCAGGACCGATTCGTCCTCCGAGTGCCCAGTCCCGCGATGACGCTGGCGGGAGGCACCTTTATCGATGTGGCGCCTCGGCGCCACTCTCGGCACGACGTCGCACTGGGAGAATCGCTCGACCGGCGAGCGGCGGGCGAAGTGCTCCAGGAAGAGCTGCGCAAATACCCTCGAGGGATCGCGGTGGCGGCGCTGTTGAAGGCGACGATGGCCCAGCCATCGGAGCTCGATGGTCTGCGTGCGCGCCGGATCGGTGACTGGCTCTTCGCAGACGAAGCCTGGAACGGAGTTGCGGAGCGCGCCACTGCCGAGGTCGAGGCGTATCACGCGGCGTACCCCCTGCGGATCGGAATGGCGCGCGAGGAGCTGAGGAGCCGGCTCCGACTCACGCCAATATCGTTCCCGGCGGTGCTCGCAGCACTCGTCGCTGAGCGGAGGCTCGATGACAGGGACGGTGCGATCGCAGCTCCCGGTCATCAGGTGGCGATCGAGTCACCCGATGGGCCCGCCGCGCACTTGCTGGAGCTTCTCGGCGATCAGCCGTTTGCTCCACCGTCTCTGCAGGAGGCGATGCAGAGGACCGGAGCCGGCCCTGAAGTTGTTCGCGCCCTCGCGCAGCGGGGTGACCTGGTGCGGGTAAGCGAAGACATCGCATTCACCAGGGCCGCATATTCGCAAGCCGTGGCGATCGTCAAGGAGGAGATCTCCAACACGGGAGCGATCACAGTCGCGCAGCTGCGCGATCGTATGGGAGCGAGTCGCAGACCGGTGCTGGCCCTGCTCGAACATCTCGACGCGGAGAAGGTGACGCGTCGCGTGGGCGATCGGCGGGTGCTTTTTCGGTAACCTTCGGCCATGCGAATTGCCGAGCTGCTCACTCGCAGCCGGCCGACCATCTCGTTCGAGTTCATGGCGCCGCGCGACGAGACGGAGGTGCAGGTCCTCGAGAAGACAATTGCCGCACTGGCCGGCCACGCGCCCGATTGGGTGTCGGTGACGTACCGCATGCGAACAGGCGACAAGACCCTGGAGCTGGTGACGCGGATCAAGCGCCAGTATCACATCGAGTCGATGGCGCACCTCACCTGCGCGAACTCCCCGGACAGGACGCGCCAGATCCTTAACTGGATGGAGAGGGAAGGCGTCGCCAATGTGCTGGCGCTTCGCGGAGACCCTCAGGATTCTGATGAACGATTCATGCCGGCGGATCCGGAGCTCGCTCACGGCAGCGACCTCGTCGCGTTTGTGCGGCGCAATGGTTACGGCTTCGGCATCGGCGCCGCCTGCAGCACCGAGAAGCACCCCGAGAGCCCGGACCTGGAGCACGAGTTCAAGTACATGAAGCTCAAGGTCGATTCAGGCGCCGACTTCCTGGTCACGCAGCTCTTCTTCGACAACCGCTTCTACTTCGACCTGGTCGCGCGGGCCCGGTCAGCGGGCATCAAAGTGCCTATCGTCCCCGGGCTGATGCCGGTCCCGAGCCGGCGCTCTCTGGCGCACATGACCGCAATGTCTGGGGCCACCGTCCCCGCGGCTCTCCAACAAACCATCGATGAGCAGCCCGACGACGACGCCGTCCGTAGGCTAGGCGTGCAGCACTGCATCTCGCAGTGCGCGGAGCTTCTCGAAGCGGGCGTTCCCGGTCTTCACTTCTACACCTTCAACCGCGCCCGAGCGCCGATCGAGATCCTGGCCGCGCTCAAAGGTCAACAGCTGATCGCGTCCTGATTGTCGTCGCGCCCGATACTTAGGTTCGGATGCTGGCTGGAATCGACCTTGGCGGGACGCAGGTTCGCGTGGCGCTTGCGCGCTCCGACGGCCAGCTGATCGCGAGCTTTAAGACCCACACACCTCTGCTGGGAAGCCCTGAGCGCGTCGTGGAATGGGCGGCGGCGGAGATCGAGCGTCATCGAGGCCGCGAGAAGATTCGTAGCATCGCCATCGGCGCCCCAGGGCCGATCGATATCAAACGAGGCATTCTGGTCAATCCGCCCAACCTCCCCGGGTGGCGGAACGTCCCGCTGGCGGCCATGCTGAGAAAGGCGACCGGCGCCACCGCCCATGTGGCGAACGATGCGGACATGGCCGGGCTCGGAGAGTTTCACCGCGGTGCCGGTCGAGGCACGCGGAACATGGTCTATATCACCTGGTCGACCGGCGTGGGCGGCGGCTTGATCATCGATGGCAAGCTGCACCGCGGCGCCCACGGGTCCGCGGGCGAGGTCGGGCACATGATCATGGACGCCAACGGCCCCCTCGACCGATGCGGACAGCACGGCTGCCTGGAGGTTTTCTGCGGCGGCGCGAACATGGCAAGGGAGACGGGCCACTCAGCAGCCGAGCTCTTCGCGGCCGCGGCGCGAGGTGACAAGCACGCTGGGGTGCTGGTCGAGCGGGCCGCGCGATACATGGGCTTGGCCCTTGTCAGCCTGACCAACGTGGTGGATCCCGAGATGTTCGTGATGGGCGGAGGCGTCACACGCTCATGGAGCCTGGTGCAGCCGATGATGATGGAGACACTGCGCTCGTCGCCGTTCATCAAGCCCGCCCGCCGGCCGCGCCTGCGCAGAGCCCGCCTCGGCGACCGGGCCGGACAGGTTGGAGCCGTCGAGTGGGCACGGATCAACCAGTAGACGATCGCGAGCTGCTCCGTCTGCTGAAAAGAGCCGCCGACCAGCTGGGCGTCAAGGCCTGGGTGGTCGGCGGCTACGTCCGCGACCACCTGATCGGCCATGCTCAGCCCGACCTCGATGTCGTGGTCGAGGAGGGCGGGGCGGTTCAACTTGCGGAGCGCTTCGCCCAGCTGGCGGCCGCCGGCCCACCCGTCGTCTTCGAGCGCTACGGCACCGCCCAGGTGACGCTGCTTGGGCATCTCGTGGAGTTCGTCTCGGCCCGGTCCGAGTCGTATCCGTCCGACTCGCGAAAGCCGGATGTGCGGCCCGCCACGCTCGACGAGGATCTGCGCCGTCGGGATTTCACAGTCAACACGCTGCTGATGGACTTCGACGGGAACATCCACGACCGCCTCGGCAGCGCTCGCGCGGACCTGGACGCCCGGATCCTCCGCACGCCGGCCGACCCGCTGCAGACCTTCAATGACGACCCTTTGCGGATGCTGAGGGCAGTCAGGTTTGCCGCACAGCTTCGCTTCGAGCTGGCCCCAGACCTGCTGCCGGCGATGCGCCAGCTGAGCGGCCGCCTGGCGTCGCCGGTGATCTCTGTGGAACGGACGGCCGAGGAGCTGCGCAAGATGCTGGTTTCCAAGCGACCCCGGCTGGCGCTGGAGCTGCTGGACGCCGGAGGACTGCTCGATGTTGTGCTGCCCGAGCTGGCAGCCTGCAAGGGGGTCGAGCAGGGCGGTTACCACACCCATGACGTCTACGGCCACACGCTCATGGCCGTGAGCCTCACCCCACCCGATCTACTGCTGAGGCTGGCCGCGGTCTTCCACGACGTGGGCAAGCCCGCCACAGCGACCCCGGACGGCGCGTTCACCGGGCATGAGGAGGTTGGCGCGAGCATCACCCGGGCAGCCCTGGAACGCCTCCGGTTCTCCCAGAAGGAGGTCGAAGCCGTCGTCACACTCGTCCGCCTGCACCTTCGCCCGGTCTACTACCGCTCGGAGTGGTCGGACGGCGCCGTCCGGCGGCTGGCACGGGACGCGGGCGCTCAGCTCGACAGGCTCATTGCTCTCGCCCGTGCGGACATCGGGGCATCGGCGTACCCGGAGCCCGAAAAGCTGGATGAGCTGGCGGCGCGCCTGGCGAAAGTGCTGGCAGAACGGCCCACTCGTTTGGCTCCCCCGATCGACGGCAAGGACATCATGCGGATGCGCGGCGTAGCGCCTGGGCCAGAGGTGGGCCGGATCAAGGAGCGCTTGAGCGAGCTGGTCATGGACGGCGAGATCGAGCCCTCGCGCGACGCCGTGCTCGCTTACCTGAAATCGCATCCCGAGCTGTGAACGATTCGCTTACGCCTTGTAGCCGCTATGCTGCGGAAGGTGGGACCAGCCGGGGGGCTGGGTAAGGGAGGATCAGATGACAGATATCGGGCTGGAGTCGCTTGAGGTTGCCGGCAGCAACGGAGGCCCGGATCCTTATGGGGTCGAGCAAAAGTCGACTGTCATCGGCCTCGACGACTCGCTGTCAGGCCGCCTGCAGCTGAGGGGCGGGGGCCGGGTGCTGGGCACGTTCAGCGGCCAGATCGAGTGCGACGGCGATCTGTTCATCGGGCCCGAGGCCCACGTGGAAGCAGACATTCTGAGCACGAAGGTGACCATCGCGGGCTTCGTTCGCGGCAACGTCCTGGCTGAGGGCCGCTTGAAGATCACGAATACGGGGCGCCTCGAAGGGGACGCCAGGGTGGGGACGTTGGTGGTTCAGGAAGGCGGGGTCCACCACGGAGTCATCAAAGTGCACCCTGAGGGAGTTCCAGACCGCGAACAGCAGATCATCGCCGACTCCACTGTCCGGCCTGCGGCCGTGACCATGAAGAGCCTCCCCAACCCGGTGGGCAAGGTAAGGAAGCTGTGGGGTGAGTTCTTCTAGAGACCTGTCCGGGAGCTGGGCGCAGCGCTGAGCCGTCGCCGGCCGTAGGAGCCAGGGCGCCCGAACGGCGTGAGCGCAACCTGCTTAACCGTGGGATACGCTAGCCGGCGCGATGCCGGCGGGGGTGAAATAACTTGGATCCGGAGATGGACCGAAACCTGGCCCTGGAGCTGCTCAGGGTTACGGAGGCCGGAGCCCTGGCCGCTGCTCCTCTACAGGGTCGCGGCGACAAGATGGGCGCCGACGGGCGTGCGGTCGAAGCTATCCGCAGCGCGCTCGCCTCTGTGGACATGAAGGGCACTGTCGTCATCGGGGAAGGTGAGAAGGACGAGGCTCCGATGCTCTACTTCGGTGAGCAGATCGGCAACGGGCTCGAGCCTGAGCTGGACGTGGCGGTCGACCCGATAGAAGGCACGAGCCTCACTGCTGCAGGTCTCCCCGGCGCGATCTCGGTCATCGCCCTGGCCGAGCGAGGGACCATGTTCACGACGCACGTGCACTACATGCAAAAGCTCGTGGTCGGGCGCCGCGCCCGCGGTGTGATCGATCTCGACATGCCGGTCGAGTGGAATCTCCGGCGTATCGCAAAGGCGGAGGGCCTCCCGCCACAGGAGCTGACGGTGGTTGTGCTCGAACGACCGCGCAACGAGGAAATCGTCGCCCAGATCCGCGATGTCGGATCTCGGATCAAGCTCATCACCGCCGGCGACGTCGCGGGAGCGCTCGAAGCCGCACTCGAGATGCGATTTGGCATTCACTGCATGATGGGGTCGGGCGGCGCCACCGAAGGCGTGCTCGCCGCGTGCGCGGTCAAGACGATCGGCGGTGACATGCAGGCCAAGCTCCTCATTCGCGACGACGAGGAGCGCAAGCTGGCGGCCAAGGAAGGTCACCAGGTCAACAAGGTGCTGTCCATCGACGACCTCTGCTCGGGCAACAACATATTCTTCGCCGCCACCGGAATCACCTCGGGGGAGCTGCTGAAAGGAGTCCGCTACGAAGATGTCTACGCGTACACGCAATCGATGGTCCTACGGTCCGCTTCAGGGACGATGCGCATCGTCGACGCATGGCACCCGATCGACCAGCTGCGAGCCAAGGGAATGCTGCCGGAACAGGTCGTCGCGCGACCGGGGACAGCCTGAGCGCCACCGAAGCCGGGCAGTTTCTCGCTGCGGCCGGCAAGTCACTGACCAGGGAGCAGTGGCAGTGGATCGCCATCGCCCGCCTGCTGTCCCGTCACCGCCCCACTACGGCGTCGGTGGAGCAGGTCCTCGACCCGTTGTTGACGGGCGCTGACCAGGCCATGGTCAATGCGTTCACCTCCGGTTTCAGGGTTGCCCAGATCACGCAGGCGATCAACAAGGCTCTGCCGGAGTCCGCGGGCGCGGCGGCCGCGCTGGAGTCAGCGCAGATCGTAGCCCTGGCCATCCTGGTCCGCGAACAGCTTTACCCGATTCAGTTCGCTTCCATCTACAGGCCTTTCGCGACGGTCCTGCCAGGGCCTGACTACGAGCCCCCGGTGGCGGTCGACCGCCAGATCGCTGCATTCCTTCAGCGGCTCCCCAGCCTGTCCGGAGAGGCAGAGGCTGAGGTCGCGGCCGTGGCCAAGGTGCTGGGCGAGGCTCCGACGCCTGCTGCAAGCGCCGGTGCGGTCGGGTCGGTGCAGATGGGAGCAGCCGACGTGGACCCTGCGGCGCTCTACACCGCGGCTTGGAAGTCCACGATCGCGATCGCGAACCAAACCGGCCGCGCCGAGGCGTTCCGCGCCGCACAGGATGGGGCTGAACAGAAAGCTCCACATGATGGTTCCGGGATCGTCGGCACGGCAGGCGTTGCCGCCGGCGGCATCTTCCTTCGGGACTCGATACCGATCGAGCAGGTGCTCCTGCTCTACGAGCCGTTCGCGGCAGCCTTCCCTTACGAAAGCCTCAAATAACGTCGCCTTCCGGAGCTGGAACCACCGCACGGCTTGTGCTGGGAAAACCAACCACTTGACACATGCTTGTGAACCGCGCGATTCTGGGGTCAATTCGTTCGACGCCGGTTCCGCCGACAGTCCGCGCAGGGTTGGCCTCCAAAAGTAGGCAACGGCCGCAAGGCGCAGTAACCAATATGCGTGTCACCCGGACGGAACCCGGCCGAGGCGGTGCCCGCTGCAAGGCGCCGCCTCGTTTTTTGGGACTCGAGCCAGCCATAATTTCGGCTGAGTGAACGCGCCGGCAGCATTGCGGCTACCGGCTCTGGCCAATCGACGGTTCAGGTCGTTGCTGCTCGTTTGGGCTGGGCTTCCCATCGGAGTGCTCTATCTGTGGCAGGCCCTGGTACAACCGCTCGTCTTCGGCACATACCTGGGCGACTTCCAGGAGAGCTACATGAGAGCGGCTGCACGATTGGCCGCTGGAAACGATCCGTACGACCTCTGCCAATCGATGGGCTGCCTCGAGCCCACAGGTCCGCAATATGTGATGCCACCGCCTCTCGCCTGGCTTCTCCAACCTGCAGTTGGCGTGGACAGCCACGTTCTCACGATCGCCGTCGTTCTGCTGCTCAACGCATCGCTCTTCGCGTTTCTCTTCTGCACTCTGCGCGCCCTTCGCGTGGACGACTGGCAGCTGGCCGCCCTCCTCGTCCTGGTCGCGCTCGCTTTCGAGCCGGTGACCGGCAACATCGTCGAGGGCCAGGTGAACCTCGTTCTCCTGGCCCTTTCTGGCGTTTGGCTCTGGGCCTGGGTGACAGGCGGCTGGTGGGGCGGTGCCGCTCTTGGATTGGCAGTTGCCTTGAAATTGATCCAGGCGCCAGTTGGTCTGCTCGTTCTATGGGCAAGGCGCTGGTCGATGGTCGGCGCCGCCATCTTTGCCGGCTTGGGCCTTTGGCTCCTGGCGGCGCCACAGTACCTGCTCGAATATCTGGGCCAGGTGCTGCCTGCGATCGGCTCGGGGACCGGCTTGTTCGAGAACCACTCACCGGGCGGTACCATCACGCGCCTCCTCCAACCCGATACTTTTCTCGGGGCTGAGCGCGGCAGCCCGCCGGCGGCAAGGATCATCACGCTGGTGATCGCGATCGCCGTGGTTGCGATCACGTTGGTCGTCCTGCGATCGCCCGCGAGCACGTGGTCCGGAAGAGCCCTGGAAGGCGCCGCGATGGTGGCCGCCACTCCGATGGTAGCCAGCTACTCGTGGGGCACGCACCTGGTCTTGCTGCTCCTACCTATTCTGATCTTGGTGGCGTGGGCGGTTCAGCGCCGTGACTGGGTCGTGCTCGGACTGGTTGCGGCCGGCTGGATCCTCATCGGACCCGGCCACTATTGGTTGCAGACGCTGCTCGTCTCCGGCTACTCGAGTCTGCCCGTTCTACGGCTGATCGCGGAGTTCGGGGTCGTCGGCATCAGCGCAATCTGGATCGCAAGCCTGGTGGCCATTCGACGCCAACGCTCAGCGTACGGACTTGATGCGGCTCACGAGCACAGTCCCCAGGAATAAGAAGAGGACTGCGCTTGAGAAGACCACGCGATAGCCCGCGTGACCCCCGAGGTGGTTGTTCAGGGAGTCGATTATCGGTCCGCCGATAAACGGAATGATCGATTGCGGCATCGTCAGCGCGATATGGAACAGGCCCATGTCCTTGGCGCTGGCTTTGGGGTCGGGAAGCGTGTCGCAAGCCAGCGCCCAGTCGACGGCGAAGTACAGGCCGTAGCCCACACCGTAGGCGACTCCAAGCGCGAACACGAGGGGTATCTCTCTCGGATAGAAAA
>JALZAL010000100.1 GCA_030948325.1 Candidatus Dormiibacterota bacterium
GGTGATGGAGGATCGAAGCCTCCCGCGGCGGCGAAAGGTCCGCCGACCCGTCAAGGCAAAACGAGCCTCGTAGTTTTGGCGAGCTTCTACACCTGGCTGAAGTTCTTGCATCTGGCCGGGCTCGGGATCTTCCTCCTCGGCCATGGGGTTTCGGCGGCCGGGTCCCTGGTGCTTCGCCGGCCGCTGGCCGACCCGGCGCGTGGCATGCTGCTCCAACTGTCTATGCGCGCTAACTACGTCGCCTTCCCCGGGCTGGTGCTCCTTCTGGTGACCGGTGTCTGGATGGGCTTTCTCGGGTCCTGGTGGCGATTCGGTTGGATCTGGACGGCCATCGTGGTCCTGTTCGCCGTGTTCGTGGTGATGTCAGCCCTCAGCCTGCCCTATCACCGCGCTCGCGACGCTGTGCGAGACAACCAGCCCACGGCCGAGCTCGAGAGCCGGCTGAAGGGCGCCCGCCCAATCGTCCTGATGGCGGTTGGCGGTATCGGGCTCCTGGCGATCGTGTTCCTGATGGTCTTCAGGCCTTTCTGAATCACCGGGCGATTCTCAGCAAACCGTAAGAATCCGTCCAGCTACTTCAAAGGTTCTCCCTCCATCGTGTGCTCAAGAAACAAATGGCGCACGATGCGGAGGTAGTCCAATGTCGCAGATGAATCCAGGCCCATACCTACCGGCCGCCCCGACAGTGGGAGGCGAGCCCCCTCCAGGCACCTATTGGTTGCCGCCTCCGCCACCACCACCCCCGCCGCCGCACCGCGGAGAGCAACACCTCGGGCGCTGGATCCTCATCTCGGTGCTCGTGGCCGCCATCGCCGCCGGCGGCAGCGGCATCGGCGTCGGCTGGGGCCTCGCGAAGGCGCTCAGGCAGCAGCCCGCGGTTCAGTCTCCAGCTCCAATCGCGATTGCCAGCCCGACCACGGCGCCGATCAACGGCAGCGCCGGCGCGAATGCCATCGCCGCCAAGGTCGATCCGGCCATCGTCGATATCAACACCATCGTGGGCTCCGGCAAAGCGGCCGGGACCGGCATGATCGTCACGTCCGGCGGCGAGGTGCTGACCAACAACCACGTGGTCGACGGCTCGACGTCGATCCAGGTCACGATCGCTGCGCACTCCGGCACCTTCACGGCTCACGTGATCGGCGTCGCTCCCGCTGCCGACGTTGCCCTCATCCAGATCGAGGGCGTGTCCAATTTGCCAACCGTCACCATCACCTCTTCCTCCACGGTGCAGGTTGGTGATTCGGTCGTCGCCCTGGGCAACGCCCTCGGCGTCGGTGGAACGCCGAGCGTTTCGACCGGCAACGTCACCGCGCTCAACCAGTCCATCACGGCGAGTGAAGGCGGGGGCAAGTCCGAGCAGCTCACCGGAATGATCCAGAGCGACGCCGCCATCAGCCCCGGAGATTCAGGCGGCCCGATCGTCAACTCAGCCGGCCAGGTCGTCGGGATGATCACGGCGGGGGATGTCCAGGGCTTCCGCTCGCAGACATCGACTGTCAACTACGCAATCCCGTCGGACACCTTGACCAGCTACATCAGCAAGATCAACTCGGGCGTGGCCAGCTCCGATCTGACCTACGGGCAGGTTGGCTTCATGGGAGTCTCCGTGCGCGACCTCACCACCGACGTGGCCTCGCAGCTGGGCTTCAACGTCTCGTCCGGGGTCTTCGTGGTCGGTGTGACGCCTGGTTCGGCGGCGGAGTCCGGGGGCATCCCCGCGGGTTCGGTCATCACAAGTGTCGGCGGCACCAAGGTCACCTCGAGCGCCACGCTCGGGACCGCAATCCAGGCTCACAAGCCGGGTGAGCGGGTCGCGGTGACGTGGGTCGATGTCCACGGTTCGCACACCTCCACAGTGACCCTTGCTGGAGTGAACCCCTAGGGCCGGCGTCACAAAATCCATACCCGCGGTGCTTAAGCCAGGATGACCAGCGCTCAACCCGGCCCTGACCGCCTTCGCCCCCCCCTTCAACTCGATCAATGGAACGAACGCGCTGACAGTGATCGGGGTGTGGGCGGTGGTCTTCGCGGTCATCGCCGTG
>JALZAL010000137.1 GCA_030948325.1 Candidatus Dormiibacterota bacterium
CAGACGGGGGTGCCCTTCACTTCTGGTATAAGCCCGATTCGCCAACGCCAGTCGGTCAGACAGTCGGACCTACCACTCTGCGACAGGTAGGTGAAGCCTCCGTCGATTTCATGCCTTCATCTACGGCCGATTACACGGGGTACATTCTTTTTTGGGCGCCGGGCAAATATCGGTTAGCCACTTATCAGGGCGCAAACCAGTTAGCCGCGGCCGTGGTAACCGTACCTTAGTAGAGTCTTCCTCCAAATGTTCGATTAGTGTCCGTCAGGGGCTATAGACTCCATCCGGGGAACCTCCCGGCGCTCCTCGTTGTAAGGTCCCCCCGGCTGCGATCTGAACTGCGACCCCTGCAGCTTCTCAAGGATGGCCCTTCAGTCATTAGAAACGTCAGCTCCGGTAATTGGCCGTGGCCTTGGAGATAGCGCTGAGCGTCTGAAGCCACGGCGGCGGCACCGCAAAGTGGCCCACTCCTCCGGGAAAGGCGCCGCGGCGCCGTCGGTGCAAGTATTAGACAGGCAGAATGGTCCGCCTTTTTGCGCTGTTGACCGGAATGGCCCTGGGAGCTGTCTCTTGCAGCCAGGGCCAGTCGGCGGCACCCTCCGCACCAGTTCGCGGGACGGCTTACACCCTGTTGGCGAACAATCAACTGCTCGCTGTGTCGTTGGCTACCGGCAGGATCCTGAGCTCGGTGCGGTTAGGCGTGGTCCCAGAAGGCTCCCGGGGCGTTGGCCACCTAATGGCGCTCTCACCCGAGCACCATCAGCTGGTTGCTCTGGTTTCCGGGGGTAGACCTGGGGCTGACAGCGTGGCTTTCCTTGCCATCCCCGGCCTTGATGTCCAGGCAACGCGGCCGGTCCCCGAACCAGACGTGACATATCAGGGTCTGGCCGTCGGCGAGCAGTCCGGCCGCATTTATCTATTCGGCAACCGGATCAGGGGTGTGGCCTTAGACCCGGCCCATGGGCCGCCATCTGACGCCGTTGTCACCGTACTCGACCCCACCGGGAGTCAAGTCATTTACAACTGGACGGTGCGGCCGGCAGAGGGGCGCGACTGGTTTGTGCTGCGCGGCGCGGTGGCTTCGGACGAGCGGCGGCTCTTTGTGAGTTATCACGGGCCGGACACTCAAGGTATGGACATCTTTTCCATTGGACCGTCGGGTCCCCAGCAATGTCAGCCATCCCCCGATCCTTCGTCGGGCTGCGTTCGCCTTCACGGTGACTTCGAGGTTTACCGCGATGGGTTTCTTGCAGCCACCGGTGGGCCTGAGATTCTCCAGCTCAGTTCGGAGGGCTCGGTACAGCGCACGTTCAACACCGGACTTAAGAACAACCACTTGATGGAGTTTGTAGTCAACCGCACGAGTAACCAGCTTTACGCCGCAGGAAGCTGCGGGTATGTGCCGGGTCTCAGTTTGGTAAACCTTGCAAGCGGAGAAACCCATTTGCTCGTGCCGTTGGGAGGTGCCATTTGTGGCGAGCGAATTGCCCTTGCCGCTGCCCCTGTCATTGTCATCCTTCGATTGCAGCTGCCGGTGCCCCCACCCAAAACCCCGGGCGTCCTACTGGTTGTCGACGGGTCAAACGGGAAACTACAACAGCGAGTGGCCACACCAAGCGGGCCGATCGACGTGATTGTTTCTTAGGGTTGGGGTAAGGCGGACTCAATGACCGTCATTACAAAGTCCGCCGCATCCCGGCGACGCGCATAAGGATTCCCATAGCCAGCGGACGAACGCAGGCCTCGTCGGTAAGAGAGGGCGTCCTCAAGTACGGGATGCCATCTGTTACCGAACACGCCCAGGGCGTACACACCCGCCTCCTCCTTCGATGCGATGTTCCCAGTTGCAATGGTGAAGTGCATTCGCGATGCGCCCAGCACACCCCAAGCGACGTATCTACGCAATAGCGCCTTTAGGGCCGGCCAGCCATTCCCAGCCCGTACGTCTTTCGCCCAACGCCGCCAGTACGTGTGGAGATTGCCAAGCGTCCAGTCACGTAACTCCGCATCATCCCGATAGACATGCAGCAGAGACGGCTCCGGTCCGCGCACCGCTATCCCTCGATCTGACAAGATCCGCCATGTCACGGGGTTGACGTCGAAACCACGGCCAATGCTGAATTGGCCACCAACGTGGGAGGCGATCGGGACAACGTCAAGGGCCGGTTTCGTCAGATCTTTCCACTCCACGAAAACGCCATTACACACAAGCGGCCAACGCCGCGGCAGGCGGATTGGGATCGCTGCGAGGGCACCGCGATACAGTCGGCTTTGGATGGTGCGAAGCA
This sequence comes from Candidatus Dormiibacterota bacterium, assembly GCA_030948325.1. Next base: position 2,289 of record JALZAL010000137.1, read on the forward strand.
CCTCCAGCTCACGCTCATCAAGGGCCGTAGCGACAGCGGCTACAAAGTCAATGTCGCTGTCGTTTGGTCGAAAGCCTCCCAAAGCGGTCGAGCCGACGACGTAGAAACCCTGAATACGCCGCGGTAGGTCCTGATCGACTCGATCCAGATACCTACTTACAGCCTCGCGCACGAGCTTGGGCAGCATAGAGCCGAGTTTGCCAAAAACCTACGGCTAGCGCCGGGTGAATACGGCGTCTCACGGCCCTCGGACCACGTTGGTCGATCCGCCTGGCGGCCTCAAGAAGGCCCCGATCACTCATCGCTTCAGCAGCGGCTCCAGTGATGTGATCTCACCAGCGATCCGATGGAGGTGCACTCAGGTGCACGGCACCGAAAAGGTTCCGCTCGCGACGAGTTTATCGTCACCGCCAAGGACGCGCGGTCTCTGTCCGGGAAGGGTCCTGGCCAACTCACACAGCTGGCACGGCGGCGTTCGTCCAGATGAAGGCGCGACTGGACGAAGTCTTCATCTGTCCTTAACAGGAAGGCGCCGCCCGATGGAGACGAATGGCGGCTTATCGACGAGATCGCTTGGCTTCCTCGGGGCAGCGTAGAGTCGATGCATCATGCGGCTCGCGATTCTCTCTGACATCCATGGGAATCCCATCGCCCTAGACGCCGTTCTCGCTGACATTGACGCCGGAGGAGGCGTTGATGGGTATCTGGTGCTTGGCGACCTGGTCGCTCTCGGATACGATCCCGTCGGGGTGCTCGAGCGCCTCGTTGCCTTAAAAGGCGCAGCGTTTCTGCGGGGAAACACCGACCGGTACGTGGTGACCGGGGACCGACCGCCGCCCAGTGTCCAGGATGCGCGGCAGAACCCGGACCTCCTGCCTCGGCTGATTGAAGTTGCGAACTCGTTCGCTTGGACCCAGGGCTATGTGGCCGCCAGCGGATGGCTGGACTGGTTGGCGAAGCTGCCGCTCGAGCTACGCCTGAACCTGCCGGACAAGACACGACTGCTGAGCGTCCACGCTTCACCAGGCCGAGACGACGGAAATGGGATTACTCCTACGACAACCATCGACCTATTGCAGGAGCTCGTTGCCGGCTGCGAGGCTGACCTCGTCTGCGTCGGCCACACCCACCTGCCGCTCGATCGTCGTGTTGGGATGGTGCGAGTTGTGAATGTCGGGAGCGTGAGCAATCCGCTGACCGATGATCTTCGAGCGAACTATGTTCTATTGGCGGCGACCCACTCGGAATATCAACTCCAACAGCGGAGGGTGGACTATGACCATCAGGCGGTGATCGAGGCAGTGCGTCGCTCGCGCCACCCCGCGGCGGAGTTCCTTATTGGCTTCCATACGCCGCGGCACGCGGTGGATTTCAGCCACTAACCGCGGCCCTGGCTTAGCCTCCAAGACCTTTGTGTTAATCGATAAGAAGTCCTAATCGATCCTTAACAACAACGGGGTGAGCGCAACCACGCCGTGACCGATGGTCAGCTCGGCATGGACAGGACGATCACCGTAGGTGCCCCGCGAGGCACGGTGCACCTCTGCGATCAGGCCAGTCAGCCAGACATGACGAATTGCCCGACGGGACAGAGCTCGAGATCGCCAAGCGTAGTAGCCAGACTCGGACACCGCGAGGACTCGGCACGCAACCTGAATCGGCAGCCCTTCCTGGCCATCACCGACACGACTGCGTATCGCCTTTTTGGGCGCACCACCTCCTTCTTCATGAGCTCCGCGGCTCGTCTGGTAGCGGCCAGCTCGGCCTCGAGCTCCGCAATCCTCTTCCTAGGCGCGGTCAACTCCGCCGTTGTCGGTGCTCGAAAGCCAAGGTCGCTGACCGATGTCGATCAGCTCCTGCTCGCGCCAGTTGTAGATCGTCTGCGCGCTCACGTCGAGCGCAGCGGCGACTCCTGCGACCGACCGACCCGCCGTCAGCAGGTCGAGGACCTTGCGTCGGAACGCCGGCCGGTACCTCTTTGGCATGGCTCCTCCTTGGGAATCGGCATGAGATATCCAATATGCCGACTCCACGAAAGACAGGGCACAACAGTTCTAACAATTGACTGGCTTCTGTGTGGCAAGGCGCACATCCTGAGCCCATCTTTGGGGTCAGGAGGTGGGGCGTCACGGCGAGGCGGAATTCGGGGTCCGCGCGGTCCGGCTGTTAGGCTTCCCGACAGAACCGTGGACGACTCCACGAACGCCGAGGTTACGCTCCTTTTTACGGACATCGAGGGTTCGACGAGGCTCCTCCAGCGGTTGGGCGACGACTACCCGGCGGCGCTCGAGCAGCACCATCAGATCCTCGAAATGGCCGTCCGCACCTGCAATGGACGGATCGTCGACACCGAAGGCGATGCCATCTTCGCCGCCTTCGAACAGCCAACCCAGGCAACCGACGCGATCAGCGCTGCCCTGGCCGCTCAGCGCTCGCTCGCAAGCCACCCATGGCCGGCCGGCGAAAGCATCTGGGTCAGGATGGGGGTCCACACTGGCCATCCTGTCCGCC
>JALZAL010000153.1 GCA_030948325.1 Candidatus Dormiibacterota bacterium
CCTGTCCTAGCCCGGGCGCGAGTGCAGCCGCCAGCGCATCCGGAGCGGCACCCCGGCGGGGCGCGACGGGCACCATTGCGAACCTGACGAATAACAGCCTCACCATCCACGACACGCGCTGCAACACTGACGTCAAGATCACCTTCGACCCGAGCGTGATCGTCCGCAAGTCGGTGGTTGGTCAAGCTTCTGACCTGCAGGAGAGCCAGACCATCACCGTGACCGGCACGCGCCAGACGGACGGCAGCATCAAAGCCAACAGCATCAATATCGTCCCGGCCGGGTCGGCGGGATTCGGCGGGTTCGGCGGTGGCGCGGCCAATGGCGGCTGAGGGCCGAGGCTAGGCACCCGGCGTGGATCGGCTGACCTGGCTGCTACTCGCGCTGGTCCTCCTGCTCGGCGGGTTGTATCTGCACGTCCACCTGACGAGTGACTGGCTCGCCTTCCTGGTCGCCGGCGTGGGCGCGGGCATCGGCATCGCGCTGGCGGGCAGCGTCATCCATGACGCGTTCGCAAATCCGCACCGGCAACCTTGACCCGCTAGCCGGAAGGGCGCCGAGCCTGAACGACTGAAGCGCCGGTCGTGGCGCGGACGCGAGCCTTGCGATTAGGCGGGGCTGCCGCCTCCCGTGGCGCGCTCGCCCTCGGCGGCCGGCTCGCGCACGGGATCGAGCCGGTAGCCAGCGCCGCGCACGGTGACGATCTCGAATCCCAGTTTGCCGAAGCGGCCCAGCTTTTCCCGGAGCCAACGGATGTGCACGTCGACCGTCTTGCGGTCGCCGAGATAGTTATAGCCCCAGACCTGCTCGAGCAGGATCTCTCGCGTGAAGACCCGGCCCGGGCGGCGCACCATGTGGGCGAGCAGCTCCCACTCCTTCGGCGTCAGCTTCAGCTCACTGTCGTCGACCATCGCCCGCCGCCCGGCCCGATCGATGCGCAGCCGGCCGAGCCGGTCTTCCTCGACTTCCGGACGAACGTCCCGCTGCTCGCTCCGCCGAAGCACAGCGGTCATCCGCGCAAACAACTCGCGCAGCGAGAAGGGCTTGGTGATGTAGTCGTCGGCGCCCAACTGCAACCCGATCACCTTGTCGACCTCACTTTCCTTGGCCGTCAGCATGATGATGGGGACATTGCCCTGCTGGCGCAGGATGCGGCACACTTCGAGGCCGTTCAACTCGGGGAGCATCAGATCCAGGAGGATCAGGTCCGGGCGCGAGCTGCGGGCCTTGGCCACGCCCTCCGCTCCGTCTTGCGCGACGGTCACCGCGTATCCCTCTTTCTTCAGGTTGAAGCTCAGCGTGTCCCGAATGGTCGCGTCATCCTCGACGACAAGGATGCGCTTGGGCAATCAGCTCAGCTCCACGATCCGCCCGGTGTGCAGGAAGACGACGTCTTCGGCAATGTTGGTCACGCGATCCGCGATCCGCTCCAGGTCTTTGGCGAGGAAGAGCAGGATCGCCGCGCGCTGGACGTTGGCCGGGTCCTGCACCATGAAGCGGACCAGCTCGTCCCAGATCTTGTGATATAGGGCATCGACGTCGTCATCGCGCTCGGCGATGGCACGAGCGCGATCCTGGTCCGCCTCGATCACGGCACCGAGGATCTCGTGTACCTGCGATTCCGTGATCTCGGCCATCCTGGGGAGGTCGACGTAGGGCTTGAGCTGCGGCATATCGTTGAGGCGGAGCGCGGCCCGGGCAATGCCGACGGCATGGTCGCCCATCCGCTCCAGTTCGAGCACCATGTGCTGGAAGCTGACGATCAGGCGCAGGTCGCGAGCCACGGGCTGCTGGGTCGCCATGATCATGAAGGCCCGCTCCCGCAGCTGGCGATGCAGCTCGTTTACCTCCTGGTCGCGTGCGATCACTTCCTTGGCGAGCGCGTTGTTGCGATCGACCAGGGCACGCATCGACTCGGCGATCGCCTGCTCGACCATACTGCCCATGCGGATGACACCCGACTTCAGCTCGGCAAGCTCATGATCGAAATGGGTCCGGGTAGTAGCCACGATGCCTGTTCTTACCCGAATCGGCCGGTGATGTAATCCTCGGTCCGGCCGTCCTTGGGCCGGTTGAAGATGTCATCGGTCGCTCCGAACTCGATGACCTCTCCCGCCCGTTTCTGGTTCATCAGCATGAAGGCCGTGAAGTCTGAAACGCGGGAGGCCTGCTGCATATTGTGGGTCACGATCACGATCGTATACCGCTTCTTGAGTTCTTGCATGAGCTCTTCGATGCGAAGTGTGGCGATCGGATCGAGCGCCGACGCCGGCTCGTCCATCAGGATCACGTCCGGCCGGACCGCGAGGGCGCGCGCCAGACAGAGACGCTGCTGCTGGCCCCCCGAGAGGTTGAGGGCCGAACGGCGCAGCCGGTCCTTGACCTCCTCCCACAGCCCGGTGTCCTTCAGGCTCTCCTCGACGACCTGGTTGATCCGCTCCTTCGACCAGCCGAGGATGTGCGGCCCGTAGGCCACGTTGTCGTAGATCGACTTGGGGAAGGGGTTCGCCCGCTGAAAGAGCATACCCACCTGGCGGCGCAGGTTGATGACGTCGGTGTCCGGCGACAGCACGTTGTGGTCGTCGAGCAGCACCTCGCCGGTCGCTTTTGTGCCCGGGACCAGGTCATGCATCCGGTTGAAGATCCGAAGGAAGGTCGTCTTGCCGCAGCCGGAGGGCCCGATCAGGGCTGTGATCTTGCGCGCCTGGACCGCCAGCGAGGCGTCGTGGAGAGCCTGGAAATCGCCATACCAGAAGTCGACGTGACGCGCGTCGAGCTTGATCTCGACGTCCGCGTCCCGCAGCGGCGGTGGCACGACCTCGGTCTGCATGGTGGCGCTTGTGATCATTCTCCCATTGCTGGCGGTTAGCGCTGAATCCTCCGAACGTAGATGCGCGCCAGGATGTTGGTGGCGGCGACAAGAGCGACGAGCAGCAGCGCGGCGGCCCAGGCTTGCTGCTGCAGGTTGGGGTAGGGGGCGAGCGCATTCCTGAAGATGGTGAGGGAGAGCGCGCTCATCGGCTGCCAGGGGTTCGTCTGAATGAGATCGTTGCCGAACGCCGTGAAGAGGAGCGGCGCGGTCTCTCCGGCGGCGCGCGCCATCGCCAGGAGCGCGCCGGTGACGATGCCACCGAGGGCTGCCGGGACGACGATTTCGAGAGTCACCCGCCAGCGTGGTGCGCCGAGAGCGAGCCCCGCCTCGCGGAGGGAATTCGAGACGAGCAGGAGCGCGGTTTCGGTGGCGCGCAGGATCACGGGCAACATGAGCACGCCGAGCGCGATCGACGCCGAGAGCGCCGAAAAATGATGCGTGGTCACCACCACGACGGTGTAGCCGAAGATGCCGAAGGCGATCGATGGCAGTCCCGTGAGGACGTCGCTGATGAATCGAACGGTGTTCCCGATCGGGTTGCGTCCGTACTCGGAGAGAAAGATGCCGATCAGGACCCCGATAGGGACCGCCAGCAGCGAGCCGATGCCGACGATTTCGAGCGTGCCGATGATGGCATTGAGAACGCCCCCGCCGGGGACGCCCTGCGGGTGGGGCGGATCGGTGAAGAAGCCGGGGGCGAACAGCCCCGGCAGGCCGTTGATCAGCACGAAGAGCAACAGCACAAGGACCGGGATGGCGGCGACGCTGACGCAGAGCACGATCAGTCCCTGGACGAGGCGATCGACCAGGGCTCGAACCAGTGGGAGGCTCATGACGCGGCTGCCTCCGACGTGAAACGCCAGACCAACAGCCGGGCGAGGACGTTGACCGCGATGGTGATCAGGATCAGGACGACGCCGAGATAAAAGAGCGCCCCAAGGTAGAGATCGCCAACGGCTTCGGCGAATTCGTTGGCGATCACGCTCGGGAGCGTGTACCCGGACGCGAACAGCGAGGCAACGATCTGGGGCCGGTTGCCGATCACCATGGTGACCGCGATGGTCTCACCAAGGGCACGGCCCAGGGAAAGGAGGACCGCTCCGGTGATCCCGACTCGCGCGTAGGGCAGGATGACCGACCAGATCGTTTCGGCGGTGGTCGCGCCGAGAGCGAGGCTGCCCTCTCGCAATGCCCGCGGCACGGCCCGGATGACGTCGCGAGAGAGGGCGATCATGATGGGGAGCAC
>JALZAL010000221.1 GCA_030948325.1 Candidatus Dormiibacterota bacterium
GTTGTGGAGGGGCGGCGCATCTCGCCTTCGGAAAGCATCGTATCGAAATTTGGTTGCTGGGGTCGCAGCGATCAACGTGCTTGGACCGGTTCGCCGATATCAACACCTCGTCGACTCCGTGGCGTAAGCCGTAGCTTGACGGCAACGCCTGGTATCCAACCGGCATGACTCGTTGCCAGGCAGAGCCCGCGCCGCGGTTGCGGAGGGCCGCGACGAAGTAGAGTGCCGCGAGTGCGGCGTATCCCGAGTAGAGCACGGCATGCCAGGGGGTGAAGAAGGTCTCAAGGCTAGCGACGTGATTGTGAGCCCACCCGTCAAGAAAGAGGCCACCGATCAGCCAGGTGGACAAAAGGATGGCCGTCCAGTCGTACATCACCGATCCGATCGGCTCCGTCGCTCGCGGCAGGACCGCTGACGGTTGCCGCCGAGTTCCCGCATGGACTCGATCATGGCACACCGCTGCGGAGGATCGACCTGGAAGGTAACGTCCTGAGTAACGCCCCGACCGGTCCTCTTGTATTTCTGGGCCGCCGCGCTAGAAAACCGCCAGCGGGTCCGGAGCTCGCCAAACACTGTGCGCAGCCTGATCGGTTGGCCCTGCCCTCCTGACTTGGGATCCTGCCATGGCGACGTTTGTCCAGATGATCGCGCGACTGGACGAAGTCTTGATCAGTTCTAACGGCCATCAGACCAGCGTCTCGCCAAACACTTGCTGGGATCCTTTCGTATTCAGCAAGCGCGTTTTGCGTCCCCTTACAGAGCCGTTCTATTTGCAGCATTCAGGCGCCCTAACAGGGTCGTTTTACGTAAGGCGCTTGTGGCCGAGGCAGCGCATTATTCGTCGAGCAGTCGAGGTGTGGCCTCAACACCAATACTCTTAAAGGCAGCACGCGCGGCGCCCTCAACATCTTTCGGAAGAATCCCCAGTGGAATTCCTGCCGTAAGAATTTCTCCTTGACCCTCGCTCATAGAAAGCCGTGGTTCGACGTTGGGCAAGATGACGCCAAAGGCGTGGACAAACAGCGGACGGCTATAGATGTCCAGACCAGGGATCTCGAGGCGGACGGCGCGCGTTGGCATCCTTATGGGTACCCCCTTAGGTTCATCTGCTGGACAGATTGCACCCGCATTGGCTGAGGTGGGAAGGCCTCCCTTTCCCATTGCCTTCCTAGCTTCGCTACCCGTTAAGAAGCGAAAGCCGGTCGACGAGACGTTGCCGCACACGGTGTTTGGTCCGTAAAAGACCTCCGTGTCAGCCCCTTCGGGCACGTATAGGAAAGTGGCCGTTTCTCCCGGAGGTCCCGATAGTAGGAACTGCTCGCCCTCTGGCGAAACAGCGGCCTTTGGAATGCTGAGGGCCATTAGGCTCTGACCTACGGGACCGGCCGGGTCTGCGCGGGCGAATTTCCTTATCTCCGAACCCATCAGTCGGACAGCCGCACCCGGGGAGGATCCATGTTCGAGACTTCTTCGTAGGTCTCGCCTGAGCGTCGTTTGAGCCTCGGGACTCAAGGGCCAGCCTGCCGCGAAGAGGTGATCTGGCATTGACTTGGGTAGTAGGTCGCCCTCCATCGTAAACGGACCGAGTGCTGGTTGCTCCCGCCAGCCTCGATGGTAGTTAGACACGACGACGAGCAACGGCAATAAGTCGGTGAGCTCGTCACCCGGCTTTTCTAGGCCCCAACCCACCCCAATGAACGCATGTCGTCGGTTAATGCGATAACGGGTAAAGTCCCGGTCAGCATTCGCCCGCAGACGCTCAAAGGCATCATCGAGCGATGCTGAGCCCTGGAGCACACGAGTGATCCACTCGTCGGTGGGTTCAGCTCCGATCTGCGCAAGGCCGGTGTAGGAAAAGGCAACGTGACCGCAGTAGACGACCGCCTTATTACTTGTGTCGTCTCGGACCGTGTACTTTCCCTTGTCGAGAATGCTCACGCGCCGGTCGGATACCTGAATCGCGTGCGTGTGCGTAATGTACGACAGGATCATCGTCATGTCGTGTTTATAGCAGCGGCCCGCCTGCAGAGCCCGCTCGAAGGGCGGGCTCTTCTTGTGCATCCAAGCCAAAGACGGGTTTTGCGCCTGGGATACCTGCGTTTTAGACTTCGCTTAGTCGATGAGACTGAAGGATCGCCGGGTGCCTACCCAAGCCGAGGCGGAAAGTGGCATACCAATCGCCTTGCGAAACGCCCGCGCCCACATCGAGTGCGCCGCGTTACTCGCGGACCACGGATTCGCAGGTCCAGCAACATCGTTTCTCATCCTCGGAATCGAGGAGACCGAGAAGGCCCGCACCCTTGGACAAATCGCCCTGGGAACCGACCTAACGGAATCCGAGTTGCTCGCTCGACTGTTCACGCATCCTTCGCGGTACGAGGGAGCGCTGTGGAAGTCGTGGAGTAAGGGCCCCCTCATGACATGGGCTCTGGAGGCGTTGCGCGAGGAGCTCGGTATCAAACCCGCACGCTCGGAGGACCAGCGGCTAGCCGAGGTAATTGCTCAACATCCAGAGGCACTCCCTCTCGACTGGGCA
>JALZAL010000230.1 GCA_030948325.1 Candidatus Dormiibacterota bacterium
CCGTTCGAGAAGACCCGACAAGTACGAACGCCAATTTCATCGGGGAAGTTAAGAGCGATCAATCGCTCGAAACTCTGAGCGAATGTCATCGGCGACTAACGCGGCTCGTGGACGAAGTGCGCAATGACAAGGACTACTGGCTAGGCCGCTCAGAGCACAAGCAATACTAAAGCCGTGAGGCCACCCAGCTTGTTCGTTTTGGAATTACATTGATGTCAAAGGGGGAGCAGGCCAGCGAGATAGGCGCCAGCCAAATGCCAGCGCGACGATCTATTGACCACGATGCGCTCCGACGCCGTCTCGCGGGTCGATGCTTCATCTGCGGGGTTGTTTCGCGCGACCAAGAATTCGCACACCCGATCATCTATGAAGACGATATCGCGATCGCCTTCTTGAGCAAATATCCAACCGTTCGTGGTTATGCTCTTGTGGCGCCTCGAAGCCATCGAGAACAAGTGACGGCTGACTTCTCCTCTGACGACTACATAGCCCTGCAGCGAGTTATCTACAAAGTCGGCGAAGCGATCCGTCGATCTGTTCCTACGGAGCGACTCTACATCCTCAGCCTCGGCAGCCAACAGTCCAACCGTCACGTCCATTGGCATTTGGTGCCGTTGCCTCCGGGTGTTCCCTTCGAGCAGCAGCAGTATGCAGTGCTTGATCGGGAAGACTACCTCAGCTTCTCCGATGACGAAACGACCCAACTGGTAGACCGGATACGAAACGAACTCAAGGATTCGCGGCGTGAATCGGGCTCGGTGGCAAGGCGCGCATGAGTGACTCAAGCTTTGTTAGTAGGCGGCACGACCGCTCGCGTGTGGAATAGCGCCACGTTAGGGAGATGCGAATGCCACTCCGGCCAGTCTTGCATCGTCCTCTTGACCCGCAAGCTGGCATGTGGCCTGACAGTTGCGCTGTCTATATCCGCTGCTGCCGCAGTAGACGTCAGGCTCTCGCCAGCCGAAGGGCGACCGCTTCCTGGTTGGCCGGGCTGGGCACTTGGTCAGTGAGCCTGAAGGAGGTTTGATGACTTCAAGACACGTGTGGCGCGCCCCGCTCATGGCGTCGATGCTCCGGTGGCGATCGTCTGACATTCGACGGGTGGCTTCAATGGCTGTCGTTCTACTGTTGACATCGGCCTGTACGGGTCAGGCTTCGCAGACAATCACGAATCCTTCTCCGCTGGCCCATCTGACTTACAAGTGTGGGATTCTCCAGAGTACGGGGAGCCCCACGGTAACCGCACTCATTTACGTGACACCCTATGACGCCTCGGCCAATTCGACGTGCGCGGTCGATTGGAGTGGCGGCCTGCAGCGAGAGTTACCGCGCCCGCGGCCTGAGCGCCAATCTCCTGACGGTTCGCGCCTTCTCGTGGTCGATTTTCCTATCACTCTTTCGTTCAGCGGCCAGAATGAGCCATTCCTCGCCCTCACGTCGGACGATGCCGTCGTTGCCCGCTATACAACGATTTGGGGGCGTGAAGCAATGTGGGCGGACGATAGTCAGCACCTGTGCTACATCCAGGACTCGGTGCGCGAAGACCGACCGGCTGGGCAAGGCCTGCTGATCGAGGATATCCCTGGTGCGGAATCTCGAACGATCGGCACCGTCGGGGCCATCACCCGGATATTGCCCCCGGTCGCGACGGGCGCTAATCACGGATTGGCCCCCGTCCCGATTGTCAAGGGACCTCACATCCTCGCATGCAGCACGAAATCCGACCGCGCGGTGATCTTGGACGAGATGAATGGCGTCATCAAGGTGATTCAACTTTCGAACGGAAAGGAGGTGAGTACCCACGCATACGGGCGGAGCTTCACGGCGGCGACCGATCCGAAAGATGCGATCTGGCTGATTGCATCGAGAGACGGACACTACGCTGCCGAGCAGTTTGCGGCCGATGGCACGCCTAGGCCCCATTCCGTTACGATCCGCGACTTGCTCACTCAACACGTGGTTGCAACCTTTGAGAGTGCCCAGATCGCGGCCTTCTCTTGGGACGGGTCGAGGATTCTGATCGAGAAAGGAGGGAACAGTGCGATCGTCGACTGGCGAACCAAGCGAACCAAGCGAACCATCGGCAACTCGCAGGGTTCCCGAGCAGTGGGTTCGCACGGCCCGATAGCCAGGACATGGTGGTATGCGTTCCCAGTACGCGCCGCGCCTTTGGTTGCGACCTCTACGTCGTA
>JALZAL010000252.1 GCA_030948325.1 Candidatus Dormiibacterota bacterium
TACTTCATGGCACCCGGTGGCCAGGTGTTCACCATCGCTCCCACGGTGAAGTAGGAACTCGTGTGCCCGTCAGTCCATTGTCTATAACCGCCAGAATCGCGGATTTTGAATACAAAATGGTCGGGGGCCCGGGATTTGAACCCGGGGCCTCACGGTCCCGAACCGTGTTGATGGGGTGTCCTCAAGTGTCCTGCCGACTCCGCAGGGGGCCTCTTGAACTCAACTGCCGTCGCCTTCGTGTCCTCCAGTGACCTGATAGGACCGTCTGGTGCCGGGAATGCGTGATACGGCTGTGATACGGCGGACCCAGAATGAGCCCCAAAAGATGAGCCCCAAACGGCGGTGTAGTCAGCTTCCTGCAGAAGCTCATCCACGCGAATGAGCTGGATTGATTTAGGTCCTAGACAGTTTGCAAGAGCCACTCAGCACCGGCGACTTTCACGTCAAGGATGCACCGCTGTGGACGTGCAGCCGACGCCGCGACTTGGCGAGATCTTCGCTCAAGCAGATGGAGGCTGCAACGGCATTGGGCCGTCTGCGTTCTGCGGTCGACCGCGAGGTCGCGGCGGGCGAATGGAACAGTGCTAGCCACGCTGATGCTGAAGCACTGGGATTCATGATGCTTGCGATTGGCGACGTTGCATCGATTGAGGTACTAGCAAAGACGCGCCTAACTCTGGTGGTCGCCGCAACGGCGGCGGCCCGCAGCGCATATGAGACTGTCCCTACCTGCTCGCGGTGGATGGCTCTCTTTCTCGACGAGCGGGCTTATTGGATACGCGGCTGGGGCGATCGTTGCCGGCACCATCGCCGACTTGGCCGGCTTTCCGGCCGCAATCATCACGGCCGCCGCGCTCACAGGTATTTCGGGACTCATAGTTGCGATTCGGATGCGCGAAACGCTGCCACACTCCTTGCTGACTGAGGCTTCTGGCAGGAGGTACGAGTGAGCAGTCTGGGCATCACAGTGTTCGGAGTTATTGCGCTGACACTTATGGTGGTCATGTACGCACTCGAGCGCCGCCACCCTAGTTTTGTTCTCGCTTTTGCAGCTGGGTGCCTCTTGTCGAGCGCTTACGGCTTTCTGGCCGGCGCTTGGCCTTTCGGCGTAGTGGAATTGGTGTGGACCGGATTGGCTGTCCAACGCTATTTGGTCGTCCGAGGACAGCCACCGGCGAATTGAGCCACAGAGTGCGGCGCATCACAACTTTGACACTTTGACCAGATAAGGGCGTCCGGGAGAGAGTGAATAGCGGTGTGCTATCGTCAGAGATAGGCCGCGACTTGCGGCTCGGCGATGGGTCTCGCCTAATGCTTTCGCTGATGGGCCCTACCAAATTGATTGGTAGGAGGTGCCATGGCATCGTTAGGTGACTTCAACAACATATACACCATCGCTGCGATATGGATCGGCCTTGCCTTCGTGGCGAGCCTGATCTCCATCCGCTTCGGGCTTTCGGTCGCGCTCGCCGAAATCCTGCTCGGCGTCTTTGGGGGCAACGTCCTCCACATTTCCGCCAACACCTGGATCGACTTTCTCGCCAGCTTCGGCAGCGTCCTACTGACGTTCCTGGCTGGAGCGGAGATCGACCCTAAATCCTTGCGGCGCTTTCTCGTGCCAAGCCTGGGGATCGGCGGCGTCGGATTTGCGGCGCCGTTCGCCGGCGCGTGGGCGTTCGCTTTCTTGATCCTTCATTGGCATTGGCAGGCCAGCCAGGTCGCCGGAGTCGCACTCTCGACCACGTCGGTCGCGGTGGTCTATGCGGTGATGGTGGAGACGGGCCTGAACAAGACCGACCTCGGCAAGCTGATCCTTACGGCGTGTTTCGTCTGCGACCTGGGTACCGTGCTGTCGCTTGGCATATTGTTCGCCAACTACAACGCCCTTCTTATCGGCTTCGGAATCGCAACCGCAGTCGCACTTGTGCTTTTGCCGTGGAGCCTTCGCCTGATCATCCGCACCCTTGGCCACGCGGTCAGCGAGCCGGAGGTGAAGTACGTCTTTCTGCTGCTGCTCGCCCTCGGTGGCCTTGCCGCAGCCGCACGCTCGGAGGCAGTCCTCCCGGCTTACCTGCTCGGCCTGGTGGCCGCAGGCACCTTCCAGGCGGACCCAAGGCTGGCGGGCCGCATCCGCGGAACAGCGTTTTCGTTTCTGACGCCGTTCTTCTTTCTGAAGGCTGGCACCTTGATCGTGGCTTCCTCGGTGTTGAATGGCATCGCGGCGGTCGCAGTGCTCTTTGGAGTAAAGATGGTCACGAAGGTGATCAGCGTGTTCCCTGCGACGCGTGCGTTTCGGATCCTTGGCCGGCAAGCGTGGTACACAACGATGATGATGTCGACTGGCTTGACTTTCGGCTCCATCTCCGCTCTGTTCGGCCTCACTCACGGCTACATCGACCGCGACCAGTACTCGATCTTGGTCACCGTGGTGGTGCTGACCGCGCTGATCCCGACACTGATCGCCCAGGTCGCGTTTTATCCACGGACAACCAGCCTCGCTTGGAAGGCGACCGACGACTCGAAAGCAGCGACAGTAGAGGTGGCTGAGCCTAATGCATGAGGTGATCGTCGCCTGCGTCGACGGCTCGCGAGGTGGCTACGCAGCGGTCGCCGAGGCGGCAGAGCTGGCGAAGCGCTTCGGGGCGAGACTCATCGCTCTCTCCGTCGAGGAGAGGCTGCCTCGGTACGCCGCAACCATGGGCGAGGTCGACGAGTTCAAACGCGAAAAGGACTCATATTTCGAGATAGTCGGCCACGAAGCGGCGCGGATCGCTGGAGAACATGGCGCAAAGCTCGAGCACGAGATCAGGATCGGCCACGCAGCGGACGCCATTGTTCGCTTTGTCATCGAGAGCGGCGCTGACCTGGTGGTCTTGGGCTACAAGGGCCATTCCCGGATCGCCCAATTCGTGATCGGAACCACAGCTCAAAAGGTCAACGCATACTCGAAGGCGTCGGTTCTAATCGTTAAGCCCTCTCGTGAGACTGAGCACTTATGGAAGGAGACATAGCACTCGTGGGCGTATGTGCCGTCGAAGTCTTTCGCCGGCCACCCATTGGGCATTGCCTACGTCGGGGGCGGCCAGTGGGTCGCCCCAAGCTCCCGCGAAATGCCTCGGGCCGCCTCCAACACCGCCGCGGCCCGGCCTTTGGCGATGCCTCGTGGAAAGATCACCTCGGTCGCATCGACGACGCCGATGGCTCCGATGACATTCCCAGCGTGATCGAAGATCGGCGCGGCAAGGCTCGACTCGCCTAGCACTGCTTCATCCCGCTCAGTGGCGAGCGCGGATTCTCGGATAACCTTGATCTCAGTCCGCAGGGATGCTGCGGTCGCGGTGTGCTTGGTGAGGCGCGGCTGAGATCCGGAAAGTAAGTCGCGCGACTCGGAGTCAGGCAGAAAGGCAAGAATCGCCTTACCCACCGCGCTCGCGTGAAGCGGCAGCTGTAGCCCGATCTCGAGGGTCTGAAAGGTGGCTGCGGGCCGAAGAATGTGATGGATCACGATTGCGCTCGCCTCATGTCGGACGACAACGCGTACAGCCATTCCGGTTCGGTTTGCGAGGTGGTCGGCGTGGCCGATAGACCGTGACCGGAGCTCATTGCGGTCCAGATACGAGTAGCCGAGGGTTTGGAGCAGTCCGCGGACTGTCGAACGTACTAGGCCGAGCTGGTCGGCGAGTTCGCTCACCCCATGCTGGCGCGAACCTGAGGCCAGTAGCCGAAGAATCGCGGCGGCCCTGTCGATCGACTGGATCGACGCGCGTCGCTCTAGGTGGTTATTCATCGGCACACCGTTGCGAGTCAACCGCTCCTTGCTAATGGCTTCGTCGAGAGGGACCGGTATTCGGACAAGTACCAGCTGGGGACGAGCATCCGACTAGCTCGGCGCTGACTTGGCAGGGTGATCCTCGACGCGGTAGAAATCGTGCGGATCCCCGACGCATCTGCGCCGAGGGATAGGCGTTCCTAAGTACGCGCCGTCATCCGGATGTCTTAGAGGTGTCCCTCGCCTCCGCCTCCCTCAACCGACGTAAAACCCTTCTGACGGCCGTAGCGAGCGTCAGTAGCGTTATTCCGACTGGCGCCGCTTGAGCTGGCGCATCACGGAATGCCAGACGCATCTTCATCCGAACCCGCACGGCGTGAGTAGTGGCCGGCGTGACCTGGCCGATTAACTCTCCAGCAACCTCGGCAAGCACGACTAACTCAGGCTCGAATCCAGTCACCTGCATCGCAGTTAGGTGAAGCAGGCGATGACGGTCAAGGCGGGCGAGTTCATTCAGAAGTTCCAGATTCCCGGCCTCGGGATCGAGCGGAACGCAGAAAAGCTGGAATCCGTCGATGAGCTCTTTTACCGGATCGGACAGGGGGCCAATTAGAGTCTTCCGCGCTTTCGCATACTTGACCGGATCTCGCTGCAATGGGAATCCGCACCCGTTTAGGCCTGCCCAGCTTGCGCCCTTGGCTGCCGCCGCCATACGGCATACCTCATGGTCAAGCGCCGCGCGGAGATTCTGGAGAACATCGCCGGCCATGGCGCTAAACCGATCAGGGATTGCCTTCATTTCAATGGTCAGGCTTCCTGCTGGGCCTAACTTTGCCTCCGTGGCTCCGGTCTTGATGAACTCAGCTTCGGATTCATGGAACTCGGCAATCACGCGAGCTCCGCGCCGCAGCTTGCCGATGAGCTCATCTGGATCAGCCGTCAGAATCAGTGCCTCAGTGTATGGACGGAAGAATGCCCCACTCGAGCAGGCAACGGCTAGCGAAGTCCCGCATCGGAAATGAGGCGGATGAATCGCTCGATGAATTCGCGAGTTCCGACCCTCATGCCCTGGGGTAGCTAGCGGGTATCCCAGCCATCGGGCTTGATGCCCTTCTCGTCATATTCAGGTATCGCCGGCCTATTCGGCGGTGGCGCAAATGGGCCGCCAGGCGCGGGCTCAGGCCGTTGGGTCTGCTCACTGTCTGGCTTTGTTGACGGCGCGCTTTCCTCGTCGGTCATCGTGGCTCGATCATACGTGCTGTACGAGCAGAACGATCGCGGTCGACACGACTGAGACAAACAGTGACCATGCACCCGCGGCATACCAGCGACCCTTTGGGCCGAGCAACCGGCGATTGTGCTCAAGAGCTTCGACGAGCTCCCGAAGAATTTGACCCTTAACCTCGATCATCGTTAGCCCAGCCTCGCGGTACATCTTGGGGACCCTAGGCCCACGCTGAAATGGCTGGGTCCATAGCGACATTGCGAAACACACCACAGAGATCCCGAGAAAGAGCAGCGGCAGTCCCCAAGTCGGGATGCCTAGAAGGGATTTCCAGTCGTGCTGTGCGCTGGCAACGAATGCCGCAGCCGCAATGGAAGCCGCGATCATTCCCAGCGTCTTAACGTCTCGTCCGTCTGCGGTCTCGTATTGAAGGTTGATTTGCCGCCCTGCCTCGGCTGTCAGCGCATCAGTTGCGCGCTCGACCTCAGCGCCGTGCTGCAGCCGAACAAGCACCCCGCTGAAGAGTGCCGCAACGATGGCGTTGAGGATGCCAGCGCGTCGCGAGGTCTGGGACATCAGCCTGGATGCCTAAAAGGGCTTCCCTATGCCGTGGGCACGAAACCTCACGGCGACAAACAGGGCAACTTCCGTTACGAGTTCGGCCGACTTTTTCTGCAGGTTTGTCTGAGGATGCTGTTCGTCCACAAACTGACGAACAAGGAAGGCCCGCCCGTAGAAGCCGAAAAACTTCCGAAGCTCCGCGAGATCGGCCTCAGGTAGGAGCAAGGGATTTCGCAGCGCGACGGCCCCGAGGTCGGCGCCAAGTACGAACGCCTCGGGTGAGGTTGCGCCGGACTCCTTCACACATGAATCGAGGAATCCGGAAAGCTCTTTGGCACCGGCGCGCCAGTCCGAAGTGGACGGGATGAATTCTTTGGTGCCGACGCTCTTGATTACCTGGAACAGGCCGGACAACCCTGCCCTTTGTGCCCTCGCCGCCATCTCCTGTAGGTGGTCGTCCATGTCTGTGGCAGCCTACGCTAGAAAGAAGAGTCGGGCGCATACGACAAGCTGACCAGTCCACTCGGTGATCGCTTCTTGGCCTTCATCACTTTCCCTGAGTGATGCGTTGCCGCCAGCTCGTCAGGGCAGATGGCAAGATAGCGGGCGTGAGTCGGCTCGCCCATGGACCCGCGCTAGGAGGCCAATGGCCTACATCGACGAGCTAATCGCTCAGATCCCTGATCCGCGACTGAGAAAGGCCATGATGGCGGAGGTTGCCAAGCTCAAGGAGCGATCCTCGTTCGGCATCGTCTTCGAGCGTCACATCCCCGAGATCGGAATCCTGCCGGGGCTGACACCTCGGCCAGGATCACAAGTTGTGGTTCGAGACGACCCTCAAGCCGCAACGTTCGTTGTGGATTCCCTGAAAGGGCAAAAGGCTTCGATACGTCCGCGGGCCGGCGGCGAGAGTCGCACGATCCGGCCAGACGAGCTTTTAGTTACAGCGACGCTTGGACAACCTATATATCCCGCCCTGACGTCGGTTGGGTCAGTCCATCGGAGCGCCGAACGGCCCTATCACGCGGTCATTAACGGTGAGAACTATCACGCGCTCCAACTGCTGCAATACCTCTTTGCCCGACAGGTGGACTGCATATACATCGATCCCCCGTACAACACTGGAGCACGGGACTGGAAATACAACAACAACTACGTGGACTCAGACGATGACTGGCGACACAGCAAATGGCTTTCCTTCATGGACAAGCGGTTGCGCCTCGCAAAGAACCTGCTCAAGCCTGACGGCGTTCTGATCGTCACGGTGGATGAGCACGAATTGCACCACCTTGGGATGGTGGTCGAGGACGTGTTCAGAAGCCCCGCTTACCTCAGATACGTGGTGACGATCGTCAACAATCCGAAAGGTACGTTCAAAGCCAACTTTGGCCGCGTTGATGAGCAGGCCATCTTTGTTGTCCCGAACGTCGGGCACGACGTCATTAACCCGAAACCTGCGGACGCGGGCGACATGGACGACGGCGGTGACGACGATAGAGTCGGAGCGCTGATACGCGTGTTGGTCGAGATGGCTGGCACCCCCCTATCCGATCTCCTGGCTGCCGAAAGCAAACTCGATGAGTCCTTCAAACCCATTCTTGAAAACGCTTTCAATCTGGCGGAAAGTGAGGCGGAGCAGCTTGAGGCCGAGCTGGAGCCTATGGACCCAAGCGAGGCAAATGGCGCCGGTCCTCCCGGCGCTCGGGCGGCGGAATATGAGGACTTGTTTCTGCGACGCCGGGGTCAAGAGTCTTCGCACCGCGAAGCGCGACCCAATCAGTTTTATGCGCTTCTGATTGACGAGGCCAAACGGACAGTTGTCGGTGTGGGGCCGCTGCTCGCGCGGGACGACCGTTACGAAGTCACGAAGAGTGGCGACGTCCTTTCGGTCTATCCCATCAACGCTGACGGGGAGGAACGCGTCTGGCGCTACAACCGCGAGACGATGCAGTCTTACATTGACGATGGCGCCATAGTCATCGGCCGGCACAGCCCGTCCCTGCCTCAGCCGTACACACTTAATCATCGGCGCCCGCGAAAGAATGTCCGGCGTCTGAAGACCGTGTGGTGGGACAAGGCTCACGACGCGGGCACCCATGGAACCAACGTCGTAAACGCGTTCCTCGGGCAGCGCAATCTCTTTCCGTTCCCAAAATCCATCTACGCCGTACGGGACTGTTTGGCAGCGGTCGTTCGCAATCGGCCTGACGCATTGATCCTCGATTTCTTCGCTGGGTCGGGAACCACATTTCACGCTACGTGCCTGCTTAACGCCGACGACGGTGGACGACGCAGGTCGGTCCTAGTGACCAACAACGAAGTGTCAGACCAGCTCGCCGCCGAACTGCACCGAAAGAATCTCTGGCGCGGCGATGCCGACTTCGAGAAGCATGGAATCTTCGAGGCAGTGACCAAGCCGCGATGCTCAGCAGCCGTAACCGGGGTGCGCCCCGATGGCACGGCGGTTCTGGGCCGATACCGAAGTGGCCGGCCGTTTGCGGATGGCTTTGAAGAGAATGTCGAGTTCTTCCGGCTTGATTACCTCGACAAAGACAGCGTGGAGCTGGGCAAGGCATTCGATGCCGTGAACCCTTGTTTGTGGCTGATGAGCGGGTCGATAGGTTCCCGACGAGTTAGGCCGGGGACCAAGGGCTGGGCAATAGCCGACGGCGGGGCTTACGCGCTGCTTTTTGACGAGGCGCGTTTTAGAGCGTTCAAAATGGCCCTCGCGGATTCGCATGTCCGGAGGGTCTTTCTGGTAACGGACTCTGAAGAGGCTTACGCAGAAATGGTTGATGCATTTGGAGGCCAATGGACTACCTCGATGCTGTATCGCGACTACCTGCGCAACTTCCAGATTAACGTCGGCCACATGCAGTGAAGGTCCAGCTCAAGGACTTCCAATCAACTTCCGTAGCTGACCTATACAGGCGCTTCCGCCTTGCGTACAGCGAGGTGCGCGGCGGCGGCGATCGTCAAGCGATAGTGCTGTCGTCTCCCACCGGTTCAGGCAAGACGCTCATGGTCACTGCCTTGATCGAGCAAATCATCGAGGGCGACGGACAGTTCGCTGGCAGGGACGACATCAGCTTCTTGTGGCTGAGCGACCAGCCGGAACTTAACGAGCAGTCGAGACGAAAGATACTGGCGACTTCCAGCGTGATCGGCGTGTCGGACATCATCACGATAGAGAACACGTTCAATCAACCTGAGTTCGAGCCACGGCGCCTGTATTTCCTCAACACTCAGAAACTTGGCAAGGATCGTCATCTCGTCCAGCGAAGCGACGAGCGCACCTACACGATCTGGGACACGATCTCCAACACACTTAGCAAGAACCCGGCCGGCCTTGTTCTGATCCTCGATGAAGCGCATAAGGGGATGATGCAGCGAAGGGCTGATGTCGAGCTGGTCGCAAGCATCGTCCAGAAGTTCATCAAGGGGTCTCCGGGAGAAATCCCCGGAATCCCGCTCGTTGTAGGCATCAGCGCCACCCCTACCCGCTTTACCGACCTTCTTGGTGGCGTGGCCGGCATAGTGCCCAGGCAGATCAACGTTGATATTGCCGCCGTTAGAGAGTCCGGGCTGATCAAAGAAAAGGTCTTGGTTCTCCACCCAAGGTCTGCTGTCGAAGCCGACTGGACTTTGCTTCGCGAGTCAGCCGAGACGTGGGCTCACATGAGCAAAGAGTGGGCTGACTACTGCCAGCGCGAGAAGGTGACTCCCACGGTGCGCCCAATTCTTGTTGTCCAAGTCGAAGACGCTTCGGGTAAGAGACCAACGGCGACGGACTTGAAACGTGCCGTCGAGATCATTCGACAGGCCGCCGGACCACTCTCTGACGGTGCTGTTGCCCATTGCTTTCAAGAGCGCGTGGTGGTTCAGGTTGACGGTGTCAACCTTCGCCCGATCGCGCCGCCTGATATTCAGGATGACCCTGAGATTCGGGTCGTGTTCTTCAAGCTCAGCCTGAACACTGGTTGGGACTGTCCTCGCGCCGAGGTGATGATGTCGTTCCGCCGTGCCCTCGATTACACCTCGATAGCTCAGCTCATTGGCCGCATGGTTAGGACGCCGCTGGCTCGGCGGGTCGAGAGCGATGAACTGCTGAACTCGGTCGCCCTCTATCTACCGAACTACGACGCCAAGGCCGTAAAGCGTGTCGTCGCGGCGCTCACCGTGCCAGGTGATGAGCAGGTGGCGGCCGAAGTTGAAGTTTCCGTCGCATTGCCTCGCCAACTCGTCCGGGTGGCGAAGAGTAACGATGCCTTCGGTGCCCTGGACGGACTGCCTACCTATCGCGCCCGCCGGGTGCCTCCAATGTCGAATGTGAAACGACTCATGGCATTGGGTCGCTATCTCGCCCAGGACGGCCTGCGACCGAACGCTGCGACCGAAGCCAGGGATGCGATTGTTGGCAGGCTTGACGCTGAGCGCCGCGCGCTCGCGAAGAACCCCGAGTTCCTGGCTCAACTGAAGGGGCTTGCTGAGGTTGAGATTTCAGGACTCGCAGTCGAATTGGGCGGGATGGAGACAGTTACCGAATCTCGGATCGTAAAGCTAGAGGAAGCAAACCTTGACGAACTTTTCGCAGCGTGTGGGCGCCGCTTGGGCGAAGGGCTGCACCTGGCCTATGTGAAGGCGAGAGCTGGCAAGAATGTTGACCCGCCGACAGCGAAACGTGAGCTGCTGGTTCTCATCTCGCGGCCAGTCGTTATCGACCGACTAGAGCAAATCTGCCTTGGTCGCATTACAGAATGGATGAGCCAGTACCAGCCGAAAATCAGCGCTTTATCTGAAGAGGCACGTTCGAATTACAGCCGAGTCAGGCGTACGGCCCTAGTCGCCGAAGAGTCTCCCCTCAAGCTGCCGCTGACGATTCAGGGTTCAAGTGAGGGCGATGTCTGGCCGCATCATATGTTTGTTGATAAGGACGACCAGAAGTTTCGAGCTAGCGCCACCGGCTGGGAGCGGTCCGTTCTCGAAATAGTGCTTAGTCGGACCGAAAATCTGTGGTGGTTGAGAAATCTGCCGCGCAAAGAATGGTCGTTCTCACTGACCTATAAGGATGCCCATGGCGATGAGGCGAACATGTATCCGGACTTCCTTGTAGTCAGGAAGCTCAAAACCGGCCTTGTGGTCGATTTGGTCGAACCCCATAGGACCGACGAGGGCGACACTGCACGGAAGTTGGTTGGGCTAGCCGACTACGCTGCGCTTCACGGCGAACGATTTGGCCGCATTCTGGTTATTGCGAAGACTAGCGACGATGTCTTCAGAAGCATCGACCTAAATGATGAGGCGGCCCGGCGAGCTGCGAAGGCAGTAACCACGACACAATCAGTCGTGCAACTTTTCGCAGACTACGGGCAGCCGATCGCCTGATCACTCGGGCCAGTCCGACAGCTTCATCGACATCATCACGTACTCGTACTCATCTGAACCCAGATGACGAATAGAAGTTGGCGAGTTTTCGTCGGTCATCTGCATTTCAAGAGTTGAATCGTGAGCGGCAGCGCAGCAGTCGAGTAGGAACTGGGAATTCAAAGCTACTCGTGCCGGCTGTCCGGCGCACTGTGCGTTGACCAGCGTACGAATGTCCCCCACATCCTTCGTTGATGCGGTGAGTGTCAGCGTTTCAGCGGAGTACAGCCGGATCACGTGGTCGCCGGCCCGAGCCCAAACGGCTGTCGCACGCACCTTGGCGGATAACTCGTGGGCGGCCACGGTGATCACCGCCTTGCCATTGAGGCCTCGGACCTGGTCAACGTTCGGAAAGGTGCCGTCGATTAAGCGCGAAACCAACTGAGTGCGACCGTCGCTGAGTTGGAAGCGACGGCCGTCGCGATCGAATGCGAGAGTCAATTTGGACTGATTGGCGGGATTGAAAACCGAGAGCGCTTCTTCGAGAGTGGCAGCGGGGATGATCTGAGAGCGGTTGACGCGAGCAGACGCTACGCCCTTCAACCGACGCCAGGCGATCCGATGACCGTCCGTTGCCCGCAGTTCCACCGAGCCAGACTCGATCGAAATGAGGACTCCGGTAAGGGCTGGGCGATGATCCTGGTTGCTGGCGGCAAAGACCACGCTGCGAACGCCGTCTAAGAACTCACCTGCCTGTAACTCCACGGTGGCGGAGGCGTCATCGGCAGTCACTTCTAGAGGCGGGGTCGCATCGCCCCGGCACCTTATCCGAGGGTCGAAGGATGCGCATGCCAAGTGCAACTCGGAGCTGGCCGAACTGAAGTTCAGAGCCACATCTTCGATGTCGTCCACGGCGGCTGTGAAGCCAGTAAGAATCTCTGCCGGCACACCAATACAGCCCTCTTGCTCGACTGACGCATCGATCGCCGCTGAGATTGTGTACGTGCCGTTGTCCGCTGAGCATTGCAACTCAGATCCCATGGTCTTGAGAACTATCTCTCCCCTCCGACCGCCTCCGCTTCGAATGGGCAATACGTGCCCACACATACTCACCGAGCGAACGAAGCTTTGGCCGTTAACCGTTGCCCTCACGGCATGCCGGTTCTATTGGCCGAGTGGGCTAGTTGCCGGTTGCGATCCACGACAGAATCGCTTTCACAAACGCGAGATTCTCTGCTTCCGCCAAGTCGCGGTAAATGACGATCGTTGAGTCCTGGCCGAGCATCAACTTGTAATCATCGTCCCCGAATGTGAAGTCGATGATGATCGCACTCAGTCTGCCAAGTTGCTCGTAACGCTCCCATTCGTCGCTGGAGGCAACGTTCGCCCCGAAGATGCCCGCCGTCTCCACCTTGG
Source organism: Candidatus Dormiibacterota bacterium (assembly GCA_030948325.1). The sequence goes on from JALZAL010000252.1 coordinate 12,336, forward strand.
CGATCTTCATGTCCCCAAACCAGCCCCCGCCAATCCGCGGCTCAAGCTTTGCTCTCAGGGCAATAAGGTCTAGCTCACGCGGCTTCCATGTCAGGGTCGCGTGCTGATCTTTCTCAATCCGCCGAAAGGCTTCGTGCCATAGCTTTTTGGTCGCTTGGACGAATGCGGTCTTTCGATCAGCATCTAGGTAGACGAAAAACCGATACCTTCGGACAACGGAATCGATCGGCTCATTCCTAAACCGACCTTCGAAATAGAGGCGGCTTTCGTGGACCACCTCGAACTTCTTGAATTCCGGGTGGCTCCACCCCCGCACCGGTTCGACGATTGTCGTGACCGCGTCGTCGCCGTCAATGGCTCGCTGCTGGCTGGTCTGAAATCGCTCAGTAGGAAAGCCCTCGACGTCGGCAACTCCGAACCCGACCGCCATCGGCTAGGAGCTGAGCGCGATATACCGTTTCGACATCGATGCCAGGATGCTGGACTTTCTAGTTGTGATAGTCAAATGGTGGTTGTTTGCGTGAAGAAAAGCCGCCTTCGGGTCGCCCTGGGCTTCGAGGTGCATCTCGACTATGAACCGATCCACCTTTGCTAGATTGAGGTTGCGAACGAAGAAGCCGAAATAGGGATTGCCGGACCCGAACCTGACGTCGACCGTGTATTTTTCGCCCGTCGCCGAGACCGCCTTGCTCGCCTGCTCGAATAGCGCTGGTGCACTCTCCGACGCAACCTGAAGCGCCTTCCGAAAAGGCCAGGTCGCTTCGACAATCTGGACCACCACGGTCGCCGAATCTGGTACCGGCGTGACGCTTGCTGCAACGTGTCCGGAGACGGCGACGGTCATGCCCTGCATCTGGAAGACGATTTTCATCGGCTCCTGGGCGATGAGGCGCGACGACTTGTCTGGCGCCCGGAGATCATCCGCGATCCGCTTGACCATGTCGCGATCAACGTCGGGCACCTTGAACTCGGCGTCGAAGCTGCACGTGGCCCCGGCACCCGTTAGACGCAGCTTTGTCCGCTCGACAAAGAAGTAGAACTTGTCCCAGTACCGATAGGTGAGCTGAAAAGTGAAGAACAGCCAGGCGGGTATGAATGCCAGATACGCCAACGACGTGATCTGCTTCAGGTTGATCACAAACACCGCGATGACCGCAACCAAAGGCAGCACCACGGCAATGACCAGCACGGCGACGAGGGCGCGTTTCACCGGGCTCTCTCAGCCGGCCGACAGGACCGTCGCTGACACGGTGGGAACGATAGAGGGTCGGACACCAAAGAAGCATAACGAACACCTGTTCGTATGGCTAGACTTCCCCGGATTCCGAGTCGCAGCAGGCGCGGGAGATGGGATCGCGTCGTGGCGGCTAGCCGTGCAAGCGCCTATCGCCCAGGGCCGCGACTCTGACGATTCTGACGACGTGTTCACTGCGCAACGAAAGCCGAAGACCGCCGTGCCGGCACCATCACCACAGGCGAACGCAGAGACCCACCACCCATCCGAGCGCATCCAATCATGCGTCGGGGTTGGTTCAGTCTCCAGACGGGCTGGCCCACTTAACTGATCGTAGTTAGGCGTAAAACGCCAAGTCGCACAGGGTGCGATAGTCTCAGAACCTGTGGGACTCCCAGTTGACGCGCCCGCGCGCCTGATGCTCTACGTGCCCCATCCAGAGTCGAGGCTATGCACGGAATTAGCTTACGGTTCGGCGATCGTCGGACTTCCGCTAGCTCACGGGGAGATCCGCATCTACTTCGAAGGTAATGTCATTGGCGCCACGAACCTGGAGCTGTACCGCGCGAGAGCGGCCCAGGCAGCCGGCCGAATGCTCCACAACTATCCGACTGGCTATCCGACCCGCGCCCGTGAAGATGTTGACCCGCGGGAATTGGTAGAGGTCGGAACCATCGAATCGCGGACCGGCCGCCTGGAGATCACCGCGACCGCGACCGAGCTGAGCTGGTGGATTACTCCGGCCGATCTCGCTGATCTTGGCTTCAGGTTGGAGGCTCGCTGACCAGGCAGTCCTTGCGGTACGATTCCCAAACGCATGTTCGACCGCGCCGCCGCACTGGCTCGCGTCGCCGTGGGCAGATGCGCGTGCCCAGGCTGCTCCGGAGAACTGACCGACCCCGCCCGTAGTCGCGGA
>JALZAL010000261.1 GCA_030948325.1 Candidatus Dormiibacterota bacterium
CGTCGACGGGGATGATCCCGCCCATGCCGGCCATCCTGCGGCCGGCGAACGTCACGGCGAGTGGGAGCAGCAGCATGAACGTCGCCACCACCATCGACAGGGTGTCCGGAAGGCGCCGCGGATCGCGCATACCCAGGTAGGTGAGGTAACCGCCTCCTGCGGCCGTCAGTGCGACGATCAAGACCGCGGCGCCGATCGCCCACATCCGGTACTCGCGGAAAAGCGGTGCGGCGCTGCGACTGGCGAGGCGGAGGAGCCACCAGGCAGTCAGCCCGTTGAGCACCAGGCCGCTGAGGAGGGCCAGGGCCGCGATGCCAATCCGGAACTGGGCGAGGTGTGTCATCACGAAAGCGGAGATGTTGACCGCGAGTATGCCGATCGGGGTGAGGACCCCCAAGGTCAGCAGGACCGACTCGCGCAACCGTCTTGAGCGGAACATCACGGGAAAAAGATAAGGGCGCCAACCCTCGGCTGGCGCCCTTTTAGAAACTAGATGGTCAGTGGCCGCAGCCGCAAGCCTTGGCTTCGCCTGCATCGTCGCCGGTGTCGAACGACGTACCACACGAGCAGGAGTGGACGGCGTTGGGGTTGTGAACTGTGAAGCCTGCTCCCATGAGGCTGTCAACGTAGTCGATCTCCGACCCCCGGATATACGGGGCGCTGAAGTCGTCGACGATGATTTGCACGCCGTCCTGGTCGACTATGAGGTCGTCGGCGCGGCGGGTGTCATCGAAGGCCATACCGTACTGCATCCCGGAGCAGCCACCGCCGCTCACGAAGATGCGCAGGGCCAGCTGCGGATTGCCTTCCTTGGCGAGAAGATCCTTGAGGCGAGACTGAGCGTCAGAGGTTAATGAGACGACAGCTTGTTCGATCACCAGATGATCTTAGCAGGAGCTCCGCCGCCCAACAACGAGCTACGTCAGCTCTTTCCGAGCTTGAATCCCTTCCGGGCGCCCTTGACCTCGGCGGCGGTCTGGCCGGAGATCAGCTGGGCCAGTTGCTCCGCCCCACGGGTGATTGCACTCTTTGGATCGGTGAGGACCAGGATCTCGCCCTTGACGGCCGCCTCGTCGGGCTTGGTGCCATCGAAGTCGATCTCGACGGCGAGCTCCTGCTTGAGCGTCCGGACCACGTCCTCCTTGCTCACAACCGACTTGGGCACCTTGTTGTTAAGGGCGAGGATGACCCGGCCGGGAACGATATTGAGCACATTGGTGAAGATGTTCAAGAGCTCGCCGACATCCTTGAGCGAAGAGAGCTCGGGCGTCACGATGACCAGTACGCGCTGTGAGTGGTCGAGGACGCTGATCACAATGTCCGTGAACGCGACGCCCAGGTCGAAAACGATGTATCGGAACGCGTTGACCAGGATCCCCATCGCGCGGTTCACGAGGTCGACGCTGATCAGGTCGGCCTGCTCGGCTCGCAACACGCCTGGGAGCAGCATCATCCCGCCTGGGTGGTGGAGGATCGCCCCCAGCACGGCCTCCTCGAAGTTGGCGGGCGGCACCTGACTTGCAGCCGCGAGGCAGCCGGTCGGCGTCAGGTACGAGATGAGCGCAGCGTGGTTGTAGGGGAGGGCAAGGTCGACAAGCAGCACCTCGCCCGGGAACCGCTTGCCGAGCGCGGCCGCGAGGTTTACGGCAACTGTGGTGCGGCCTGACCCGCCCTTGGGTGAGTAGACGGCGACAGTCGATGCCGCCTGCTCGGGCGCGACCATCCTTGCCCGCGCAATCAGGTTGGGAAGGGTGTCCTTGCGCTGCTCGACCAGCTTGGTCAGCTCGATGATGGCGTCGGAGTCTGCGGGCAGCGTCTCGTAGAGCGTCTTGCGGTCGAGGGTGAGCAGCTGGCAATCCTCCAGGGCGCGCACGCTCGCGGTACGCGTCTCTTCGGAGATCAGGGCCATCTCGCCGAAGAAGTCGTCAGGCCCCATCAGGGCGATGGTGATGGTGTGTCCTGGGGACTCCTCGACGAAGACCTCGCAGCGGCCCGATTCGACCACGAACATGGTATCCCCGGGATCGCCCTGGTGAACGATGATTGAACCCTTGGTCGCGGACGCCGGCGCCAGCCGCCTTGCGAGGGCGTGGAGGATGTTGTCGGGCAGCGTGAAGAAGATCGCCACGCGTTCCAGGATCTGGAAGCGCTTCCTCAGATCGTCCGGGGATCCGCCTCCGATCCGCTGGGTGTCGCTCACCGCCCGAATTATAGGTGTGAGGTTCTCGGGAACCGCCCCGTAGGGCAGGGAAAGAGCCACCCGCTGGTAGACTTAGCCGCCGTCGGTCCCGTGGTGTAGCCTGGCCAAACACGCGGCCCTGTCAAGGCCGAGAACGCCGGTTCGAATCCGGTCGGGACCGCCATGAAACCCC
>JALZAL010000290.1 GCA_030948325.1 Candidatus Dormiibacterota bacterium
ACGCCGTTCTGTAAGCTCAGCCGGCACGGGGGTGCATGGGCTCAGGTGGGCTCCGCGGTCTTCAAAACCGACGTTCGGCATCCTTGGCGATGTCGAAGGACGGATCGTTCCCGTCGCGCCCCCGCCATTCTTGAATTAGGCCAGTGATCGCCACGATGGTCGGCTGCGCCTGCGGCGACCATCCGAAGACCTTGATATGGCCGTCCGTCGGATTGAGAAAGCCCATCGCAAGGTGGAGGAGTGTTGTCTTGCCCGCGCGGTGGGACCGACGAGCGCAACCACGTGCCTCGCAGGAAGCGGAAGGTTCCATTCGGTGAGGGCAGGAGTTGTTACCGTAACCGCTTGGTCAGGGCGGTGGCTTCCATGCCAGCGCTCACCTCCCTGCTTGCAGGCTATCGCGGACGAGTGGGCAAGTCCGCGGGCAAGTGGAGAGAGTCCAAAAACGGCTGCGCGCTGGCAACGAGGCTCGCGAAAGTAGCAGGGTCGTGAGCATAGACCGAGATCACGAGCAGGTGCGCCGTTGATCCGCTGCTAATGCTCGCGAAATAGAGGCGCACTCGCTCGCCGCGGCCAGAACCGTAGTGGAAGTCATAGCCGGGACTCGGGGTGTTGTCGCCATAGATCCCGCCGAAGTCGAAATAGTAGTGGCGGTCCGAAGGGGGGACTGTAAGAGCCGCGTCGACATCTACGTAGCTTGCCTGGATTCCTCCAGCAATTGTTCGGACCGTCGGGTCGGACACGATCAAATCGGGATCCTTTTCCAACCAGGCGATCAGGCCCTTGGGGGTCGCCGGCACTCCCCGGACTCTTACTGTTCCTGGTTCGACCGGGTCTGTCGACTTTGCTATAGGGTGAGGATCGACCCAGAAATGGATCGTCCCAGTGGGGTTGTCGACGCGATGGAGGTTGAATTCACCAGCGCTGTCTTCACCGCTCGACCATCCACTGCTCGGTACGGTGAGGACCATGCCGGGCAGGAAATTCTGGGTCGTATAAGTACCGGTGGTGAGCCGCCCCGGTAGGCACAGTCCAGAGGCGCAAGTATATGTGACGTCGTACTCATTGACACCAAGGCGGATGGCGAGCTTCTGCTCGCCATCCGCGACATCTAGGGTGATGGATCCGGCGTCGGGGCCACGAGGCTGATTACCAGTGAAGGGATGATAGACCCAGACCTCCGATCCGCAGGAGTTTTCGACCGAATGGTGGAAGAAGTAGCCTAAGAGGTCGCTGACCGCCTGCTGTTCCGAGAGCCCATTCCGAAGAATCACTTCACGATGGGGCTTTAGGCAATCGACGTCGGCACTCGTCGTCGACGGGTAAAACCCCCGGGAACCATGATTTATTTCATCCACAGCCGACGGATCGGCGCTCGCAGCCAGTGTCGTGAGATCATGGAGCGTTGCTGGCGGGTGTGCGAGGCGGGGCGCCGAATCCAGTGGATTCGTGGGCGAGCCACATGCGGTGAGACTAACCGAGATCAACATCAGGGCGAGAACGCGGTGCCGGCCAAAGCCACTCACTTCAGTGCCAGGTGGCCCTTCCTCCGGAGGAATACGAGTAGAGGAGTGTCCTGCTCCGCCACCACTCGACTCCGGCTGCGGTCAGCAACTCCACAAGTCTGGTCGTGAAGGAACTCGGGTCGTCTCCCACGCAGCGCAGCCCAATCGACTCTACCGGGCGTTCGACCTGGAGCGTGACCGCGCCTGCCGTGAGCAGCTGTGACCAGAGTCGGCGGACGCATGCCGAAAGCCGGTCGGGCTCGAGGTCGTCCGCCTTCCAATGGCCGAGGAGTTCTCTGGCAGCATCGCTCTGGATGTCCTCGATCGAGTAAAGGCGTCGGCGCCGGCGTGGCAGAGCACAAGGCCCTTCTCGAGTACGAGGGCCCAGCGGGGGTTCCGTCGGTACCGGGCACCCGCGCCCATTGGCGAGATCATATAGGTCGCGCGTCCCGTGTAGGACTGAGATTGGTTGAACTCGGGACAGGGATGGTCTTTGGCTGAGCTGACGCGGACCAGGCCATCATGGGATCGAGGACTTATAGACAAGAACCCGCCACATGCACCCGGATACTGCGAGGTGGATCGTGTAGTCCCCGGGCTCGAAGTTCTCCGTCGCCGTATCGCCATATTGGGCGATTTGCAGCTGCTCTTCGCTCGACCCTCCGATCTCCCCGCCATTCTGATCCGTAAGCGAGAAGGCGGTGATGGTGCAGGTCGCTCCGGGGTCGGGATGCAGGTAGTGACCCACCGCGTACCACCCCGAATCCGTGATGTGAAAGGCCAGTGGGCCAGAGTCGAGCGAAGTGCCATCCCATCTCGCGACGCATGACTTTGTTCCACACGGGCCGGCCGGATAGACAGTAACACCCGGATTTGGCGTGAGAGCCGAAAGCGGTTTTGGAGTCGCCATGATGCTCGCCGAAGCGGACGCCACCGCACCGGGTCGAGTCGTTGCGACCGTGCTGCCGCAACCGGCAAGAGCGAGTGCCGCGAGCGCGGAAATGAGCCACCTGCCGATGCCCCGCCCACTACTGAGTTTCATGGTCTCCCTTCGTAAAGAAAACTTCTCTACAGCGGGAGCCTACGACCTCAACTCTGCTGACGCATCAGGGCTAGCCCTGATTGCTCTTGCTAAATGACCGATGGACCCTTGCGCAGGAAGGTGATCACGGCAAGGACGCGGCGATTCTCGTTGGCGCTTTCTTCCAGTCCCATTTTGGAAAGGATGTTCCTGACGTGGCTCTCCACCGTATTTGGACTCAGGAAGAGCTTCTGGCAGATCGAGCGGTTTGAACGCCCCTCCGCCATCAGACGAAGAACCTCGATCTCTCGCGGGGTCAAGTCGTCCATTGGATTCTGGGGATGGCGGCGCCGCATGAGTTGGGCGACGATGTCCGGGTCGATCACGAATTCGCCGCTCGCCACCCGGCGTACGGCGTCGAGAAAGCTGGAGAGGTCGGAGACGCGATCCTTGAGGAGGTATCCCATGCCGCCGGAGGCTGCCTGGACCAGTCGGACCGCATAATGCGTCTCCAGGTATTCGGAGAGGATGAGCACGCCAACGCCCGGGTGATCAGCCCGAATCTCCTCGGCGGCTCGAAGACCCTCATCCGTATGAGTGGGTGGCATGCGGATGTCGACGATCGCCACGTTCGGGTGGCTAACCCGGACAAGCTGCAGCAGCTCCTGCGCATTGGCCGCCTGTCCCGCCACGTCGAAGCCAGCCTCCTCGAGCAGCCGGCACAGGCCTTCGCGGAGCAGAGTGGAGTCGTCGGCTACGACGACACGCACGGGATTTCGGCGTGAACTGTCGTCCCCTTCCCGGCAGGGCTGACGACGCGGACGGAGCCATCTAGCGCAGACACGCGGTCGACCAGGCCCCGAAGACCGCTGCCCCGCACGGCGTCGGCCCCACCGATGCCGTCATCCGAAACCTCGAGCACAATGCGGCCGCCCAGTGGAGTGGCGCTGACGGTGGCACATGTCGCCTGAGCGTATTTGGCCACGTTGGCGAGCGCTTCCGAGACGATGAAATAGGCGGCCGCCTCGACGGCTATGGGCAGCCGGCCGCTCGGAATGCTCTTCAGGACGACAGGGATCCGCGCTCGCTCGACGAGTGACTCGAGGGCCGGTCCGAGACCCTCTTCGGTCAAGATGGCCGGATGGATCCCACGAGCGAGCTCGCGCAATTCAGACAAAGCCTCGGTCAACTCTCGACTCGCCTCGTCGAGCGCGTGATCGACCTCCGGGTCCGCACCTCGCTTTAGGCGCGAGATGGCAAGGCGGAGAGCGAGCGAGATCCCGACCAGGCGTTGCTGGGCGCCATCATGAAGGTCCCGCTCGAGTCGCCGGCGCTCGGTGTCGGCGGCCTCGACGATTCGTGCTCGCGACGCCCGAATCTCTTCCAGGCGAGCCCGCAGGTCGGCGTGCAGGCGTTCATTCTCCACGGCGAGGCGGGCGGCGGCCGCCACCGCCTCCACCAAACGTGGTTCCTCCGCCAGGGCCGCGTCATGAATCAGGGCGGCGACCGGTTCTCCCTCTTGCTGCAGCGTAGTCACGACCTGCGAGGAACCCGTTTGCGGCAAATCCAGGGGGCGCCCGGCCTCGTCGACATAAGCCTGCCGCTCAGGAAGCCAGTACGCGATTTTGAGCGACGGATCACCTAAGGCGTGGGCAAGGGCTTCACGGAGCCGACTGGGTTTCGTGGTCTCGCCAAGCTCGATGACCAGATCGCCAACTGCTGAGCGCGCGAGCTGGCTCCGCAGCAGGCCGACCAGGAACGCGATCGGAACGAGCATCACGGCGCCGGTAAGCGTGACGGCCGACACCACAGGCTCCCACGATGGGAGCGCGGGCATCCGGCTTACGACCGTGTCGGCGATGAACGCGAGCCCTGCCAGCGCTAGGGACCAGCCGACCGGAGCAATGATCCGGCGGGCCGGTCCGGTTGCACGCCCCCAGCGCAGTACAAAAACCGTGAGGATGCTGAAGGTGAGCCCGATCGTGAGAGAGACCACAAGAAAGTCGGCCAGGTTGAAGAGCCCGCGATCAGGAAAGAGGAGGAGGAGATTGAGGTTGGGGTCGAGTGCTCGAGTCCGGGTATCGAGGAACATGAGGGTTGCAAGGCTCCCGAGGATCGCGTCTCCATAGGCGGCGAGGCAAAGGAAGCGCATCCGCCGCGAGGAGAGGCGTCCGCTGGGAAACGCAAAAAGGATCTGCACGAGGATGGCCAGGTACACGCTGCTCAGCAGCCACCGCAGGGTGTAGGTGGCGGGTGACTTGACATAGGCGAGCGCCACGTGGCCGAGCAGCCAGGCGAATCCGGTGGCGAGAAGGAGCCTGCCGATGCGGTTGTCGGGGCGGCGAAACCAGGCGATGATCCCGGTTCCGATGAATGAAACGCCAACGCCGAGCTCGAGGCCAAGTCGCCAGGCCTCAGGGCGTCCATATCCGTAAACGAACGCACCGAGCGCGAAGGTCGTGATCAGCGTCACCATCCCCGCCGTCAACAAGACGGCAAGCAGGCGGCGATTCACCCGGCGGCGTCCAGCATGGCGCGGATTGAAGCTCCCGAGAGCTCCGACTTCGGGATGAAGCCACGGGCGCCGCTCTCGACCAGCCGGCGGCGGTAGTCGGATGCGTCGCGGCTCGAAATCAGGATGATGGCCGCAGGGTTTCCTTCGGCGGCGAGCCGTTTCAGCACCTCGAAGCCGTCGATGTCGGGGAGTTGCACGTCCAGCAAGACCAGGTCGGGTCTGAGCCGGCGGATCTCCTTGAGGCCGGAACTGCCATCGGCCGCCTCTCCGACCACGCGGTATCCCTCCGCTCGCAGAAGAGCCCGTGCGAAGGAGCGGAAACTTGAATGGTCGTCGACGATCAGGACCGTCGTCGACATGCCGGCATTCTGGCACAAACAGTGTCCCGGGAAATCAGGGCTACCCCTGAGGTATCAGCGCTCGCGGTCACCTACTGTGCGGCTGTCCGCAGAACTAATCGCCGGGAGGAATCAAAGATGGATCTTATCCAACGCTCGTGGAAAACTGGCATCATCGTCGTGGCAGGTCTCATGGTGCTGGCTGGGACAGGTTGTGGAGCCTCCGGAACCTCGGCCTCGGGGCCGCGCTCGAGCGGCCAACGCAGCACGAGCGCCGGAGCGATACCAGGCTCTAACCTGGCGTCAACTCGGCGGCCTTGGATTGGGGGAGATCCCGACCTTGTCCTCATGTGCCCGGACGAACCCCTCTTCCAGCCCCAAGGAAAGGTGACCCCGGGTACGACGAGTCCGTGCGGACACTTCAAGGTCGGTCCTGCCGTCCTCGCCGCCGATTGCAGGGGCGGGACAATCCCCGACGGCCTCGCTACCGAGGCGTACGACGGAACGACCGGGCGAGACAGCAACCTTGGCTCTGTGGCCAGCGTTCCCGGGGCGTGTCAGTTGTCGAGCCAGAATAAGGACGTTATCGCCCAGGTCAATGCCGCGGCGCCGGGATCGGCGATCGTCATTGCAGACTTTATCCCAGTCGCTTCGCCTACGCTGCAATTCACGGGAATGGACGTTCGCTGTCATTCAGGAGACTGTCTCACAGTGCTCCTGAATAACGATGGAAATTACGGGATCTATGAGGCGCTCGGACCTCACGGGACGGACCTTGTTATGGGCAAGATCGACAACGACCGGATGCCTGCAGGACACCTACGCGTGGGCAAGCTGAACCGACTGCTGCTTTGGGTGAAGGGCGACCGTGCTGCCGTCTACCTCAACGGCCGCCTACTCGGCGCGGGCGGTACGACACTCGCGGACGCGCCGTCGGCGGCTGACCTCACGGCGGTGCCCGGAGGGGCGTTTGCTGGCGGGTCCGGCGACTCTGCCGTCGTCAAACTTGTCCACTTCTACATCTTTCATGCCGCTTAGCGGCGGCAGATATCTAGGGCAGGCGATTTTGACAGCAACGTACAGCAACGCCGGCGAACTATGGCGAACGCTGACGAGCGGCGGCGAACTGTTGACCCGCGCGCTCAACTTCAAATGGACTTTGGCGAACCGCGTCGTTCTGTTTTGGCGGCGACCCCGGCCAGGGTCAGGCGTTTTCCGTGGCCGGGTCAATTGGTCAGGTTTGGCAACCCTTCTCAGCAATCTTGTTCACGAAGTTAAGGGGTCGGTAGTCAGTCTCGCGGCGAGCACGCACCTGGGGCAGATTGACTCTCCATAATGGTGTGATGTCCGAAGAGGGTCCGGTCCGATTTCGGCTCGTAGGCGCCAAATCTGACGATGGTCCGACGTTTTTCAAGATGGAGTTCCCCGATGGCCGCTCGGCACTCGTCGACAAGGCGTACAAAGACATGGTCGAAGGGACACGGCCGCCACCGAGCCAGGCCAGCCTTGACGCGATCTGGCGACAGGCAGCTGCAGCTTCAATATTCGATAACTGGAGGGGCGGGTTGCCAGCCATATTTCGGGGCGCCGAGCTACAGGACCTTCGGCGCTGGCTCGTGATAGGCGACGCCCGCGAAGAGCTGTGCACGTGTCACGGTGAGTACGAAATATCGGTGTTCGACGCGGTCGGCGTGAGGATCGCTGGAATTGGCCTCCATCAAGGTCGTTGGCTCGACTCGGATTGGGACAGTCATGCGGAGCTTCGTGAGCCACGCGCATTCGTCGAGTGGCTCGCGGATCACGGTGCAGAGGGCCCGCTGAATGACATTCTCGAGGCGGACCGGAAGGCGGTAGATCAGGAGCGAACGGAAGCGGAATGGCTAGCGTCCATCCCTTCATCTCTGGCCAGCCTCGGTCCGCGGTACCTGCGTTATGACAGGGACATGGAAATGGGTCCCGAGCTCGAAGCCGAGACGTTACGGCGGCTGACCGAGGCCATTCCGAATGAGGCCAAACGAGCAGGTGTCCTGCTTCGCTGGTTCAGCGTCGGCAACGCCGAATGGCCCGGCCAACCGGCTCACGAGGGGATTCCTGGAAACCTTCTCCTGGAAATGCGCACCGACCGCGTTGTTGACTTCCTTGCTCACGGCTCACCGGAGGAACGTCATTGGGTCGGTGCCCTGCGACTCATAACCGGGTGGAAGTTTGGCGCGCGAAAGCGACACGACCTTCTTCTCACGCCTATTCGAGAGGGCCTCCTCGCCGCGGCGCAACGCCTGGGGGATCCGGTAGCGATTCGTCAGAATCGGGAACAAATCGAAACGTTGATTCCACCCAACTGATCGTCCTTCCACCCCCGGCGCCTACAGGCTGTCCGCGATCCGAATGTTTGGCGGTCGACTAAAGGCGATGGCTGGGTCAATTGGTCAGGTCTGGCAACAGTGGTCGGAGGCTTCGCTTATGAGCTCAGCGAGGTTGTCGACCGCCTACTGAAGCATCCACGGCTGAGAAACGCCATTAGCCAGAGATCGCGACCCGGGGGGCACGGCAGCTAGATCAGCAGACGCGGCGATAAGAGCCAAGCCAATGCCGCTGCGGCGGCGATGAAGCCACCTAGGATGCCGGCAAGCGCCCACGGTATCCCGATATCGCCCCGACTGGGGGCGCGAACTAATCCGATCACCCCAAGAACGATGGCGGAAATTCCTACGGGAATCGCGAGAAGAAGCAAAGCAATGCCCTCGTAGCCCATGTGCACGACCTCTGGTCCGAATCGCAGGGTCAGAGCGACCATCGCGACTAGGCCCGCAGCGGTGGCTCGCGGATTGTGTGGACTAGGGGGGACATTCGTCTGGGCGGGTGTTTCGGGGCTCACCGAGCCTGAAGGCGGCGTCTCGGTGGTTTCTTCTGGGTCCATGCACGATCAACGCTGAATGCTATTGATCAGTAACGGCTTTTTGGAAAGGCCGTCTCATGGATACGAATCAGAGGCATTGTGCAAACGGCAGTGGCTGGGCTAGTCGACGCTCAATCGCACTAAGACTTCGGCGTTTGGAGAGTCTTGTCGGTCCGACTATTCAGCACGTGAATCCGGACGCCGCGATCTCGTTTCAAGCACCGTCAAGGACCTCGTGGCCGGCTCGGGCATCGTGGTCAAAAGAATGGGGAACGGAGTTAATGAAGGGGCGTCCGGGGGAATGGCGCATCTACGCGGCTGCTGCCAGCGATGACGTGAAGGGTTGAGATTGAGTTCGGGCGCCACGGAACGCGGCAGGGACAGACAGGCGTGCTGTAGCTTGGCCCGTCGCGGACTGTGGGCGATGGTAGTCGCTCCGAACTCCGTGGGAGCCGCCGGTTGAAGGCGATGGCTGGGGCTGTAGGATTCGAACTCTGCTGCCAGCCCTAATCCGCTGAAAGATCGCCGCGAACTCGTCTCGCTTCGCTCCCGCACAGATCGGGTCAAGACCAGCATCAAGAGGACCGAGCCGTTAAATCCTCAGGGGTTCGAAGTGAAATGCTGAAGCGCGCCTCGAAAC
>JALZAL010000296.1 GCA_030948325.1 Candidatus Dormiibacterota bacterium
TGGCAAAGGCCTACGGCGACAAGAGCCGGCCGCTGTGCATGTGCATGCCCGCCGTCGGCGTGCCGATGTACGTCAGCCGCTTCAACGATCGCTTTCTGGTCAAGCGCATGCCCTACACCGGCAGCCATCACCATCCCGATTGCGTCTCCTACGAGCCGCCGCCCGAGCTGTCCGGCCTCGGCGAAGTCGCCGGCGCGATCCAGGAAGACGTCGACGCTGGCTCGACCGCACTCAAGCTCGACTTCAAGCTCTCGAAGATCGGCTCTCGGTCGCTACCCATCAGCACTGGCCCGCAAGCCGACAGCGTGCGCACCGACGGCAGCCGACTCAGCCTGCGCGGCACCTTGCACTACCTCTGGGAGCAAGCCCAGCTCAACCGCTGGACGCCGGCTATGGGGGGCAAGCGCTCCTGGTACGTCGTGCGCAAGCACCTCTTGCAAGCCGCCGCCGACAAGACGGCAAAGGGCTTCGCGCTGACCGACCTCCTCTTCATCCCCGAGTCGTTCTCCGTCGATCACAAGGCCGAGATCGAGGCGCGCCGCATCGCCAAGCTGGCGCGGACCGCGATGGCGACCGCGGGCGGGCATCAGCTGATGCTCCTGATCGGCGAGGTCAAGGCCATCGAGCCGGCACGCTATGGCCACAAGATCACGATCAAGCATCTTCCCGACATGCCTTTGCTGCTCTCGGAAGATCTCTATCAACGCATCGTCAAGCGCTTCGCGCACGAGCTCGCGTTGTGGAGTGAGAACGACTCCATCCACCTGCTCGCCGTTGCCACATTCGGCATGAGCCCCGCAGGCGTGGCCTCGCTCGAGGAAATCTGCTTGGCACCAGTCAGCGCCAACTGGATTCCGATCGAGCACCACGCCGACGCTTATCTGCTCGAACAGCTCACGCACGCGGGCCGGCGTTTCACGAAGGGCCTGCGCTACAACCTCGCGAGCGACCGCCCGCTCGCCGCAGTCGTCCTGTCCGACACGGCCCCCACAGCCGTCGCCCTCTATCTCGTTCCGCCGAGCGCCGGCGACGCCTACCGCCAAGCCTTGGACCAGCTCATCGAGGCCAGCGAGTTGACGCCGTGGGTCTGGAAAACCGGCGAGCAATCGATGCCGACGCTGCCGCCCTGCGCGGCGCTCGGCGCCGCGCCGTCGCAGCGTCAACCAGCTCAGAGCCCTGTTGGCTAGTCCTCGAATGATGAAATGATTTGCGCCGTGCACGAGCAACTTCACATCGCGACCAGCATCAAGATTGTCGCCAAGCACCGCAACGCGCCGAACACGACGCTGTCGACGACGCGCGACGAGATCAAGCATCTGGCAACGAACGCCGCCAACGACGACACCGCCGAAGACATCCAGCTGCGCGAGCAGCTGGAGCGATCGACGGGCTTGTCGATCAAGGATCTGGCCAAGCTGACGGAGCACTGGCCGGCGTAGCTGCGAGGTCGCGCCGAACTGCGCGCAGCGCCGTTGCCGGCTCACCGGCGCTTTGCGCCTATCTGCGGATGCCCCGGCTGCGGGTGACAGGGCCGAGGGTCGGTCCGGGAATGTCTTTGCCTTCGCGTAGCAATTCGCCGATGCAATTGCGTGTGCCTTCTATGAAGGCAGCCCGCGCGGCATGTTCGCTGATCGAAGTGTTCGCATGCAGCTCGGCCGCGTGCATCGCCTTGAAGGCAGCGCTCAGTCGCGGATCGAGCCTGACCGCCTCGTCCGCCGACAAGCTCAAGAAAGCCGCCGCGCGATCTTTAGCCGAAAGCTCTCGTCTTCCGACATTCGCTGGGTGCCGTCCTGGATCGCCTGCAGCCACTCCTCTTCCGACACGTTGGGGGGCTTGCCCGACGGCTTGTCGGTAGGCTTCCTCACTGAGGCCCCGCTCGGCTTTGATTCGCTCGAGCTCTCCTCTGAGACGTCGTTCAACTTGCTCACGATTACCCTCCGAGGTGAGTAGGACCAGATTGTCCCACCCGCTGTGTTGCAGTGGTCGCAAAGGGACGCGATTGTCGAAGACCCGAAACTCGACTTTGTCACCGAAGCGCTCGCGCACCTCCAAAAGCCCCACCGGCAACCCGCCCTGAATGGTTGCCATCGTCTGAATGCTCGCCCCCCTGCCCTCCTCCGTGAAGCGCCTGAGCGATCGCTGCATCGCCACCTCCGGGGTCACATGGACCACGTAGATCGCCGGAG
>JALZAL010000299.1 GCA_030948325.1 Candidatus Dormiibacterota bacterium
AGCCCAGCGGCAACGCCCGCCACTAGAACAGGCTTTCAGGTCCCCTGGCTAGGTTTTACCAATCCGACGGATCCTGCCTATCGAGGTCAACGCCCGTCCTACTGCAGCGATGCTTCAGACAAAAAAGGGCCGTATCGATTGTGCCAGTACCCTGGCGACGTCCTAGCGACGTGGGTGTCCCAGGATGGCGCATGGATCCTCGATTCATACAGGGTTCCCCCTGCCACGACTATCACCCTCGTGCTCGACGGCAGGAGCGCCTCTGCCATTCGATCCACCCCGGCTGCGCCATCTATTCCTCCTGCATCAATTGCGGCTCCCGCCTCGAGTGGCGGAGTTGTCGAGAGTCGGATTGACGGCGAGTTCACTGGCTGGGACGGCGAGACGCTTTTCAAGCTACAGAACGGCCAGATCTGGCAGCAGACGTCCTACGCTTACATCTACCATTATGCGTACAGCCCCACCGTGATCATCTACCAATCCTCCGGGGGCTGGCGTCTCCGTGTGGATGGCGTTGCCGGAACTATCACAGTCCAACGCCTGCGATAGGCACTAATGGCAGCCGCCATCGGCTTCTCACCCTGCGACGGGAACCGATATTGTCGACCTTCTTGCTGACAATATTGAGGAAGCGAGCAACTCTTCAGCGGAGCTGTCGCAAACCAGAGCGTGTGCGAAATGTCCGGAAGCGCGTTTGCGACGGCTCCTGTTCTCATGGAAGCTGAGGACTTTTCTTTAAGCGCCGGCGACCTCGAAAGCGCGCTCACAAGACCCCGGCAAGGCAAGGTTCCGAGAATGGCCCGTTTTTGGAACCCTCGACCCGCTCTACCTGCCGTCACGCGCCGGGCGACGCGAGCTCCACAGGCTAGGCCGCTCAATGGTCGGCGCGCGCTAGGTTACCCCAGCTCGAGGAGCGCCTGCCCAATCAGCCGATCGAATACCGCGAAATGCGCTTCCGCGTTGCGCAGGCCCCCTGGGTCACCTGTCGTGAGCCACGATTCCGCAGCGTCGAGCGCTGCTCGAAACTCGCCGGCAGCGACCAGGTGTAACTCCTGCACATGGACGAACTGCGGAGGGGCCGAGAGATCGGAAAGGCGTTGCTCCATAGTGTCAACGATCCTTGGGTAATTCCGTGCTGCTCCTTGCATCACCGTTGGCCGCAAAGTGCCGAGCCGCTGCTGGCGTGCCATATCTTCAACGCCGACCTCGAGAGTCGTCCAGGCAGATCGAATGCCTTGAAGACGATTCAAGTAGACCCCGTTGACGCGGTAATCAGGGATCGCTGGTGGAGCACTGGCGGGAGGTGCGGCCAGATCATCTCCCTGCTGCATCGCGGGTGCGTTGTCCTCGGATGGGACATCGACTGATGGTTGCTCATCAACAACTGTCGAGTCTGGATTGTCAGTTGACTGGGCCAGCGCGCTATGGGGCAGCGCGAGGCCACAGACGAATACGGCGGCGAGAACGATACGCTTGAGGTCGATTGCTGATGCCGAGCAACTCGCCAAGGCTAGGTGGCGATAGCGCGAGAAGAGCTTGGGTCGGGGAATATCCCCGTGTCTGCGAGTCTATAGCTGAAACACCGACGCGAGATGCCGGCGCAACAAACGTCAGAAATCACAAAGTCGTTGAAACGTCGACTTGCGATGCTAGGCTCATCGCAAGTGAACATAATGAGCGAACGGATCGCGTCAGACGAGCTCACACCTGGCGACGCCGCGGTGCTGCTGGGCGTGACGGACGGGACCGTTCGCGCGTGGCTCCGCGACGGCGTTCTGCCTGGTCGCCCAACACGTCCTCAGGCCGGCGAAACCAAACGCGCAGGCCACTGGCGGGTACGACGCGAGGATGTCGAAGCGCTACGACAGAAGTCCTTGAAGCCTGACGCTCGCGTACCCAAACGACAAGCCCAGGCGGATCACGCGCCCGCGACATCCTGACGACGTCGACAAGGGCCCTCATGGCCCAGACACAGAAACACCCGCGCGCGGACCTTGGCCGGAGATGCGCAGCGGGTGCTCTTGAAGGGGATTTACTGATGTTCAGCAACTGCCGCTCGTCAGCTTGCAGCTGAGCAAGCGTCGTCCGAAAGTCCTGGGCGATCCCCGACACGACCGATGTCAGCTGGATCGAGGATGCCACGTGCTCGATGAACTAAATCAGTACGCCGAGATCGAGCAGCACGAGACCGACCGCGACCGTCGAAAGGTGCGGTACGAAGCTTTGAGGTGGGTCAGCCACAGCCTGGAGCGCGAGTATCGAGTACACGAACGTGGCTACGAACGCGCCCAGGCTGACCTGGGTGCCGATATCGCGGATGAAGTTGCGCAACATGCGCGGCCCGAACTGTTGCGACGCTAGCTGCAGCACCAGGATGGTTATCGAAAACAGCACGCCAGCCACGGTGATGACCGCGGCGGCAATCGCAATCAGTATCTGGCGGGCGACGTCCGGTCCACCCGAGCTGACCCAGACGGGAAGCGTCAGGCGGCCCGCGGCCGCGGCCGAATCGACGCTGTACGTGACCACGAACAGGCCGGCGACCAGCACCACCATGAGGCTAGGCAACGCCCACAGATTGGTGCGAAGCGCTTCTCGACTCGATCTCGAAAGCGGCAAGAGCAGAGAGCCG
>JALZAL010000210.1 GCA_030948325.1 Candidatus Dormiibacterota bacterium
CTCCGAGGTCGATTGAGACGGGGACCTCCCGCCCACCATCCGGCGCGGTCTCCACCCGGACCGTGAATAGCCGTCCATGGCGCAGAGGGTCGCCATCGCCTCGGAACAGGGTGATGCCGCCGACCACGACGAGGTCGCTGCCGCGCGACACGAGCCGGATGGACTCAACGGGGCGGCCCGGCTCGGGATTGGCCAGGGCGTAGATCCAGTAGCTGCCGACGACACGGCGAGTGCCGTCCGCACCCAGCGAGTCATAGTCGGGGAGCTCGGCGGCAGTCTGGTTGTATCCCCACTCGCCCGGTGCATGTGGTCCGCGCCAGGCAAGCGGCCGGATGGCCCGGTGCGGTCGCGCAGCGAACGCTAGCTGCCCCCAGCCCACCAGAACATCGTTGATCTCGAAGCGCCGCCGGATTTGCCGCCGGTGGGTGTCGTGCTGCCCGTAGCTCAATTCGTACTCGGCGACGACGTCCCCGGTGCCGGTCGGCATGCCATTCGGTCGCCCATCGGGCGCGCCCCAGTCGGCTGAGTCCGGACGCGGCACCGTGAAGTGCGCGAAAAGTGCGTGTGAGACGGGCTGGCTGGCGAACGGGATCACCAGCGAGCGCGCCGCCCCCTCACCGATCGACACGAATGGCCCACCGTCCGCGGTGCCAATGAAGTCGAACGGTACGCCCCACGCAACCTCCCGACCGCGAGGGAGTGACGCGATGGCGTTTCCAATGACGAGATGCCATGAGGCGCTTTCGGGGATCGGTGAGGCCAGCGCTGAGAGGTCTACTGGAACGAACTGCGCCTTGCTCATGGACGACACCTCGTTGGGTGGATGGTGGTCGCGCGGTTGTCAGGTCCTTGCGGACGGTCCTCCCGACTCCCGGGTCGCGCAAGACTCCACAACAATGCAGTATGGACCCACAGAAAGCTCTTGACGCCACACGCTATCCGTGCCACGGTCTCCCTCGGCATGGCCGGGCGAGGCCGGCCGTTGACTGCGGGATGGATCGAGGCGCCGGGGGACTGCCCGACGGAACGAGGAGGACGATCATGCGCAGGCTGCGAGGTTCCATTGCGCCGCTGGCGATCGTGGCGATCATCGCCGGCTGCTCGAGTTCCGGGTCGCCAAGCGCGACGGTCCCGACGCCCACCCAGGCGCCGAGCACAAGTGCCAGTTCCCCGGGCGCATCCGCTGCCGCCAGCGCCGCTTCCTGCCCCGCTGGTCCGGTCGCGATCAACTTCTGGGACTTCCAGGGTGCGACCGAGATCGCGCTCGTATCTGATTTCGAAAAGACGCACCCATGCATCAAGGTAACGCAGAAGGTCACTGATTACGATGCGCACCACCAGGCTTTGACGACCGCGCTGGCCTCCGGGACAGGGGTTCCGGACGTCGCCGGCGTCGAGATCGCGCAGTGGCCTAAGTACCTGGCGCAGCCGCAGAATTTCGTGAACCTCAACGACGTCGGGGCTAAGGACGTGCAAAGCGAGTACCTGCCTTGGATGTGGCAGATGGCGAGCACCTCTGGCGGCGCCGACCAACTCGGGATCCCACCGGCGGCGGCCGGCCTCGCGATCGCGTACCGGGCCGACTACTTCGAAAAGGCGGGCCTTCCCAAAGATCGTGACGCGGTCGCACAGCTCTGGCCGACATGGGACGCATTCGTCGCTACCTGTCGGACGTTCAGTCAGAAGACAAAGATCCCGTTCGTGGACTCGCTCGGTATTACGTTTGAGGGCGTGCTCGGCCAGGCTTCCAAGCAGTACTACGACACTAATGGCACGCCGATCTACGCCACGAACCCATCGGTTCGCGCGGCGTGGGACGTAGCAGCGGCGGTCCACGAAGCAGGGTGCTCGGCCAAGATCACGCCGTGGACCGACGACTGGACGACGGGCATGGCGAAAGGAAGCTTCGGCGCCATGGTCGCGCCCTCGTGGATGCAAAATGTCATCTCCGGGGCGGCGCCCAATGACAAGGGCAAGTGGGACATCGCGGCGCTACCGGGCGTCGGCGGCAACCAAGGCGGGAGCTGGCTCACGATCCCTGCGAAGGCGCAGCACCCCACGGAGGCCTGGGAGTTCATCAAATGGGTGACCGCTCCTGAGCAGCAGCTAGTCGTCTTCAACACTCAGGGGGCGCTGCCGTCCACCTCGAGCATCTTCGACAGTCCAGATATCCAGAACGCAACGTCGGCGTATTTCAACAACGCGCCAATCGGCAAGATCTACACGAAGTCCCTCTCCGGGCTGCAGGCACCACCGATGGGCCCGGATCAGCTTGCGATCGACAACGAATTCCAGGCAGGGCTGTCGCGCCTTGACCAGGGAAAGGAAACGTCCGAGCAAGCCTGGAATTCGACGCTCGAGAAGATCAAGCTGCAGATCGGGCAGTAATTGATCGAGACCCCGCAAGAGTCGGAGCAGCCGGCGCTGGCCTCCGTGGTCGCGCCTGCTGCGTCCCACGCCGCTCGTCGTCCGAGCTCCCGGTTCCTCGTCGAAACGCTGACCCCTTACCTGTACATCACGCCGTTCTTCGTGATCTTCGGTCTCTTCGGTCTCTTTCCCCTGCTGTTTAACGGATGGGTCGCGCTCCACAACTGGAACCCCATCGGCGAGCAGAAGTGGGTGGGGCTCGACAACTTCGTGCGTCTTGCACAGGACCCGCGGTTCTGGAACTCCCTCTACAACACGATCTCGATTCTGCTGCTCTCGTCGATCCCGATGCTGGTCTCGGCGCTCGGACTCGCCTCGGTTCTTAACCAGAGGCTGCTGCGAGGAAAGACGTTCTTTCGGATGTCCTTGCTCGTTCCGAACGTGACCTCGGCGCTGGCGGTTGGCGTGGTGTTCACGTCGATCTTCGGGGCACAGTTCGGTCTACTGAACTACGTGATCGAAGCGCTCGGGGGCCCGAGAATCGACTGGGCAGCCGGGTCACTGAGTTCGCACATTGCGATCGCGACCATGGTCGCGTGGCGGTGGACCGGCTACACCGTGCTCATCTTCCTCGCGGCGATGCAGGCGATCCCTCGCGAGCTCTACGAGGTCGCCGAGTTGGACGGAGCGTCGGCACTTCGGCGACTAGTCCATGTCACGGTACCGGCGCTGCGACCGACCTTGATCTTCGTAGTCATCCTCACAACCATCGGTAGCCTGCAGATATATGCCGAGCCGCTTGTGTTCGGAGGAAACCAGTTCGGTGCCTTTGGCGGGCCCGAGCGGCAGTTCCAGACGGTCGTCATGTTCCTCTACGAGCAGGGCTTCCAGAACTTCAGATTCGGTTACGCGGCCGCGATCGCGTGGGCGCTCTTCATCGCAATTCTTGTGTTGTCGATCATTAATCTCACGGCGACCCGGCGAATCGCCACCGAGTAGGGATCGAGATGCCGAGTAGCCAGGCCGCTGAGGCACCAGAGCGCGGGCCCACGAATTGGAGTCGTCGCCGGGCACGCCGACTTGGATACCCCGGCTGGTTCACATACGTCGTGCTCGCGGTTGCGACGCTCCTGTCCGTCTTTCCCTTCTACTGGATGTTCGTCGTTGCGTCAAACGACAACTCCGTCGTCAACGCGATCCCGCCCGCGCTCGTGCCCGGGCCAAACTTCCCAGCGCGTATCAAGACGATCCTGGATCAATTCCCTTTCGACCGCGCCTTTCTGAATAGCTTTGTCGTCGCCGGTGCCATCGCGACCAGCATCGCCTTTCTGTGTCCCCTGGCGGGGTACGCATTCGCCAAGATGCGGTTCCGAGGACGGAATCTCCTGTTCGCGCTGACGGTCGGCACCATGATGATCCCGTCGCAACTGTCGGTCGTCCCGCTGTTCATGGAGATGAGCAGGCTCGGCTGGATCGACACCCTGTTGGCGTTGATCGCCCCGTCGATGGTGACGGCGTTCGGCGTGTTCTGGATGCGGCAGTACATCGAGGGCGCGATCCACGATGAAGTCCTCGCCGCGGCAAGGGTCGACGGCGCGTCTTCGTTTCAAACGTTCCGGATGATCGTCTTCCCGATCATCCGGCCCGGCGCGGCTGTGCTTGGCTTGTTCGCATTCATGGACGCCTGGAACGACTTCCTGTGGCCTTCAATCGCGCTCAACAGTCCTGAGAACTTCACCGTTCAGCTGGCCCTTAGGCAGATCGAGCGCCAGGCTTACGCCGTCGACTACGGTTTGGCCTTGGCCGGATCCTTGATGGCCACGCTGCCCCTCCTGCTGTTGTTCGTTCTGCTCGGCCGCCAGATCGTTGCCGGGATCATGGAGGGAGCCGTCAAAGGCTGACGACGGTATCGCGCCGATTGTGCTCTAACTGTTCAGCGTCGGGGCGATAGACGCTGGGACATCGAGCTCCATCACGAGCGGCACATGATCGCTCGACTGGAGCCACTGGTCGGGATCGCCAAGCTCGAATGAGCGCACGAACGACAGCCAGACCTCCGGCACGAATGCGTGGTCGACGAGATACGGTGAGGACCTGCTGTTTACCGGACAAGAGCTCCCGACGATTGCGGACTGGGCCAAACCACACCCAACCACCTGCCGTATCGCGCAGCGAAGGCCGGGTTGCCTAGGCCCGGATATGGCCGGAGGACGTGATGGTGACCAGGTCGCGCTGGACCAAGGCGAGCGGTCTTACCGGGTCAAGCGGGCCGGCGCAGGGCGCGGCGATGCGCCGCGCTTCAGGTTGACGTGGAGAAGCCCAGAGACGCAGACAGGGCATCTGACTCTCGACGCTTGATCCGACCATCATCGCCCCCACACACGATCTTCGCGATTTCGGGGTACCCGGCGGGTCATGGCGCCTCATCGCTGCGAACGAGTCACGTGCCCATTCGCGGAAGAGTCAGGTGCTCATCCGGCCCCCACGCACGAAACGCGGGCACCTGCTTTCTGGGCAGGTGTCCGAGACCGCACGAGGTCGGGTGGGAAAGGGGAGGGGACACAACCGGTAGCGGTCCGGCGGACCGTGGACCACAGCGTCTTGTGGGTTGACTGGCGAGGAAGGATTCGAACCTTCGATCTCCTGATCCAGAG
>JALZAL010000350.1 GCA_030948325.1 Candidatus Dormiibacterota bacterium
GCCGCCTTCGGAGCCTGCGCGCTGCGAACCAGCGCCAACCTCGACGACGGTGCCTGCCCGCAGGGGCTCTCGACCTACCTAAATAGTTCCGGGCGGTGGCAGTTCATCGGCGATCCCACTCAAGATCTGACTTTCAACTTCGACAAGGACCTCAACGTCGCGGGCATCGGTCACTTCCAGGCGATCTTTGGCTACCAGGGAGGATCTCAGGGTATTCAGCGGGTTCCCTCCAGCGGCGCCTACAGTGCGGCGTTGGCCCTCGCGCCCACCGATGTCACGGTCGCCAGCATCCAGGCGACCAGCGGACTGCCCGCGCTGGCACGCCCGCCAGGCGCCACCGACCAGGCTGCCAGGGACCTGGTTACTCAAGCATTGAAGAATTGCGCCACCGTCCGGGCCGAGAGCGTGGCCAATTGCCCACAGTTCGCTCCCGACGTCCTCATCTCCAATGTTCGCTGGCGGCTAACCCAGAATGCCAGTTCGGCCGCCACCATGTCATTCGATCCAACGAACGGGCTCTTCACAGTTCACGGCACCTTCGCAATGTCGGTGACCTACACCTGGTTCGGCTATCCCAAGAGCGGAAACAGCCTCAACACCGCCTATGACGCCCGCCTCTTTTGGGACGGGCAGGCCTATCAGCTGGTCACGATCGACGGAGCCAACTCCTAGGTCGACCGAGGGCGGGGGCCACTGTGACGGCACCCTGCCCAGCCGTCGCCGAACACCATGTGGACGCTTGTGGGCGTTGCCAAACGCGGACCGCGCAGATCGACTTGAGTGGGCCAAACTGGTGCATGACTGTGGGCCAAATAGACGCCTTTGGCGTAAGAACATAAGGCGGGCTATGCCCGCTGAAAATTGCCCCGGGTGAAGTTGAGACTGCAATACGTTCGGGGCCGAAGGCTGCCCTCTTCGCAAGGTCGAGCTCCGGCACGACGACAAAGGGCGCTGACTGTGCCGCGGCTGCACCTTCGGCCTTTGTGGACAGCCCATTTTCCAGTTGCATCGAGCACGAACGATCCGGGCGATCCCGCGAATGCTGATCACCACCCGTGGGCGATGGGTCATGGCTGTTTCGGAACCAAGCATTCAGGGTGCTTGCCGGCAATGGCATCCTGCGTTTCTTCCTGGAGCTCGGACGCGGTGGTTTGGGAGCTCGTGCACTCGAGCCAGTAATGGAGCAAACTCCCTGTCGGATATCCTCCGCCAATCGATCCGAGGTCCCGGAGGAACCATTCGGCCAGCCAACTGAGGACGTCGTCGGTCGCAGCTGTCCGCGAGACCTGTCTAACGATCAAGTGGACCTGGAAGTCATGAATGGCACTGGAGGGCCAGGTCATGGATATCGGTCGCACGACTATCGACGAAACCGACAGGAATATAAACCCAGGAGGTTAAGGCTGCGAGCCTAGTGCGATCGCCGCCCGCGGCATCATGAATTGCGTTCGGTCTCGGTTCGAACTAGATCGCGCGGCCATAATCACAGGGACTTGATTGGACTGCCCTCGCCTGCCCTAATCCTGACGTACCCGGGATCCTCACTCAGGCGGCAACCTGCCCCAATTCGCACGGATGTCGCATGACGTTTGATTCTTCGTTGCTGACGCCAGGGGCTGCGGTCCGGCTCCCGGGCGCCGACGATGTAGTCAACCTGGTGGCCGTCAAGGCTGGTCCTTTCTGGACACTTACTTACGAGGGCTCTAACGGGCTCGCTAAGGTCACGCTTTCTGAAGCCGAACTTTCAGGAATCTCACTTGTTGAGCGGTCCGTCGGACCGGCGTTCAATGCAGACCCGCATCGCTTTCGGCTCGGAGTCGAAGCTCACCGCATAAAGATTGCGTTCACGCACGATATGGCTGCGCTGGCCGTGTCGAACATTCAGCCACTACCTCATCAGCTCGAGGCAGTCTACGACTGCTTCCTGCGCGAACCGCGGACTCGTTTTCTGCTTGCAGACGATCCCGGGGCCGGAAAGACGATCATGGCCGGCTTGTATATGAAGGAACTAATCCTTCGTCGCGCCGGCGATCGCATTCTCGTCATCACGCCAGCAAACCTGCGACCCCAGTGGGCACGGGAACTCTCGGAGCGTTTCGACTTACCGTTCACGCAGCTCGAGTCGGGCAACTTTGACGCGCATCCTGGGGAGAACCCCTGGGATGTTTACAACCACGTCATCGTCTCGCGCGATTTCTTGAAGACCGAGCGGGTACGGGAGGCTTTCGAGAATGCTGAGCGTGGCTGGGATCTCGCCGTACTTGATGA
>JALZAL010000357.1 GCA_030948325.1 Candidatus Dormiibacterota bacterium
GCCCGATTGAGCAAGGGCGCCTTTTACGGCTACTTCGACCAGAAGCGCGACATCCTCGTCGCCCTGCTCGAGGACGATGCCCAGGAACTTGACGAGATCCTGGAGCGAATGGGGACCAGCTCGAGCACAAACGTCGAGAGACTTCGCGGCTATGCGCAGGCATCGTTGGAACGCAGTGAGGAGCCGGGGAGGGCGCAGGTGCGGGCGGATCTTTGGACCTGGATGTTGAGCGAACCGAAGGTTGCCGCACTCTTCTCGGCGACCGTCCAGCGCCGGCGAGAGCGGATCCGAAGCTGGGTCGAAGCAGCAGTCGCCGAGGACGAGGTCGTCAGTATCCCAGCCAACGCCTTCGCATCGATTCTGCTCGCTCTGAGCGACGGCCTCATGCTTCACGCGAGCCTCCAGGCCGACGCCTTTCGCTGGACCAATATCCGAAGTGCGCTCGACGTCCTGCTCGGCGGCGTGACGCGGCAGAGACCGGTGGCGTGACCTCACCCGCCCCGGAACCGGCCCGCCCGCCCTCCCCGACGAGCCATGAAGGACCACCAAAGATCTCGGCGGTTAGCCTCACCAAGAAGTTCGGACCTGTGACTGCCGTGTCCCAGCTGACATTATCGGTGGCAGGAGGCGAGGTGCTCGGCTTTCTCGGCCCGAACGGCGCCGGAAAGACCACGACCCTCCGGATGCTGCTCGGATTCATCAACCCCACGTCGGGTCGCTGCGCTGTGCTCGGAGGCTCTCTTCGCAGCCAGCCTGAGCTGAAGCGCCGCGTCGGTTACCTGCCTGGTGACTTCCGGATGGATCCCGGTATGACCGGCTGGGACCTCTTCTCCTGGTTCGGCAGTTTACGGGGAGGAGCCAACCGTGCTCGGATCACAGAGCTGATTGACCGCCTTCACCTCGATCCTACCCGCCCCTTCTCAACCCTCTCAAAGGGCAACCGACAGAAGATCGGGCTGATCCAGGCGTTTCAGCACGACCCTGAGGTGCTCGTACTAGACGAGCCGACGACAGGACTAGACCCACTCATGCAGCGCGAGTTCCTCAGCCTGATCCGAGAGGCAGCCGCGCGCGGCGCCGCCATCATCTTTTCCTCTCACGTACTGCCTGAGGTCGAGCGGGCGGCCTCCCGGGTAGCAATCATCCGAGCTGGCGAGCTGGTCTCCATTTCAACGGTCGACGAACTCCTCGACCACACGCGCCATCGCCTCGAGCTCAGGTTCGCCGATGCCGTGCCACCGGCGCTATTCGACGGAGTTCTCGGCGTCAGCGCGGCCGAGATCGACGGACGCGCTGCCATCATCACGATCGACGGCCCGGCCGGACCAGCCATGAAAGCCGCGGCGGCGGGACCGGGGCTCCTTCGCGTCAGCCCGGCGGGCGACGATCTCGAGGAGCTGTTCGTCAAGCTTTACGAGCGGCGAGGGGATGACTGAGATGTTCGCGGTGCTTACTCAGGTCGTCTGGCGCCGCCGCTTCGGGCTTCTCTGGTGGTCGCTCGGAGTGCTCGGCATGGACGCTCTGCTGGCCATCGCCTACCCGACCGTCCGCAACAACAGCGAACTGGACAAGACCTTCGCCGGTCTCCCGCCCAGCGTCCAAGCCGTGCTGGGCCTCGACGCCGCCAACAAGTTGACATCGCCGATCGGATACCTCAACAGTCAATACTTCGCCAACCTACTGCCGATCGTCCTCCTCGTCTTCGCGATCGGCCTGGCGGCCTGGTGCATCAGCGGTGACGAGGCCGCGGGCACCCTCGAGTTGCTGCTGTCCAATCCGGTGGGCCGGGTGCGGGTCGCTGTCGAGCGCGCTGGCGCGCTGATCCTGTTACTCGGCATCCTCGCCAGTGTGGCCGCGCTGGGGCTGGTCGCACTGGCTCCTTCCACCGGACTGAACAAAGGGTTGGGCGCCGCCCGGATTGTCGAGGCAACCCTCGCTACCGGCCTCCTCGCCTTGGTCTTCGCCGCGGTTGCTTTCGCGGTCGGGACAGCAAGTGGAATCCGCTCCCTGGCGGTCTCTGTCTCGGCCAGTGCCGCGGTTGCTCTGTTTGTCATCGAGGGCTTAGCAGAGCAGGTTCAGTGGTTGCGCGCGGTGCGGGAGGCTTCGCCCTGGCACTGGCTGCTTCACTCCGATCCGTTGGGACATGGCCTGTCGTGGCAGGCGTGGCTATTGCCGAGCGCGATCAGCCTGATCCTAATCGCCGCTGGCACGGTCGCCTTCGCTCGCCGAGATCTTCGCTGAAGTCGATTCGCTGTCAACGGTTTAGGTCGCTCGGCCAATGGCCTGGCTAGGACTGCGGTTCTTCCGAGTGGCCAGGCCGAGGAGTGCGCCAAGAAACGGCGCGGCGGGTGATAGCTGTGAGCAACAGTCCTTTTGGCTCCGTGTTCGAGTTGTGTATTGAGTTCGGGTTCACCTGAACTCGAAAAAGGCGGTTGTGGGCCCGGCATGATTCGAACACGGGACCTGACGCTTACAGATCTCCGAACGGACGTTCGGAGTGGGGTCGCTATCTGGAAGATCTTAGAACGGCGTTTTCGAATACGGGGTTCCTGCGCGGGCCCTCAAAACGCGACTAAGAAATGCCCCCTGGCGGTGGGAGTTAGAACTCATCGACGGCGCCACTCGCTGCATTGGGTCGTTGTGAAGCGGCTGCTCGGAGGCCAGTTGTTCGAATCCACTTGGGTGGACCTAAGTTCCCACCCGGCGTATTCGACGGGGAGGCCGTACCTGTCCCGGACGTAGCCGATTCCCGGGTCGACGAGGCGGTCGTCGCTCTACGTGATTTCGTCCATGACCACGGCCGGCCCCCGACCGTCGAAAGCTGGACCAACGCTTCAATGCGGCCCTCGGAGCTGTCCGCCGTTTGTTCGGCAGCTTCCGATCAGCGATCCTCCGAGCCGGCATCACGAGTCCGTGGTCTTCAAGCTTGAGCGCCAACGAATCACAAGCCACACGGCGACCCCTGTAACTCGGGCCCGTCCAACAACCCGGCGGCGAATCCTCGATCCAGCACCTGGGGGAATCGGGCCTGAAAAGGCCAACCACGCGGCGCCGGCTGAAATGTGGTCAGACTGACCCCAAACCGTGGATCGCCAGCCGACGGCCCAGGCGCGAAGCATCTCGTGGATGCTCGGCGGGGGCCTTCCAGCGGAACGGCTGGAGCTGGCGCCTGTGGACGGGGCTTCGGTCACTCTAAGGACCGTTACAGCCGAAGATCAGGCCCGCTGGCGAGATAAGAGGAAGAGCCGCATGACGGGCTATGGCGCGCTCGGCGACAAAGGCGATTTACGTGAGCGGAGCTATGTGTACCTGCCGATCCCCGAGTGGCTCTTGGACTGCTGCACGGCGTGCGTCGAGGTGAGCCGCTCCGTGGATCTAACCGTGATGCCCCCAGACGATGAACTCACCGAGGCCGCGTTTAGGGCAACTGGTGCGAACGCGCTCGACTTCGCGTGTACCGCGGCCGTCGATCTCCTTCGCCTGCTTCCCGTGCCGACATCGATTCAGGTGCCGGTCACCGAATTGGTCGTCGTGGCCACCGATGGGCACTACAGTCGTAATCACCGAGCTTGGTCAACTCCTGGCTTCCGTTGGCAGTTCGCGCAACAGCGATGGGAGTTGTCGGACGCGGACATGAACGCCGTCGCTGACCGGTGGCGGAGCTTGGTGACTGGCCCAAACCAAGATGCGCTCCGCTGGCCGCTCAGGAGGTTCGGACTCGCGCAGCAGCGGCCGTTCGCCGAGGACCGTTTGGTCGACCTTGCGATCGCGGCTGAGGCCATCTTCGCGCGCGAGAACGATCCAATCAAGGGCACCAGTACCCGCATAGCCAAACGGGCGAATCACCTGCTTAATGGCAACCGCTTAGCCACGAAGGTTCGTGGCAAGCGAATCGTTGACGCGTATGCGACAAGAAGCGCCGTCGTCCATGGCAGACTGCCCTCCGAAGAGGAGGTCGAGGGCGCGGCTTCAGCCTTGGAGACGGTAATTCGAGACGCGCTGCGTGCCTTGCTTTCAGTGACGACTCACATCGATCCGGTTGCACCAGGACTCCCCGTGCCAGCCACTAGGTCGAGCATGTCTCCGGCAGTCGCCTCTTCAATCCAGAAGGGAAGGTCGGAGTCGATCACCACCGCGGCTGTCGAATATGACTAGCCGGGTTCCACAGCCAGCTGGCATAGCGGAGTTCTTGAAGGCATTGCCCCGCCCAGTCTCCAGCTACTACTGGAGCGAGGCTATGAATCCAACCATCAGGCTCGGCGTCGTTCGCGCGACCCTGACGGCGGGCGATTTCACGCAGGCGCTGCCGGTGGTGGCGTCCCTTGTCTGTCAGCCGTCGCCGCGAATTATTTATCAGGCGCTGGAACCGGTCACGACACCGTTGTTCTTCGCTGCATTCGGACACGGTGAGACAGTCGCTGTTCCCCATTTGCTGGATGTACCCGAGCGACCGCGCAAAATAGCTTTTCCTGCCGAGCAGTTCAGCGGCAGACTTCCGCGCATCGAGGTGGGCTCAGGTGACGCTTTGGACAGGGTCCGATTCTTGGTCTTCAATTTTCCAGACGTCGCCGGCCGTCCAATCCGCAACGCGACTGCCATACGTGCAAGTCGCCTAGTCATTTCGTCTGATCGATGGACCGTTGCCATGGATGGCGTTCCCAATCTCAACAACCGGCTGCAGCAAGCGCGAGTGCGGGGTGCACACATGGTCAGCCATGCTGGTGAGCTTCGAACGGCAGACCGATCGAGTTTC
Organism: Candidatus Dormiibacterota bacterium; assembly: GCA_030948325.1. The sequence goes on from JALZAL010000357.1 coordinate 4,754, forward strand.
AGTAGCGACGAGGCGCAAGAGGTCTTGACGGCTCTCTACTACCTCATGTCATTTGCCTGTGGAGCACGGACTGGCCCGGCGCTGCCAGTCGGTTATGCGAGAGCGAGCCGAAAGCCCTCCTGGGCTCAGTGGGCC
>JALZAL010000004.1 GCA_030948325.1 Candidatus Dormiibacterota bacterium
TACATCGTCGACGCAGTGGTCCTGGAACACCGCAGTCCAACCCAGCTGGCCCGTGACCATGGCATCTCCAAGCGCTGGGTCTTCGAGCTCCTCAAGCGCTTCAAAGAGGGCGGCTACCCGGCCTTAGAGCCGCGCTCGCGACGACCCCACTCCTGCTCTCACCAGGTCCCGGCCGACGTCCAGGCCCAGGTCCTGAGACTCCGAGAGGAGTTGCTCGTCGCTGGTCACGACGCCGGACCAGCGACGATCGCTTATCACCTGCTGGGCAAGGCCAGCCAACAGCCCTCGGTGGCCACCGTCTGGCGGATCCTCAAACGCCACGGGCTCATCACGCCTCAGCCCCACAAGCGCCCGCGCAGCTCCTTCATCCGCTTTGTGGCCAAGCTGCCCAACGAGACCTGGCAGATCGACGCCACACCCTGGCAGCTGGCCGACGGCCGCTCGGTCGAGATCCTTAACTTCGAAGACGACCACTCGCGGCTCTTCCTGGCCTCCCGCGCCTTCCCAACCCTCCGCGCCGGCGACGTCGTCGCCACCTTCCATGCCGCCGCCCGCGAGTTCGATTTGCCGGCTTCACTACTCAGCGACAACGCCGCCGTCTTCACCGGCCGCTCCCGCCGCGGCAAGGTCATGCTCGAGCTCGAATTGGCCCGCCTCGGCGTCCAGCAAAAGCACTCCAGCACCTACCACCCCCAGACCTGCGGCAAGGTCGAACGCCTCCACCAGACCCTCAAGCGCTTCCTCGCCAAGCAGCCGCCGCCGGCCTCGCTGGCCGACCTCCAGCGGCAGCTGGACGCCTTCCGCGACTACTACAACCACCGCCGGCCACACCGCGCCCTCGACCGCCAAACCCCCGCGGCCATCTTCAACAGCCGCCTCAAGGCACGGCCCACCGAACGTCCCGCTCCCCTCGACCACCGCGTCCGCCGCGACAAGGTCGATCGCTTCGGCAAGCTCACCCTCCGCTATCTGGGTCGGCTCCGGCACATCCCGGTCGGCGTCGCCCACAAGAACCGCAAGGTGCGCCTCTTCGTCGCTGGCGCCGACGTCCGCGTCGTCACCGAGGACGGCCAGCTGCTACACGCTCTGACCCTGGACCCGACCCGCTCCTATCAACCTCTCGGCGGGCGCTGGCCGGCGCACAATGTCTTGCAACAGGCGTGCACGATGTCCTGAGACAGGACATTTGTGGACCCAGACATACACAACTCGAACACCGGCAAGTTCAGAGGTGGGCGCTTGGCTATGCCATCTACCGAGGACCATCGGTTCCCCGAGGAACTGGCCCTCGAAGCAGTTCGCCAGTTCATCGAGGATCACCGGCAGGTTCCAACGGCCGAGCTGTGGGCCGCCGCCGGCTTAACTCCGAGTGAGAAGACCATCCGGCGGAGGTTCGGCAGCTTTCGAGCTGCGGCCCGGCTGGCCGGTAACTCTTGAGACCACTGAACGAGCGTATGTAGTCGCTCGCGCTGGTCGCCGGAATACGAAGGTCGGCGAGCCGTAGCCAACCGGGAAGATGCGATGCGGGTCCATCGGCAGGCCCGCGCCGCCGTCATACTTTGTCGACCGCCTTTACGGGAAGCTGAAGGTAGGAGGCGTGACGAGCGCCCGTGTGGATGACATGCCGGCCACGGTTGTCGGAGGGCACGTTGTCGACTCCGGGCATCGGACCGCCCAGCAGATGATGGCCACTGATGACGAGCCGCAACTGCTCGCCCGGATTCAGCGCCAACCCGATCGGGAACAGGTCAATGTCCACGCAGACGATCTCTCCTGGGCCAAGCTTCTCGACGCGATCAAAGCTGTGGACCGGCACGTTGTCCGTCGACTTCGCCTCGTCGAGATGCCGTAGGGACACTCGCAGGCGACCGTTGGAACCCTTGTACTTCAGGATCGCCGCGCCCTGCCGTGTCAGCGCTTGCATCTGCGGTCCGTGATTGGGGACGTTGAACTGCTCTAGCTGCTGGCCATCGGTATCCAGCTTCTGGAGGAAGACAAAGAGATCCATATCGTCCGAGCCGTCCGCCTCAACCCACAGCTGCACCTTCGGATAGCCGACGAACTCAGTCGGCGAGTCGATACGGACGATGAAGGATGCGCTGTCCTGTTCCGACTCCGCGTCGTAGCTCGCCGCGACGCCATCCGCCGGGGCTTCGGTGCCCAACGCGTGGGAGGCGGCATCCAGGTAGTACTTGACCTCGTTCACGTCCTCGGGCGGAAACTCGCCTGCCGGTTGGTTGATGCGGTCGTTGCCTTCGAGGTCGAGGACCGCGTAGCGCACGCGCGGCGTCTCTTGCCAGCCGTTGTCGATGTCCTTCAGGAAGTGGTCGAAGAACCGGAGCAGGTCGTTCGAGTTGGCCTCCTCGTAGTAGTCCGGCCACTCCATCGTGTTGTGGATGCGCAGCCACTTCTCCCTGGAAGAGATCCGGCGCCAGCCGCGGAATGTTCCAGGCGTGTGGATCATGTTCGAGTAGCTCGCCACGATGTATGCAGGCACTGTGATGTTCTCAAACGCCGGGACCTTCGACTCCCAGAGCGGGTCCATCAGCGGATGGCGCTCGCCCTCGGCGACGAGATCCTCGGTTAGGTTCTTGCCAACGAAACTGAGCGCGAGGCGCCGCGGAAAGGGGAAATCGGGTATCCCGCCGCGCATGACGAGGTCGCGATAGATGTCGCTCATGCCTTCCCACGGTGCAATCGCCGCGAGATGCGGCGGTTGCTCGGCCGCGGCGAACCATTGCGAGATCGCCAGATAGGAGTTTCCGCTGAGCCCGACCTTGCCGTTGCACCAGTCTTGGACTCCAAGCCACTCGATGAGGTCGCTGAAGTCCTCGCCTTCCTGGCGGCTCCACACGCGGATATCCCCCTCGGAGTTAAAGGACCCCCGCGGGTCGGGATTGCAGACCGCGTACCCCTGGGCGCACCAGAAGGCCGGGTCGGGGCCCTCGAACTTCATCAGGCCCGAAACCATCCCCGTGTCCATTCCCAGCAACTGGAAGAGCTGGACGTACATTGGGGCATGGCCTCGGCTCTTGCCATAAGGGCTCCACGCAACGATCACGGGTACCCTTTCGGTGCCGGCTGGCCGGAGCACGTCCACGTAGATCGTTACGCCGTCACGCAGGGTGACGGCGACGTCCTTCTCCAGTACGATTTCGACTTCAAGCGGCTTGAACCGAGGGTCCACCTGGAAGCCCACCGGGAGAGTTCGCGTGCCCGGTTCGAAGCGGCTGAAGATACCCTGTTCGCTGGCCTCGTCATAAGGCACGGCTGGGGTGACTACCGCCTGATCTTCAGTCATTTTCGCTCCGTTGTCGGTGGTTGTCGGACAATGCCCTAGGACCGCCGTTCGAGCACATTCATCGATTGCGGCCCGGACTCGACTCCGCACAGCAGACGGCCGAGGTTCTCCAGCCAGGTGTCGATGTTGTGCGCCCCGTGCATGCTGCCGGCACGGCAGTTTCGAGCAATCAGCTGGAGCGGCTGCCGCCTGATGATCGCGGATGCCCCCGAGGCGCGGAAGAGCGACTCTATCGCTGAGCTGCACGCATCCCAGACGTACGCTGCGTCGGTGTGCAATTGGACCACCTCGCGTTCCGACGGCTCTCGACCGTCGGTGTCGGCTCGGTCAAGCTCCGCCACCGCGGCGTCCGCAACCCGTTCAGCCGCACGGAGTTGGGCATGCGCACGACCGACCGTAAGGTGGGTGATCGCCGCGTCGGACTGTTTGACATGTGGCGAGTAAGGGATGCCGCGTTTGTCAACACCGTTGAGGAACAACTCCATCGCCTGGTCGGCCATGCCGAGCGGGACTCCGGTGCAGGTCACCAGTGAACGAGCGAGACCGCCCCGTCGCGGGCCACGACCCTGCGCGGTGAGTTCCGCGATCCGCGCAGACAGCTGCGCCGGCGTACTGAAACATTCCTCGGGAACAAACAGCTCGCCATCCGTCGCAACCGTCTGGCTGCCGGTGCCGGCCAACCCCATCGCATCCCAATCGTTGCGTTCCACAAGCGAGTCCTTCGGGACCAGCGCCATTCCGACCTTCGAGTCGTCACTGTCGTCGTAGAACGCCGCGAGATAACCGTGCGATGCGTGGACACTGCCGGTGGCGAATGGCCAGACGCCCTTGATCATCCAGCCGCCATCAACCTTGCAGGCCGTACCGGCCATGCGCCGGCTCGTGCCCCCGAGCGCGAACGTCCGATTCCCGACCCAGGCTGATTCGTAGACCGGTGCGAGGACCTCGTCGGCGAAAGCGTAGCTCCAGAGGTTCCCACCCGCAGCCGCCCACACCATCCAGGCCGTTGCCCCGCAGCCGGCGCCGAGGACACGGTAGATGTCGTGCAGTTCCCGGGTGGTGAAATCCGCCCCCCCGAAGCGCGCCGGCTTGGTGAGGCTGAAGATGCCGGCCGCGTCGAGCAACTCAATCGTCTCCTGGGGAATGCGGCGCTGTTTCTCAGCCTCGGCTTGATGCTCCCGCAGCCAGGGGCTCATTTCCCGGAGGCGGACGTTGATCTCCTGGGCCGAGTTCATGATTCCCTCGGCGGCAGGAATGGTAGCTGCACGTAGCTCGGATGCTCCGGCCCGGTGAAGATCGTATTCTCGGCCCCGTCGTGAGAAGCGCCATCGTAGGCGTGGCGCATGCCGTGGCCCACCCCGGTATGCGGCTGGATATCGATGCGCAAGCGCTGTCCGCGCCTTATCAGGCCAGTGTTCGGGATGATCTCGACCTCCACCGGCACTATCTCCCCATCATGCAAAGGCGCATGGTCAGCGCGCAGGTGTGTGTGCTTCGGACGAAACTCGGTGGATCGCGCCGTGTCCAACTTGCGATGTGAGGCCTTGAGCCATCCCTTTGCCAGCGGGTAGAACTCGGTCGAAATTCCGGGGATAAGGGCGGCCCCACAGAAGTCGACCTCGCGGTTCTCTTCGTTGAGCACTCGCAGAGCGACGAAGATGTCCATGTCCTCGGTGGTGGACGCCACCCAGAGCACGAGCTTGCTGTACCCGGCAAGCACCATATCCCGATCAAATGGCTCGCTCAGGAAAACGGCACCGGGTGTAGCCGGAGCGGTGGCCGGCCGTCCTTCGTCGACTGGTGACGCCGGTATCGGAGGGGCAGTCAGGTCAACTGCGGCCGAATAGGTCACTCTGCGCTCGGCATCGGGGACCGTGCGCACCAGACGCAGAACGTTGTCGCTGCGGATGTACCCGTCCCAATCGCAGGGCGAGGCGTCCAGGTACCAGCGGACATACTCGGTCCGCGCGACCGGCCATTCGTGCTCCTCTTGGACGTAGGAGCAACCGCGCCCGGTCCGAATCTCGAGGCGAACGGGGGGCTGGTCCATGATGCCGTTCTGGATCCCTTTCAGCCAGTAATCGAAAAAGGCCGCGTGCTGAGCGACCGTCTGCGCCGAATATGCCTTCATGAACCAGTCCTCCCAGAAATCGAGCTTCTTGTTCGAAGTGGGAGTGTTCAGGTACGTCTCGCTGCTGCCCAGCTGATGGAAGTGGGACGGGTGAGTCGTCACCGCGACCGACCACAGCGGCACCGTGACCTGGCTCAGGTCGGGGCTCATGAAAACCTCAGCCCGGGGCCCGAAGATTGCCGAGGGATCCGAGTCCTTGAAGGGATTGGCCCGCGCCATCGCCATAAAGTCCTTCGCCTTGACCTCACCGCAGATCGCCGGCACAACGCCACCCGCGAACCACATGGGGAAGAACTGCTCGTTCAGGATGCCCCCGGTGTACACGAGTTCCTCATAAAGGTCGGCATCCGTCCCGATGGCGATCATTGCCTTCAGGTGTGGCGGCCGAAGGCTTGCCACGGCGTGCTGGTTGATCGCGTAATACGACATGCCCCAGAGGCCGACTTTTCCGTTTGACCAGGGCTGCTCACCCGCCCACTCGATCGCATCGTAGAACGCCTCGGCCTCGTCGATACCCCAGATTCCGAGGGTGCCAGGGCTCTTCCCAGCGCCCGGTCCGTCGACGCGGACCAGCGCGTAGCCACGGGGAACCCACGTGGTCGTGTGGAGGCTTTCGTGGTTCTCGTACTCATACCCGTCCGGATTTCCCAGGAAGTAGCGCTCCTCCATCACCTCATGGTGCTCGGCGTCCTCCTCGGTGCAGATGGAGTGGTGAACAAACGCCCGTCCGTAGACCCCGCAATTCATGATGACCGGAACGGGTTCATCGGTGTCCGGCCGGAAGACGTCCGCATAGACGAACGAGCCGTTCGTGAGCGCGATCCTGATGTCGCGGTAGCGGCGAATACCCAGGATGTTGCGGCGCACCTCGTTTCGCGCGGCGGCCGGCGACGTGAGTGTGCGGGGACTACCGTCGGTGAAGACGTTCGCCCGATTCAGGTCCTCCAGCAGTCGGGCAAGTACCGGGTCCTCCGTGAAGGCCTGGACGGGGTCTGCCGGGGCGCCGGGAAGGGACATCAGCCGGTAACGGAAATCGATCCTGCGATCGCCCACCAGGTCGTGGATCTCCGGGGTCAGGGTGATCCCGTTGTCGGGGTTGCCGTCCTGATCGAGGCTATGAAGAAAGCGTGCGATGTTGGTCAGACCAGGATCGGCCACCTTGTCGAGCTGACCGTCGACCCTGGCGACGATGTGGGCAAGTGTGAGCCGTTCCGCGCCGTGCGCCGCTCCGAGCAGGACCGAACCGACGGAGAAGGAGACGACCTCGCCATCCCTGAACTCGAACGTCCCATCCTCGTCCGTGACACCCGAGCAGCTCGGAGTTTCGAACCGAAGGCCGACAACCGGTCCGGCGAACCTTCCCTTACGCAGCATGGATCCTCCTCCTACGAAGCCATCGTTTTCGCCGCGGCGCGGGCGCGGGATCGGGTTCAAGAAGGCCAGTCATCCTTCGCCAAGGGAGCCCCGACGAAGCCGGCGACTCGATGCAGACTGGGATCACTGCCGTCACGCATCCCCACCGACGCGTCGGGATGATCGTCGAACCAGCCCTCGGCAGGGTACTTGTACATCCAGTCGACGAGAAGTCGGCGGCGTGCGATCAACCACTTGCCCTCCCGTAGCTCAAATCTATCGAGGTAGCGGGCCCACAACTTGACGAAATCACCCTTCCAGTGGTGACGTTCTGAGGCCTGGTGAAAGGCATTGAGATAAGTCTCGACGTGCGCGACTCCGGGTCCGTCGAACTCGATCAGGCTGTTCCCGAGAAAATGCATCGTTCGTTCAAATCGGGGCATCTCCTCGGACAGGAACTGGACGAAACCGTCCACGGAACCAACGTGCAGACTCTTGGGAAATTGGACATACGCATCCTCGTGAAAGGCTCCGCGCACCAGAGTCATATCCACTCGATCGAGGCCGCGACAGTAGCGCAGGAGTACGTCGTGGATCTCCGCCCGCGCGCCCAGTTCTTCAAGATTCATTCAGCGTTCTCCCAGTAGCCTCCACCGGCAAATCTGCCGAGGTAGCCCCCGGCAATTGGATGATCTTCTCGGCCCGCATCAGTTGGCCGGCACGATCGGCAACTGCACGTAGGCTGGATGCTCGGGGCCTGTGTAAATCGTGTTGGTGGCACCGGCGTGGTAGCTCTCGTCATAGGCACGGCTGGTGAGGCCGGCCGGTGAATAAGGCTGGACGTCAACCCGCAGCCTGGATCCCTTGCGGATGATCGCGCTGCTGGGATTCAGGCCAACCTCGATAGCGACGACTTCGCCGTCGTGCAGCGGCTGATGATCCGCCTCCGTGTGCGTGTGGACCGGCCAGTAGTTCGTTGACCTCGTGTTGTCGAGCTTGCGGTGGGACACCTTGAGCAACCCGTGGCCGACTGGATGGATGTTTGCCGGATCGATCGGCGGCACCAGAGACTCGTAACGGATCTCTCGGTCGTGTTCATCGATCACCCGCAGGGATATGAACACATCCATATCCGGACTCGTCGACGACACCCATAGCCCGACCTTCATGTACCCGACCAGCACCATCTCCTCTACTAGCGGATCGCTCACGAATGAGATGCCTGTGGCCCAGCGTGGTGTGCCGCCGACAAATCCCGTCGGGGCCGGAATCGGCTTGCCCCGATCGAGATGGGCGTCGTAGCTCGCGGACGATTCACTGGAAGGCACGGACTGGCTCATGCGCAGGAAGTCACTCCGACGCCCGTCTCCCCCCCAGTCCGAGGCAGTGGCGTACAGGTACCAGCGGCGATATGTCGTCCGAGCAATGGGCCATTCCGTCTCCTCAGAGACGTAGTTCGCGCCGTTTCCCGCCCGAACCTGAACCCGAACTGGTGCCCCATCCATCGCACCGTTGTCCAACCCCTTGAGCCAGTGGTCGAAAAACCGCATGTGTTCCGCGATCGTCGAAGTCTTGTAGCTGTGTGGGAACCACGCATCGACGAAATCGAACCTCTTCGCCCGCGCTCCGGTCGAATGAATGAACGTCTCGCTACTGCCCAACTGGTGGATTACCACGCCGGTCTGGGGGCCGACAATCCACACCGGCGTCGTGGCCTTGTCGATTTCAGGACGCATGAAGATCGACCCATGAGCGCCATATGCCGCGGGGTCATTGAACGGAGTGCCCAACATGCGGGTGCGCCAGTCTGTTTCCCGACGTTCACCGCAGTAGTTGTGGCCGGCCATCACCGCCCCCCACCAGGTCCAGAAACCTTCCCCGAAGAGACCGCCGCCATACATGGCCTCGTTGTACAAGTCGGAGTCGGTACCAAGGGCGATCATCGCTTTGAGGTGGGGCGGTTGCAAGCTCGCGACAGTGTGCTGAGTGATCGCCAGGTACGACATTCCCCACAAGCCGACGTTGCCGTTGGACCACGGCTGTGTTCCGGCCCATTCGATTGCGTCGTAATAGTCCTCCGCCTCTTGGACGCTGAAGGGGGCCTGCAAACCGGGGCTGTTTCCGACGCCGCGTCCGTCGACCCGAATGCACACGTAGTCATTCGGAACCCACACCGATGAGTCGACGCTCTCGTGGTTCTCGTATTGAAGGCCGTCCGGGTTGCCCGTGAAGTAGCGGTCTTCGATCTGCTCCTTGCGCGCTGCGTCCTCTTCACCGCAGATGCAGCCATGATCGAAGCTCTTCCCGTAGAAGCCCTGGCTCATAACAACTGGGTGTTGGTCGTCGTCAGCCGGGCGGAAGACATCGGCGCAGACGAAAGACCCGTCGCGCAACGGGATCTTGACGTCCGTCAACTTGATGATGCCGCGGATGTTGCGCCGAAGCTCATTGCGCGCGGCCGCTGCATTGCGGAGCTTTCGGGGCTTGTTCGCGGTGAAGACTTCAGGACTCGCATTGAGCTTCGTCAGTAGCTCGGTGACCATTGGATCGCTCGCGAACGTAGCCGTTTGATCGCCGGCGAAGGCGACCATCTGGTTGGTGGATGGGCCACCGGGCGTGGCTGAGTCAGCCACCTTCGCCACGTCGGTGTCGGCCTGGTTGAAGTTGATGACCACGGGCTCGATGAGTCCATGCACGCTGGGCGCGATCCTGATGCCGTTTTCAACGTCGCCGTCCTGATCCAATGTCTGAATCAGTCGCGCGAGATTGGTCACGATCGGGTCATGGAGCCTATCGATCCTTCCGTCGACACGGTTCACGAGCTGTGCCAGGTTTACTCTCGGTGCGCCCGCCGCGGATCCCAGAACGAGCCCACCGACCAGAAAGGTGACCGACTCGCCATTTCTGTAGTCAAATTCACCGCGGTCGTTGGTGATACCGCTCGTCGTTGGAGTCTGATATCTGAGGCCACAGATTGGGCCCGCGAAAACGCCGGTGGCGACATCCTTGGTATTTGGCGCTGGAGTCATTTCGCTGTGATGGCCTTCAGAAAGGCGATCTTCCCGTCCTCGGCGTGCTGGCTCAGTACGTTCAGATTCATGTCTGGGTTGTGTTCCTTATGCTGCTCGGGAACGAGGGGATTGCCGCTCCAGGACTGCAGTCGGCAGACGCGGTGTTGGATGCGCCAGCCCTGGTCGGTTCGGACAAGTTCGTCGTCGTACCAGCCGGTCCCGAGCCAGGTGGGGCCCCCTTCGGCCGCCTTTCGCACGAGCAGCCAGTTGCCGTAGCTGAATGCGTTGGCTTTGTCGCCGTCGACATGTACCAACTGGCCCATCATCGTGTGTTGGTGACTATCGAGCCGGTCGTGAAACTCGGCGAAGGAGCGCTTGAATACGGCGAGGCCTGACCAGGCAGCCCCAGCCGGGCCGAATTCCGCGATCACGTCGGCTGTGAAGATTCGGTCAAATAGGTTCCACTGTCGGGCATCGAGTGCGAAGCCATACAGATTCAGAATCTCGACGATGGCTGCTTTGTCCTCGTGCTCACTCATTGCCGTGCTCTCCTTTTTCACCGGCCGGTCTGGGACGGTGTTGCTCTCAGTGCCGGCGACTCACGTGAATCGGCCAGGGCGGCCCCGCTGTGGCCGCGACCCGCTTGAGTCGGTGGGCCCAGGACTCGATCCGCTCCGTCGGTAAGGAGGTGGGCAGACTGGTCATCCGGATCGCCATCGGGGGCAGATCCGGGTTGGTGGCAACGGGTACCACGATCGAGGCGAGGTCGTAGAGCTCGCCCGGTATCAGGTCGGGGCAGAAGCGATCGGCCAGGTCGGAGGTCGCTTGCTGCACAGCGCGCTCGTGACGTGGCAGCCGGTCCGACAGCTCAAAAGCGGTCAGCGCCTCTTGCTGACGTTGGAGCAGGTCCGGCCCGGCGGCGAGGATGGAGTAGCCCCACTCACGCACCCTGTCGAGCTTGGCGAGGTAGAGATCGCGGCGGTTAGGGTTGTCGTCCGGGGCGCGCCGTAGCCACTCGTCGACTTCTGCCGATGTCGAGTTCACGAGGAACGCTGCTCCAAGTGGCGGAATGATCGGTTGACGGTGTCCGAGCGGGAACGGCTCAGCGATGGATCCCTGATTCGCGGCGAGCACCTGCACCGCGTCCCAGCGGATCTTTACCAGGACGCCGCAGTTGACATCGAGCTCGGTGCTGAGGTCCTCGACCTGGGATCGGATGGTTTCGGCCAGCTGTGCTGCCTGGATAAGGTCAGGATCAGGGGTGGCGATGAATGACCCGGGCGAGAACCGCCCGTAGCCGCCCTGGAAGAACAGCAGTGGCAGCGTTGATCGCGCGACGGCAAGCTCGTGAACGAGTCCGAGGACGATGAAATGGTCGCCCGCTTCCCGGATGTCCTCGAACGTGCACTCGATCCAGGACAACGCTTCCTCGAGGATGGGTGAACCGAGCAGGCCGGGCCGCCAGCGCACGCCGTCGAGGCTGCCCGCCCCGCCGGTTGCAAGTCGGCGGCAAAGCGGCTCTTGATCGGATGCCAGGACGTTGACGCAGAACGACCGAGCGGTCCTGATCTTCGCGAAGCGCCTCGAGTTGGTGGCGGGGAGGAAGGCGATCAGCGGCGGGTCCAGAGAGACTGATGAGAAAGTGCCCACGACCATGCCGATGGGCTGGCCGTCCTCAGCCACTGCAGTGACCACAGCCACGCCGGTCGGGTAATGCCCCAGCGTTTCGCGGAACAGTGCCGGGTCGATGGCTTTCGACATGCAGCCTACTTCCGTTCTGAATTGGGGGATGTCACGGACTTGAGACTGCTCATGCTCGGGTCGGCGGCGTTGGAGTCGGGCAGAATTACGCACTTCGCGTGCGGCGAGGCGGACTGGGCCCGCCACGCCGCCGCAACGTCCGCTAATGGAAAGGAACGCACCTCAATCTGCAGTTCGCCACGGGCAACGGCGCTCCACAGCCACGTCAACGCTGCCCGCTTGTCGCGCAATGGCGTGTGCAGGCCCGCGAAGCCGGAAAGGGTGAGCTGCTTGCCGCGGAGAAGCCCGGCCGGTACCTGTGCGGTGGCCCCGGCGGCGTTGCCGACGTTGACCACCCGCGCCCGCTGCGCGCATGCCCGCAGCGCCGCCTCCAGCGGCACCCCGTAAAGAGCGTCGAAAATGATGTCGACCGGCCCGGCTGCGGACAGCAACCTTGCCGCCAGTTCCTCCGTGCCCTCCTCGGCTCGCAGTTCGACAACGGCATCCGCGCCGAGGCGAAGCAGATGCTGCAGTGCTGCGCGGTCGCGACCGACACCGATCACTCGAGCCGCCCCGCTGCGGCGCGCCACTTGGACCGCAAGGTGTCCGACCGCGCCCGTGGCTCCGAGGACCAGGACCGTCTCTCCTTGGGCCAATCCCGCCTGTTCGACCAAGGGCATGAAGGCCGCTGTGCCGGAGTTGCCGACGGCGGCTGCCAGCACGGGATCTAGACCGTCGGGCAGCGGCAGCATGTCCTCGTCGGCGATGAGCACCTGGGTTGCGAGGGCGCCCGGGCTGGCCGGGGAAGCGTGGCACTCGGCGTAGACCAAGCAGGCGGGCGCATAGGAATCGGATTCGAGCACGGCACCCACGCACTCGCTGCCCGGAACGTACGGGGCTTCGTGGCGTGCCGAGTGGAATGTCCCCGAGGCAATGGCCAGGTCCAGTGGGTTCAATGGCGCCGCAATCACGGCAAGAAGAGTGGTGCCGGACGTCCGCGGCGGCAGCACGACCGAGGCCAGCCGCGGTTCCGCGCCAGGGGCGTCGATGATCACCGCCCGGATACCGCCTCCCGTGACGAACGCAGTGGTCATCGATTCGGCCGGATGACGAACATGCTCGCCGGCTCGGTCGTGAGGTTGTCGACCGCGCGGACGCACCCGGCCGGCAGGAACAGCGAGTCGAGGCGGGACAGGTCAATCTGCTCGTTGTCGAGGCTGACGGTCAGGCGCCCGGTGAGGATCACGTAAACGGTGTCGACAGGCACCGGTGATCGTTCGGCGTGCGCGCCTGGTTCGTAGCTGGAAAGCACGACGCTGATGGACTCTTCCGGAGCCATTCCTGTCAGGCGGACAGGCGACACACCGATGTGCCCTTCGGGCTGGAACGCGAGGGCGTCGCTGGCCCGGTGCAGCCGCGCCGTCATGACGATCTCACTAGTGCCGCGACGATCGGTGTGCGTACGGATCCGACGCGTTCGATCTCGACCGTAACTTCGTCGCCTGGATGGAGGAAGAGTGGTGGTCGACGGGTGTATCCGACGCCATTGGGGGTACCGGTGACGACGAGGTCACCCGGGTACAGAGTCATCGTCTCACTCAGGTAGGACAGGATGTCGCCGACACTGAAGATCATGTCCGCGGTGTTTCCGTCCTGCATGATCTCGCCGTTGACGCACGTGACGATGCGCAAGCCGTCCCTCGGATCACCCACTTCCTCCGCGGTGACGATCTCGCTCAGCGGCCCGCTCTGGTCGGCGTTCTTGCCGACGGTCCACTGAGTAGTACGGTGCTGGGTCTGACGGGCGGTGAGATCGTTGAACGCGGCGTAGCCGAACACGGCTTGAAGAGCCTCCACGGCCGAGACGCTTTTCAAAGTTTGTCCGACGACGGCAACGAGTTCCCCCTCCCAATCCAGGCCCTGCTCGCCGGTCGGGATCGGCGCCGGCGTGCCTGAGACGGTGAGCGACCTGGTCCAGCGGCCGAAGACGGCCGGATGGGTCGGCCGCTTGAAGGTGCCTTCCTCCACGTGCGCTGGATAGTTCAGCCCGACGCAGAGGACGCGGGCAGCGGGCGGCACTGGCGGACCCAGACTGAGCTCGGCGAGGTCGAGGACCTCTCCCGTTGACCGCAAGATGGCGTCTGCGGGATCGATCCAGAACTGCTCAACGCTGCCGAGCGGCACGAGCTTGCATTCGCCCTCGAGGCGACCAACCCCGCCACCCTCCGCCGTCCGGTATCCGACCAGTTTCAACCCCACGCCTTCCCCAGAATAGGCATAACCATTAGGCTTGACATAATGCATTCTGGTGGGCGGTGCCGTCAAGGGTCCGAGGGCGCCGGGACTTGGGACCTCGGCGCCTACCCCACCTGTCCAGAATTGAGCCCATCCGTTAGGCTCTATCTCCATGGCGCTACCTGCTCCCCGAAGTCGCGCTGAGGAGGTCGTCGTCTATGTGGAGGGAGCGATCGAGCAGCGCGGACTACGTCCTGGTGACCACATAGGCACCAGGGGCGATCTGCGTGGCGAGACCGGCGTCGCGCGGGCGACTGTCAACGAGGCCATCCGACTGCTGCAGGAACGGCGCCGGATCGTGCTTCGACCAGGCCCAGGCGGAGGACTCTTCGTCGCGCCGGCCGATCCCGTGGTACGGCTCGGGAGGACGCTGCTCACGGTGCTTGGTGAGCCTTTGGCCGTCGCCGGGGCCATCGAGGTCCGCGAGCAGCTCGAGCCGCTCGTAGCCGCTCATGCGGCCAGACACCGCACGGCCAAGGATGGGCGCGAGCTCAAGGCGCTGATCACCGCGATGCAGCGGAACCTTGAAGACATAACCCAATTCCTGGCGCTCAACTGGGCCCTACATGCCCGGATCGCAGCCATCTCGCCGAACTCCGTGCTGCGGAGCACCTATATAGGCCTCCACGAGTTCGTCAACGAAGCATCGGTCGTGAAGCCGCAGCCCCGCGACGCCCTCTATATGGAGCAGCGACTGAGAGTCCACAGTGACTTGGTGGACGCGATCCTCGCCGGTGATGTCGCCGCCGCCCAGGAGGCCGCGGAGGTTCACCGCCACCCAGGCTGAGCGCCCTACGTGTCTCATAGGGCGGAAAGGACCGCATGACGACGCAATCAGAGTCGAGCGCCGCACCGCCTCCCCGGGCAGTGGTCGAC
>JALZAL010000026.1 GCA_030948325.1 Candidatus Dormiibacterota bacterium
CATTCTCGACTTCTCGAAGATCGAAGCGGGCAAGGTGCGCATGGAGCGGATCGACTTTAGCCCCAAGCACGTGACCGAAGAAGCAGTTGAGCTGTTCGCTGAGCCCGCGGCCAACAAGGGCATCGAGCTCGTCCTCGATGTCGAGCCTGATGTGCCGCACAACGCGATCGGCGACCCCGGCCGGCTGCGTCAGGTGCTCATCAACCTGGTCGGAAACGCCATCAAGTTCACCGACACCGGTGAGGTGGTGGTGCGGGTGCACCGGGGGGAGTCGGCCGGACCGGGCGTCCTGCTTCATTTCGAGGTCGCCGACACCGGCATCGGACTGACGCCCGAAGAACAGGCCCGCGCCTTCTCCACGTACTCGCAGGTCGACAGCTCAACCACCCGCAGATACGGGGGCACAGGTCTCGGCCTTGCCACCTCTCGCATGCTCGCCCAGCTGATGGGGGGCGAGATCGGCGTCGCAAGCGATAAGGGCGCCGGCAGCCGGTTCTGGTTCACCGCCATCTTCAGGGAAAGCGAGAGGAAGGCACCCGGGCCGTCACCAATCGCCACTCTTTCCGGCACAGCGGTCGCGGTCGTCGACGACAACCGCACCAACCGAACGATCCTCGAGCGCTACCTGGGCTCATGGGGCATGCGCGACCGAGTCTTCAACAACGGCCGCGAGGCCGTCGATGAGCTGCGTGAGGCAGCCCGCAGCGACGACCCCTTCGAAGTCGCGATCGTCGACATGATGATGCCCGGCATGGATGGAGCGGCGGTTGCCGCCGAGATCAGGGCCGACCCTGCGCTGAAGGACATGGTGGTGATCATGCTCACGTCCGCAGGTCACTCCACGCACCCCGTTGTCGGAATCGACGTTGAGCTCGTCAAGCCGGTGCGACCCTCTTTGCTCTTCGACGTCCTGCATTCGCTGCTCGCGGCCAGGCCGCAACACGCCAACCGCCAGGTGATGGACGACACTCCGAATCCGACAGACCAGGCGGCGCATCGATGGGCTCGGGTGCTTGTGGTCGAGGACAACATCGCCAACCTGAAGGTCGCCGTACGCATGGTCGAGAAGCTCGGCTATCGGGCCGATGTCGCCGCCAATGGGGTCGAGGCGGTGCGCATCCTCGGCGATGGCGAGATGCAGTACGACGCGGTCTTGATGGACTGCAACATGCCGGAGATGGATGGCTTCGAGGCGACACGGTCGATCAGGCGAACTGAAACGCAGGGCCGTCACGTGCCGGTGATCGCCATGACTGCAAGCGCCCTCTCCGGCGATCGCGAGCGCTGCCTTGCCGCGGGCATGGACGATTACATCTCAAAGCCGATCAAGCTGCATGTCGTGGCAGCGGTGCTGGAACGCTGGGTGGCGCCTACGCGTCGAGCGTCAGAGTCTTCGTAGAGCCAACACCGTCACGTCGTCCGGCAGCTCACGCTCGCGGGACCCGGCGGCCAGTATCTCAACCATCTCCTGCGCGTGCGCAGCCCGGCGGGCGTTAAGCGGGAGAGGCACGTCCTTGGTCGCAAGGTCCGGGCGGAGGTCGAGGAGGCCATCTGAAAAGACGACCAGCGTGTCTCCAGGTCCGAGGGTGACCTTTCCCGGTAGAAAGGTGTTCTCGGCGAGCAGCCCTATAGGAGCTCCGCGCTGCGTCAGCAGCTCCTGGGTGCCCGTGGCGCGGACGAGGCGCGCATGTCCGTGCCCTGCGTCGATGTAGCTGAGCTCTCCGGTCGCGCTGTCGAAGAGGGCGTGGAACAGGGTCGCGTATGCCTGGTTCACCTCGAGCGCGGCCGCCATGACACCCGTCGCCATCCGGACGCCGTCTTCCACAGCTCCAACCTGCGCAGCCGAACGCAGCGCGGCTCGCACTGTCGCCATGAGCAGCGCCGCCGGCAGCCCCTTGCCCATCACGTCTCCGAGGGTCACCGCCAGGCGCCGCGGATCGGGGAGGTACCAGTCATAGAAGTCGCCACTGATCTCGCGAGCGGGCGCGAAGTGGGCGGCGACCTCGAAGCCTTCGCCGATCAGCGGCGAGGCCGGCAGCAACCCCGCCTGCACCTTCGCCGCCTTCGCCATCTGGTCGGTCCGCTCTGCCAGCAGGGACTCGAGACGATGCAGGTTGTTGCGGTAGTCCAGCTCCAGGCTCCGGCGCCGGAACGCGTTGACGACGGCGAGGTACAGCTCGGTGGCTCCGACGGGCTTGACGAAGTAGGCGTACGCCCCGTGCTCGACGGCGGCCTTACCAAGCTCCGGGTCGTCGACGCCCGAGATCATCACGACCGCCGTGTCGGGGTGCCGGGTACGGAGCTCGCCGAGGAGGCCATAGCCCGACTCGTCCGGAAGCTTCACGTCGAGGAGGGCCAGGGCATAGACGTTGCTGTCGATGAGCAGGCGTGCAGCCGCTCCCGAAAGGGCGACGTCGGAGTCGAAGCCGCGGCTTCGCAGCGTGCGCTGCATCACCTTGGCGAGGGCCTCCTCGTCGTCCACGATGAGGATGCGAAGCGGTCGATCTGACTCAGACATCGGCTTGCAATCTAAGCATGAGTGAACTTAAGGCGGTCCCAGTCTCGCCCGCTCACTGTAGGCTTGCCAGCGTGAGCCTTGAGGTGCAGAGCCGACAGACCGACGGAGGGGTCACGGTGCTGGCTCCGTCCGGCCGCCTGGACGTGAGCGGCGCCCCGATGCTGAAGGAGGCGGTCGCGGAAGCCGTTAAGAACGGACAACCTCGCTTGGTGATCGACCTGGAAGGGGTGAGCTTCGTCGACAGCACGGGGCTGGGATCGGTCATCGCGGCCCTGAAGCAGGTCCGCAGCTCCAAGGGCGACCTCAGGCTGGCGGCCCCGAACCAGCAAGTGCGGGTGGTCCTGGAGCTGACCACCCTGGACCGTGTATTTCCCTACTTCGCCACGGTCGAGGAAGCGCTCACTGGCTTCTGACCCAGGCAGCCGCTCACTCCAGCCGTTTGAGTTTCACGCCTCCCTCACCGCACTGGACGATGGATTGGACACTCTTCACCACTCGGTGGACCTGCTTCGCGAGCAAACGGGTCGCGGGCCAGACGACCGCAACCTGATCCTCTTCGAGACCGCCCTCGCCGAGATCGGGTCCAATGTGCTGATCTATACCGGCAAGCACGGCGCGAGCGGCCACGCGGTGGAATACGACCTACGGCTGGATGCCGAGACTGCAACCGCATCGTTCACCGACTGGGGACCGCCCCTTCATAATCAGCTCAGTCGCGCCATGCCGGCGGCGACCAGCGAGGCCGGCCGCGGTCTCGCCATCGCACGCAAGGTTCTCGATGAGCTGGGATACAAGCGCGACGGCGAGGTGAACACGTGGCGACTGGTGAAGCGGCTTTGAACGCCGGCAGCGAGCACTCCGAAGAGGCGAATCGGGTCCTGGTCCACGACTTCCGAAACCTGCTCGCGGTGATCGTGAACTACTGCGAGCTCATCGCGGAGGAAACAGGCGATCCCGCGGCCGTGCGGGCGGATATCCAGGAGGTACGCGTCGCCGCCGAACGAGCCATCGCCCTGACGGAAAAGCTGCGAAGCAGGCCGGCTCCCGCAGCCGATTCGGAGTCGCCGGCGAGCACACCATGACGATCACCCGAAGGCCCGGGAACGCCAGGGCGGCCGCCGCTGCCCAAGGCGGATCGACCGGCCGCGAGCTCGTGCTCGTCGTCGACGACGACGAGCAGATGCTCCGCCTGGTCAAGCGCGTGCTCGAGCGCGCGGGCTTCGAGTGCGTGCCGATCGGCGATGGCGAAGCGGCGCATGACGCCGCGGTCGACTGGAGACCGGACATCATCCTGCTGGATCTCATGCTCGGTTCCACGACGGGCGATCAGATCCTCGCCGACATCCGTCGGGACTTCCGCACCCGCTTGATCCCGGTCGTATTCCTGACTGTTCGCAGCTCGTTGAAGGACAAGGTCGAGCATCTGCTCGCGGGCGCCGACGACTACGTGACGAAACCGTTCATCCCGGAAGAGCTCGTAGCGCGTCTGCGGGCGGTCATCAGCCGTTCCACCAACACTCGCGACCTTAACCCGTTGACCGGCATGAGCGGAAACTCCGACATCCTTCGTGAGATCAACAAGCGGCTGAAGTCGAACGAACGGTTCGCGGTGCTGTACCCGGACATCGACACCTTCAAGAGCTACAACGACCATTACGGTTTTCTCCGGGGCGACGACGTGATCAAGACCCTGGGAATGATCATCCTCGAGGTCCTGGAGGCGCACTACTCCGCGGACCATTTCGGCGGTCATGTAGGTGGCGACGACTTCGTGATCCTCACCGAGCCCGGCATGGCCGAGGCGATTGCGTCTGAGATCACAAAGCGGTTCGATGCGGCCGTTCCCGGCCTGTACGACGAGAAGGACCGGGAGCGCGGCTGGATCGAGTTCGAGGACCGCAGCGGGTCCATGCTCAAGACGGGGCTTGTCTCGGTTTCGATCGGCATCGTCGTCGCGGAGCCAGGAAGCTACGAGAGCGCCGCGGCTGTCGCCTCCCGCGCCGCCGAGGTCAAAGGTGTCGCCAAACGAATGCCCGGATCGAGGTGGGTCGTCGATCGCAGGCGCCCTCCCGAATCGCGTGGAGACCGATCACGTTAATTCGCTGGTTGGCGGGTGCTCCGATGCTAGCATCGACCAAAGCGAACCCCCGGATGCTTGTCAATGAGTGACCCCGAACCCGTTTCATCGTCGTTGCCCGAAGGCCTCAGCGACGCGCCTTCTGCGGTGTCGACTGCACGCGCACCTGGGGGCGCCAACGCCAAGACGACCCGACGCCAGGTTGCGATTCATCGCCTCGACGGCGGCCTTGAACGGGGCGAATCCGATGCCACCGCTCTCACGGTGGAGGGATTCCCGATGTACACCCCGCCGGACCTCGACCGCGCGCGCTGGATCCCAGTTCGGGACATCAAGTACGTGGTCTTCGGTTCGGTCGACGACCCCGAGCTCGAAGCCGACCCAGGAGAGAAGAGCCAGGCACGCAAGGCGATCCTGCGCTTCCGCGACGGCGAATGGATCGCGGCTTACATGGACGCCGGCCAGCCTCCGGACAGCGCCGGTCTCGCGATCAAGATCCGGCTGACAGAACGCCAGCGCGTCATCCCAGCCATCGCTGCGTCCTCGGCGCTTCTCGAGATGCAGTTCGTCGACCTCTGGGCGTCATCGACGGACGCTGCCCAGCCCCACAGGCGCCGATCCGACGTTGTTGAAGCTGCCGCACGGCAGGGCCGCGACCTGACGAAGCTGGCCAACGATTTTCGCGATCGCCTCGCCCTGATCCGAGACGTTGGCCTGACCACCGGCGACACTCTGGCGTTCTCGCGAGCGGTGCGCACGCACCTGGACCGCTTCCTCGCCGAGGACGGGATCGACCTCAACTCGGTCGAGAAGTCGGCACTCGCGGACATCATCCTGCGCGCCGCCGTCGGTTACGGACCCCTCGACAGCCTCCTGCACGACCGGTCGGTCAGCGAGATCATGGTCAACGGTCCCGACCAGGTATTCATCGAGCGGCGGGGCGTCTTGACCAAGGCCGACATCCATTTCGAGGATGAGAACCAGCTGCTGGAGACGATCCGGCGAATGGTCGCAACCACCGGGCGGCACATCGATGGTCTCAACCCTATGGTGGACGCCCGCCTGCCGGACGGCAGCCGCGTCAACGCGATCATCAGGCCGGCAGCTATCCACGGCGCCGCGCTCACGATCCGAAAGTTCAAGGACGCGGTGCTCGGCATCGACGACCTCACGCGGGAGGGCAGCCTCAGCCCCGCGATGGCCGAGTTCCTCAAAGCAGCTGTGCTCGGCCGGATGAACGTACTCGTGTCGGGTGGAACCGGGTCAGGCAAGACGACGACGCTCAACGTGATCGCGCGCTTCATCCCGCACAACCAGCGCGTGATCACCATCGAGGACGCAGCCGAGCTGCAGATCGACCACCCGCACGTCATCGCGCTCGAGCATCGCCCGGCCAACGTCGAAGGCAAGGGTGAGCTCACGATCCGCCAGCTCCTACGAAACAGCCTCCGGATGCGCCCCGATCGGATCCTGGTCGGAGAGGTGAGAGGCGCGGAGGCGCTGGACATGCTCCAGGCCATGAACACCGGCCACGACGGCAGCATGTCGACCATCCACTCGAACTCGGCCCGGGATGCACTGTCCCGCCTCGAGACGATGGTGATGATGGCCTCGATCGACATCCCGTTCGAGGCGGTTCGTGCGCAGATAGCTTCGGCGGTGAACCTCATCGTCCACCAGGCCCGCATGCCTGACGGCCGCCGCAAGGTCGCACAGATCGCCGAGGTGGTCGGCTACGACTCCAATGGCGCGATCCTTCGCGACATCTTCCTTCTGGGCATGGGCGCCGACCTGCGACTCGAATACAACGCCACTGGTTACATCCCCACGTCGCTGGACAAGGCCGCGTTCTACGGGGTCCAGGTGGACCAGGACCTCTTCGACCCCGTCAAGTCGCGCTTCGTCCCCGCCGGCTCCGACAGCATGATGCCTGTCGTCAAAGACCCGCTGATGAGCGGGCAGCGAGGCGGTGGGGAGAACGTGGTCCGGCAGGTGGTCGTGGTGCCGTTCAGCTCCGACCGGCCGGGCGATCGGGCGGGCGACTCCAAGCAGCAGACGCACGCCGTGCAGTCCTCGCCGACGCAATCAGCCAGCACGATGGCCTCAACGCCTGAGATGCAGGAGGAGATGCGAAAGCTGATCGACGCCGCACGGTCCGCGGTCGCCGACCTGCAGGCCGCAGCGCCACCTCCAGCGCCTCCGCCGGTTTACCCCTCGGAGCCGACGCCTCAGATCTCCGCGCCGCCCCCTCAGGCGCCGGCGCCGCCCGCTTCAGGCACGCCGCTCGTTTCAGGCACGCCCGCCGCTCCAGGGGCGCCCGCCGCTCCGCCCGCGCCTGTTCCCGTCCCTGCGCCCGCAGCACCCCTGTTCGCGGCCCAGGGCCCACCGGGGCCGGCACAGCAAGTGCAGGTTCCAACCTCGGCCGAATCCTCGATGCATGCCTCTCAGGCGCTGCAGGCTGCCACGGCAATGGCCCGCGCGACCACCGCCCTGGGCCAGATGGCGGCAGCAGCTTCGGGTGGTTTCATGGGCACCGCCGGATTCCTGCCGACAATCCGGACCGAAGGCCCAGACCCCGCCGGCGCCACCCGACGCATCCAGGCCGTGATCGAAAGCCTGATCACACGCAAGGGGCTCAACCTGCGCCTCGCGCCCGCGGTGACCCAGGCATTCGAGGGCGCCGAGCTGAAAGCGAGCGATTATGCCGGACACAATCACATCAGCAAGGAATCCGCCGGCCGCGAGCTCCGGCAGGCCGTTGAGGCCGGCGTCCTGCAGCTGGTCCGGTACCCGCAAGGCGAAGCAGGGTTCCGCGCCGGCGCCGACCTGCTGCGGTCAGTCGCCGAAGGCCTTGGTCAGCAGGTCAACGCAGCGCAGCCGTTGACCCCGGAGACCATCATCGGCAGCCTGTCGGTAGGACAGACCGAAGGCACCGTGACGATCATGTTCACCGACATGGAGGGATCCACGACCCTCCTGTCGAGCCGTGGGTTTACGGAATCCCACGAGATCATGAAGGCTTACGAATCCATCATCGACGAGAAGGTCGCCGAGCACGCGGGGCGTCGCATCAAAGGCCTGGGCGACGGGCTCATGGTCAGCTTCGGCTCGAGCCGCCACGGCGTCGAGTGCGCCCTCGCGATCCAGTCGGCAATCGCCGAGTACAGCAAGCACAACCCTGAGCGGAAGATCAAGATCCGCATCGGCCTCAACACAGGCGAGGTGGTCGAGGAGGCCGGCGACATCTTCGGGGCCGCGGTCAACGTCGCTGCCCGCGTCGCAGGCAAGGCGAAGGGCGGCGAGATCCTGGTTTCGGATGTCGTGCGAACGCTTGTCGGTCCCGTCGCCGAGATCAATTTCGACTATCGGGGGGCTTACAAGCTCAAAGGCTTCCCTGACCGCTGGCGCCTGCACGAGGTCAGCCCGGGCGAGGCGCCATCGACGACGTCGGTCCTTTCCACGGGCGATGGTTTCGTCGGCCGCGACCAGGAGCGGCTGGACATTCGAATGGTGCTCGACCGTGCCGCCACCGGATCAGGCGGCATGCTGTTCATCGCCGGCGCGCCTGGGATCGGAGCCTCGCGCCTGGCCGCCGAGGTGGCCGCCGACGCAGCACGCAAAGGCTGGATGGTCCTCAGCGGCCGCTGCGCGGAGCAGGGGGCGGCTCCGTACGCTCCGTTCCGCGAAGTGCTGGGCTCGGCTGTCGCAGGCGCTGGAGCGAAGACGCTCCAGGACGCGGTGGGCGAGAACGGGCCGCTGCTCGCGCAGCTCGTGCCGGCTCTGCGACAAAAGGTTCGTGGGATGCCGGCAGCCGGCCAGATCGGTGCCGACACACTCCGTGAGCAGCTGTTTCACGCGATCTTCGACTTCCTCGTCGCGTGCCAGGGTTCGAGGCCCCTTCTGATCGTGGTCGACGACCTTCAATGGGCTGACGACGCGTCGATCCTGCTCCTGCGCGACCTCGCGGAGCGTTTGGGCGGAAGCCGGGTTGTGGTTGCCGCGACCTACTGGGAATCGGAGCTCGATTCGGGTCGGCCTTTCACATCCGTCGTCTCGCGCCTGCTGCGCCGGCGCCGTGCCCAGAGAGTCGGGCTCGGCAGGCTCACCGATCGCGAGGTCGAGAAGATGGTGGCGGCGATGGCGGAAACGCCCCTGACGCCGGTGCAGCTCCTGGGCATCCAGGCGGCCACCGAGGGAAACCCCCTCTTCGTGGAGCACTCCTTCCTATACATGGCGGCGTCAGAGAGCATGCTCGGTGGCAGCTCCCGCGTGCAGCCGAGCTTCACCGAGGAGGACCTCGAGCTCGCCCAGAGCGTGCGAGGGCTGATCGGGCGAAGGCTCGAACGCCTCAGCGAGCCGGCTCAGAGGATGCTCGTGGCCGCCGCGATCGTCGACCGCGATTTCGACATGGCGCTGCTGGAGGCGTTCGGGGAGCTCTCAGGCCACGAGCTTAGAGAGGCCCTCGACGAGGCGAGCCGCGGGCACTTCCTCACGATTGCGTCTCCCGATCGCTACCGGTTTGCGCATGAGCTGGTACGCCAGCGCGTGCTCGCAGTCCTACCCCTGCCCCGCCTTCAGGCGTATCACCTCGCGGTGGCCGATACGCTAGAACGGGTTTACGGCAAGAGCGCCGCCGAACGCGCCGGCGAAATCGGATACCACCTCTACCAGGCCGGTACCGCCGCCGACCCATCGCGCACTTCAAAGTTCCTTGCACACGCCGCGAGGAACGCGCTTGCCGTGGGCGCTTGGGAGGAGGTGCTTCGCCTCGTTGAAAGCGCGCTGCTGCTGCTCCCGGCGGACCGGACCGCGGACCGTGCCGAGGCGCTCGCCATGCGCGGCCAGGCCTACATGGGCCTCGGACGCAACGTCGAAGCGAAAGCTGCCTGGAACGGTGCCGCGCAGCGGTACACCGAGCTCGATGACCAAAAGGGGGCGGCACTCATTCAGGACCGGCTCGATCAGCTCCAGAGGAACAAGGACGCGGAGCCTCGCGAACCGGCAGCACATACGGAACGAGCCGAGCCCGCCGAGTCCGAGTCCGAGCCCGAGCCAGGGGTGCCAGAACCCGTCAGCTGACCAATCGTGATGCCGGGGGAACTGGCATGAAGTTTGCATCACCCACGATCGTCGGGAGCTGGCCTGTGAAGGTGATGGTGTCCACGAGCACTCCCCCTGTCGCCTCGGTTCTGAATCCGGAGCCCGTCGGGATGTTGAGGGAGGCCGCAGGGAAATAGACGAGGCCGATGTACGCCGAGGCGGTGGACGCGCCCATCACGTTCGCGCAGGTGTTAGGCGTTTCCGCAGCGTAGAGGCCTGGTTCGTAGATCGCCATCCAGTTGAACTGATACCCGCTGAAAACGTAATTGTCGCCCCCGTTCGGGTCGCTGAGACAGCTGCCACTTGGGATGTAATAAGCGACGGCGCCGGGTGTGATGGGTCCGGAGCAGGCCGTCACCACGCCACCGGTGGTGTCGCACTGGTTCTCGTTGGCCCGGTCTCCTGCGGGCGGTGTGGCGCGGTCTGGGTTCTGGTTGGGCAGGTTGGCGGCGACCGGCGCCGTCTCGCTGTCAGGTGGGTACGCGCCGCTCGTGCCGGGCAGCGCCAGCAGGTTGGGCAATGGCAGGCTGGGCAGGGCGGCCGCCGCAACTGAGATCGATTCTTGGCCCAGGGTGCAGTTATTGCCGTTCCCATTCCCATTGCCGTTCCCATTCCCATTCCCGTTCCCTTTCCCGTTGCCAAATGGGCAGCCGCTGGTGTCTGTGTTTTGGACCGGCGCGGTCACCGGAATATTGGCCACGAGTCCAAAAGGCCCGGTGCAACCGTTGCTGGACAGGTAGACGTTGTAGGACGTTGCACCCGGGACGTTGCTGATCTCCAGCTTGATCATCTGAGCCGCGTGGACGCTGAACGACTCGCACCGAGAAGGGGCGCTCTCACGCAGATAGTTGTTCCCCGCATACGAATCGGTCCTTACCGACGTCAGCTCGACTGCCCAGGTGCCCGCGGGCGGGCCTCCACCACTGGTGGTGACTCGCAACGCACCTGCGCAATTGACACCGTCGCTGTTCCAGAACTGAACGGGACTCGGCTGCGAGGTGTTGGTAAGGAGAGGCTCGTCGGGAGGTTTCAGCTCGTTGCTGACGAGACCGCCGTTGTTGCTGTATCCGCCCTGCCACTTGTAAACGCCGGTGCTGAGGAAATAGCATTTTTTGTTACCGAAGTTTGGATTCGCGCTGAAGATGCCGGGCGCCAGCACGACATCCGGCCCGGGGATGCCACGGCTGCCGCCCGCGACGGGCGGAGATGGATATTTGGGATCGGCGAACGCATATCCTGACCTGGTCAGCCCGGCGACGTCGGGGTAGGTGCATGGCGTGGACGCACCGCTTGGGAAGCACGTCGTGGTGACCGCGCCAGACACAGATGACTGACACCTGGCATAGATGTCACCGGCGACCTGGAGCGCCGAACCCGCCGGAACGCTGATCGACCCCGACGAGACGACAGTGCCGACAATTGAAAGCGTGCCGCTGGCGGCGACCGAGATCGCAACCCCTGGCTTGCCACCACACCCGCTCTGGTTGAGGGCTGCCAGCGTTGGTGAATAAAGGCGGTCGTTCACACCCCCCGATGCGGCCGCCGCCAGCTGTGGCGATAACCCGTTGGTGAGGATGCGTGCGAACTGGAGCTTGAGCGCGCGCGTCGCGTTGAGGATGAATCGACTGCCGGCAGCTCCAAGCGCCGACACCGTCTGGGTCAGGACCGTGCCATCAGAGTACGTACAGGTGACGACAAACGGCCCGGCGCCGGGCGCGCCATAACCGGGCGCACACGCCGGCGCGCTGTACAGCATCACGTTCTTGCCAAAGGTCGTGCTGGCGGCTTGCTCCGCGAGGGCGTAGCTGCCGGTTTGCTGGAGGTTGTCTCCGGCCGCCAGGGCCGCCGCGTCCACCGCCTCCTGCAGATCGCGACGCAACGCGTATGCGCGGGCGCCATCGATGGCCAGGGCTGCCATGCCGACGAGCACCGCCAGCATGACCGCGATGAGCACTATCGCCTGCCCGCTCTGAGAGCGTGGGCGAGGTCGCCCGCCGGTCATCAGTACTCGGTCCGGAAAATCGCAGCGGCCGTGATCACTATGTGATTCGCCGTCGCCTGTGCGACCACAGGGGTGATCAGGATCAGGTTGAAGCGCAGCGTCACCTGCAAGGGCGCGTTGCCGCTCGCCGGATTGATGGCGCTGCACCCACCGGCGGCGACAGTGGGGTACTCACCGCCAGGTGCGTTCATCGGGGGGTTCGTCTGGACTGCGGCGGGCGGGTTGGGCTCAGTGATGTAGAGCCAGGCGGCATTGCTGGGCGGCGTGGCGCTGCTGATCGGACCCTGGGGGCACGGTGTGGTCACCGGCACGCCGATGAGCTGGGCCGTGACCGTGGTGAGGACGTCGCCGTTCCCTGGCAGCCTGGACGTGGCCCTCACGGCGGTCCTGGCGCCCTCACGAGCGGCATGCCCGATGGTGTCGTAATAGAAGACCGCTCGGCCGATGTCGATGATGCCGAACAGCAACAACAGCAGGACCGGCGAGATGAGCGCGAACTCGATCAGCGCCTGCGACTTTTGTCCGCCGTGTGGCCTCGTCACGGACCGCCTACGGTCATATGCATGTTGGACGCAAGGTGGAAGGTTCCAAACTGGGAGGTGACCAGAGGCGTCAGCGGGCCGTATGTGTAGAGGACTATGACGTTGACGTCCTGCAAGCTCTGACCGCTCGCCGGGCTCGTGAAGTCGACCCCGGACGTGTTGTCGTAGCAGATGTAAAGCCATGTCTGGTTCGCGGTCGGTGGATAGGCGGAGTTCGCGTACGGCGGGTTGTGGTAGGCGTTGCCATCAGTCGGATTGGGGCAAGTCGTGCCCGGGTTCTTCAAGGTTGACGCCGGGAGCGAGATCGCCGCGAGCTCGTTGTCCACAGCGATTTTGATCTCGGCGTCGTACAGGTAGGGGTGTGCCAGGGTGGGGGCGTTGAACCAGGTTCCATGGCGCGCGCCCTCGCGAGCCGCACTCGAAAGGGTCTCCGAAAGGTAGATGGCACGCCCGATATCGACGAGGCCGCCGACGAGCAGGAGAAGGACCACTGAGGAGAGCGCGAACTCAACCATGGACTGGCCAAATTGCGAGTTCGCGCTGAGAGAGCGACGCGGGTAAGGGGGGCGCGACACCGGACTATCTTGCCTATGATGGGTCGGCTGTGCGCACGACTCTGACCGGCCTGACGTCTCGAAGGCCGTTCACACTCCTCGGCATTGTCCTGGCCCTTCTCGTAATTGCAGCCTTTGTCCTCGTAGCACTCAACGCCAGTAGTGCGAACATTGGTCCCACCCAGAGCGTGGTCGTGGCGACCAAGGACTTGCCGCCCAGGCTCCCGATCGACGCCGGGTCGCTGGCCATCAAGAGCATCCCCACGGCCGGTTATCCAAAAGAGCTGTTGTTCACCAAGCTGGACGACGTCAAGGGGATGATCCCGCTGGTCACCATCGCCTCCGGGCAGGCGATCACCTCGAATCTCGTGGCCAAGCCCAACCAACCGCTCGGATCGCAGTCCGAGTTCCTGCCCATCCCATCGGGCTACGTAGCGCTCACCATCCCCACGAGCGAGCAGCAGGGCGTGGCGGACTACATTCAGCCGAACGACTACATCGCGGTGATCGCAACGGTGACCTCCGGCGCGAAGGTGGCGAGCAAGACCGTGTTCGTCAACCTTCACGTCATCCGGGTCGGCGTCGCAACCGCTGCCGGCGGTGGTGCCGGCGCCAATGCCACGAGCCTGACAGTCGTGGTCACGCAGTGCCAGGCCGAGTTCATCACGTGGTTCTTGACCTATGCCTCGCTGAAGTACACGCTGGAGTCTTACCAGGACTACCTGACGGGCGCGCAGATCAAGGATCCAACCTGCTCGAGCGCCGGAGCGGCGCCCGGCGTCACCCTGCAGGTCGTGCAGAAGCAGTACCCGACGCTCTTTTAGGTCTGTGGGATGAACCTTCCTCCGCCCGTCATCACTTTGATCATCGCCGTGCCGATGGCGGCGGCGATCGCGATTTTCTTCTGGAGCCTCGACCGCGTACGCACCGAACGCACCGCTCCGAAGCCGGAGCAATCGGTGGCCAGGGCGACGCCGCGAGAGCTGGTCGAACGCCTTCTTCGTCCCGCGGCTGACAATCTCAGCCTGCGCCGGAGCGTTCGCGGACGACCGACCCTGACCGAGGACCTGGCTCGCGCCGGGCTCAACATCACCCCGGCCGAATATCTCCTGTTCCGGATCGGTGCTGTCGCACTCGGTGCGCTGATCGGGCTGTTTCGTTTTGGCATCTCGGCGGGCCCGATCGTGCTCGGCGTCATCGGGTTCATCCTCCCGCCGCTGGTAGTGAGCTACCTGCAGCGCCGCCGGCAGAACCTGTTCAACGAGCAGCTCACGGCGATGCTTCAGCTGCTGTCCAACTCGTTGAAGACAGGCTACGCGATCGATCGCGCCCTCGAGACCGTAGCCACGAAATCACGGCCACCCGTTTCGACGGAGTTCGAACGCGTCACCACCGAGATCACTCTTGGCACATCGGTCGAGGATGCGCTGAGCGCGTTGCTGCTGCGCATCAACAGCCCGGACCTCGAGTTCATCGTCACCGCGATCCTGCTTCACATTCGGGTCGGCGGAAACCTGGCAGAGGTCCTCGACACCATCTCGGACACGCTTCGCGATCGTCTTCAGACAAAGCGCGATATGAGCGTGCTCACGGCACAGTCGCGTGCCTCGGCGACCATCATCACCGGGCTCCCGATCTTGCTTGCGCTAGGTCTTTACGTGTTCGTTCCGGGCTACTTCGCGCCGATGACCACCACGTTCATCGGTGCCGTCCTCCTGGGCGTCGCGGGGTTTCTCATCCTGATCGGCAACGTCCTCATCAACCGTATGACCTCCCTGCAGGAGTAAGGCGAGTGCTGCTCATTGCGTTGGCCGCCGGAGTCATATGCGGTGTGATCGTGGCTGCGTTCTTCTTTGCGCTCGACCGCCAGGTTGCCGCCGCCGCCGTGTCCAACGGCCCGTGGACGGCGCCGGAAGCGGGGACTCCGTTTCTGAAGCGTCTCGAGTCGGCAGCACGTCCGCTGGCTGCGAGGCTGCCCGCGCTCGCCGCGGGCGCGTTGCGTCAGAAGCTCAGCCGTGCGGGCGATCCGGGCAACCTGACCCCGGCTGGTTTCCAGGCGGTTCGTTACGGACTTGGGGCGCTGTTCGCCATCGCCGGCCTCGCGGCGGGCCTTCTATTGCCGCTTCCCCTTCCCATCCTGATCAACGCGGCGATCACCGGCGTCGTGGCAGCGATCCTCGGCTACTTCCTGCCTCTCTTGTGGCTCAACCAAAGGATCTCTGCGAGACGGACGCAGATCCAGCGCTCGCTGGCCGAGGCCACCGACCTGCTCACGTTGGTGGTGGAGTCGGGCATGAGCCTGGATGAGGGGCTGCTCAGCATCACCGAGCGGTTCCACAACGCGCTCGGGGACGAGATCGGCAAGGTGCTGCGCGAGATACGGTTGGGGAGGCCGCGGATGGCTGCGCTGGAGCACATGGCGGACACGTGCGGGGTTGCGGACCTGCATCACCTCGTCGAGTCGATCGTGCAGTCGGACCAGATGGGTGTGCCGATAGCGCGGCTGCTCAGGGTTCAGGCGACGGAGATGAGGCGGAGGCAGAGGCAGACGGCGCAGGAGCGGGCGGCTCAGGCGTCATCGCGGATGGTGTTTCCCATGGTGGGGTGCATCTTTCCCGTCTTGTGGATTGTGCTGCTCGGGCCGGCGATCATCCAGATCCTCAAGAATCTCAAGTAGTGTCCGGTCGGACCACGCCGCGAGGTCCCCAGCCATCGTTCGGCGACCTCGATAAGCCGCTTTACACAATCAGCGTCGCCGCCGAGATCCTCGAGACGCATCCACGCACCCTGATGCTTTATGAGGATGCCCGGTTGCTCGAGCCCTATCGCACCTCCACGAACAGGAGGAGGTACTCGCAGCGCGATATCAGCAAGGTGCAGGTGATCCAGTACCTGACCCGCGAGAGGGGGGTCACACTCGCGGGGGTGCGGCACATCCTGAGCCTGTTCGAGGTGATGAAGAAGCACAAGGTCGAGCCCCCCACAAACCTGCGTGAGATCTTTGACAGGTACTCACAGATCGTCTAAGAGATCCCCGAGCCTCTTCTCATCCGCGGCTTTCTGACGCCGTTTTGCGCCGCCGCTTCGCGGCTGGTGCCCACAGGCTTTCCAGGTCGTAGTAGGAACGCTCGCCCGGGAGGAACACGTGCGCAAGGACTGAGTCGAAGTCGAGAAGGATCCACGTTGCGTCCGCATAGCCATCGATTGCCAGCGGCCTGACGTTCTTCTCCTTCGCCGCATCGACCATGGCGTCGGCGATCGCCTTGACCTGGCGGTCGGTCTCGCCCTCGCACACCACGAAGTAATCGGCGACGGTCGTCATGTCGCGCACGTCGAGGACGACAGTGTCCCAAGCCTTCTTGTCGACAGCCGCACCGCGCAGCGCCTTCGCCAGCTGCAGGGGTGTCGTCCGCGCGGCTTTCAACTGTGAAATTCTCCCGCGTACAGCCCGTTCGCAGCCAGGTACTGCTCGACGGGCGGCGGGACCATGCCGGCGATCGACTCGCCCGCTGCCACCGCGCGTCTGATCCCGCTGGCGGAGATATTCGGCGTCGGCTGCAGACACAGGAGCACTCCCTCTCCATCGAGTCCAGCCGCTTTCAGGTCCGCCTCCCGCGGCGTATCAGACCCTGGGCGGCCGACCACCACTATCGAAGCCAGCTCGCGCACCCCTTCCGGGCGGCGCCACGTCGGGAACAGGCGGGCTGCATCCCACCCGAGGACGAGGAAAAGTTCGTCGCCTGGATGCAGCCGCCGCAGCTCGCTCAGCGTGTCCACCGTGTACGAAGGTCCTTCGCGGTTGAGCTCGATATCGGAGACGTCAAACCGCTGATCGCCCGCCGTCCCCAACCTGCTCATCTCCAGGCGCCGATTGGCCGGCGCGACCGCCGGCGGGCGATGAGGCGGCCGTGCGGCCGGCACGAAGATCACGCGGTCAAGTTCCGCGCAGGTCATTGCCGCATGCGCCGCCGCGACGTGGCCGTTGTGAAATGGGTCGAACGTCCCGCCCAGCACTCCGATCCTCATGCTGGTCGTTCACGGCTGGTATTCAAACTCGACCTCGGCGATACGAACCGTGTCCCCGGCCTGGACACCGCCTGCCTCGAGCGCATCGTTGACCCCCAGTTTGTCCAGCTCGGTCTGGAACCGGGCGAGGCCGCCTGAAGACTCGAGGTCGGTTCGCTCGACCAGCTGCTCGACGCGATCGCCGCGCACGACAAAGCCCCAGGGCAGGCGCTCAACGATCAGCTCAGAATGCTTACCGGCGGCCGGAAGCTTGATGGTACGCGCCGGACCTTGTGGCTTCGGCTCGGGCGCCCCCGCCAGCGTGGTCACTATCGCGTCGATCAATTCGGGCAGGCCCTCGCCCGACAGCGCGGAGATGAAGTGAATTGGCCCGGCGGCCTTGCGTCGCGTCCGTGCCCGCAACTTGCGCGCCGGTTCCAGGTCCAGCTTGTTGAACGCGATGATAAACGGCCGCCGGGCCAGGTCGGCGGAAAACTGCTCGACTTCGCCCTGGACGGTGGCAAGATCCTTCCACGGATCGGCTGACGAGCCGTCGATGACATAGACGAGGATCTTCGTGCGCTCCACGTGGCGAAGAAAGCGAAGTCCCAGGCCGGCACCCTGCGCTGCGCCTTCTATCAGGCCGGGGATGTCCGCCATCACGATGCGACCGCCTCGCGATTCGGCCACCCCAAGCTGAGGGTCGAGCGTTGTGAACGGGTACGCCGCGACCTTGGGACGTGCTGCGGTGAGCGAGCTCAAGAGCGACGACTTGCCAGCGTTGGGCGGCCCCACGAGACCAACCTCCGCGATCAGCTTGAGGTCCAACGTGATCGCGAGATCCTCGCCCTTGATGCCCGGCTCCGCATAATCGGGAGCGTGGCGAGTGGAGCTCTTGAAATGGACGTTGCCCCGCCCACCGCTGCCTCCCTTCGCGATCTCGGCTTTCGAATCGGGATGGTCGAGGTCGGCGATCACCGAGCCCTCGGCGTCGAGTGCTACCGTGCCCACGGGAACCTCCAGGACGAGGTGCTTTCCATTGCGCCCTGTCTTACGGCCCCCTGCCCCGTTCGCCCCAGGCTCAGCCTGCCAGCGCAGCTTTCGTTTGTAGAGCGAGAGGTCGGACACGCTGGTCGTCGCCTTCATGAAGATCGAGCCACCCCGTCCGCCGTCGCCACCATCTGGACCGCCGCGAGGGATGAACGGCTCACGCCGGAACGAGGCGGAACCGCGACCACCATGTCCCGCGCGCACGCTTATGCGCGCCGAATCGACGAAGGTGCGCGACCGACCGCTATTCGGCGACGATGCTGACCCGCCGGCCGTCCTTACCCACTCGCTCGTAGTGAACAAGGCCCGGTGCCGTGGCGAACAGAGTGTGGTCGCGACCGAGGCCGACGCCCGTTCCTGGGGTGATCCGTGTCCCACGCTGGCGGACCAGGATCTGGCCGGCGTTCACGGGTTGGCCGCCATAGATCTTCACGCCAAGCATCTTCGGTTTGGAGTCGCGCCCGTTGCGGGACGAACCACCACCCTTCTTATGCGCCATTTACTTGGTCTCCTTGTCGGTCTTCGTTTTCCTCGACGCCCGCTTCGCGGACGCCTCAGGCTTGACAGCGGTTTTCTCATCTTCTGCAGCAGTTGCGGCCTCGGTTTCGGCCGTGATTACGGCCGCCGTCGCCCTGGCCGGCCTTGCCCTCTTCTTACTCTCGGGTTTTGCCTTCGCGTCCGCGTGCTTGGTCTCGGTCTTGCTCTCGGTGCCGGTAGCCTCGGTCAGGCCGCCGACCGCCAGGATCTCGATCGCTGTGAAGTCGGCCCGGCCGCCACGGTGGACCCTGACTCTCTTCTTCGACTTGTAGCGCAGGCTTTCGATCCGAGGCCCGCGCCGGTGGGCGAGAATTCGAGCGTCGACGTCGACGCCGTCGATCCCGGGTGCACCAACTTTGATATCAGAGCCGTCCCGCACGAGCAGGACGCGGCCCAGCTTCACCGAAGCGCCTGGCTCAGCGGCGAGGCGGTCGACGAGGATCTGGTCCCCAGGGGCCACCCGGTACTGCTTTCCGCCGCTGATGACGACAGCCGTCAGCGAACCATCTGATTTGGGCACGAACGGGATTCTACGCGAAGACACAACCCGCCAGCGGCCGGCTTACCTCATCAACAGCGAGGTGAGAACAACGAGAAGCAGAACGAGAACCGCGTAGGGCGCAACACCTCGGCGGTACAGCCCGCCGGCGCTCTCGGCTCCGCGGCGCGCCATGAGGGCGCCCGCGACGATCAGAAGCCCCGCGACCGCCCCTGTGATGCCTATGAACCTCAGAACGCCCAGGGCGTCGTCAGCGGACGGTGGAAAGAAGAGTGTGGTGAACAGGCCGCAGTAGGGATACCAGCACAGGGTGCGCACGGCGTCAAAACGTTGGCGCGCACGCCTGTCGCTCGGCGGAGTCAGCGGCCACAGCCGCAACAGGGCAGGCACGCACAACAGGTACAGGAAACTGCTCGCGACCTTAACCGGAAGCAGCGACGCCACCAGGATGCCGCCGAGGACCTGCGGTCGAAGACTTTCGGGTTGCACGGCCGGACCCAACACCGCGAGCAGCCAGCAGAACTGGATCACCAGCAACAGGCCCGGCGCCGCCATGAACTCGAGGGTCAACGCCAGCTCGACCCAGGCCGTGAAGGCAACGATCCCCGCGACTATGACGTTGCGTTCTGCGGACGGAACCGGGTTGAAGGGGGCGGCGAGCTGAACCGCAACCAGGATCGAGAACAGCGCCACCGTCGCGACGACGGGCGACGGCCGCCTCCGAGCCCACGCGATCTTCACCCCTTGCCTGTCAAACGGCCAAGGAAGGATCCAGGCGCCATGTGCAATGCGCGTCCACACGACCTCAGCAGCGAACCCGAAAACCACGACGGTCAACAGCCCCGGGTACACGACGAGCGCCAGCGAATGAGCGGCCAGGGCCGAGAGGATTTGAATCACAGCCCGGCCAGCGATATGAAAGCCTGCGGATAGAGGCCGATCACGGCGTTGGCCGCGAGGGCGATCCCGACTCCCCAGGCCTGCCGTCCACGGGGCATACCCAGGCTGCGGCCGAGGCGGAGCGACGGCGGCAGCCACAGGAGCAGGCCTAATCCGATCACCAGGGCGAGTGGCCAGTAGAGCTGGGTGGCGGCGCGCAAGAGGAGCACCCGGGCCGCAAAACCGGCAAAAGGCGCGGAGCCCGCGAGCATGGCCGCGGCCAGCAGGTTGATCGGCCGGTCGTTAGGGCGCTTCTCCCGTAACGACTGCCGGGACCAGAGATAGAGGGGAAAGCGACTCAGCAAGATCCCGTAGAGCACAAGGAGCCCCGCTCGCTGGCCGTCCGCGATCGTCAGGCCGAACCCGCACAGTGCGAGGCCCCAGTCGGCCATGAACGAGTAATGCCACGCAGCCGCCCCGTTTTCGGTTCGCCAAGACGCCAGGCTCCCCCATACCATGTTGAGAAGACCGAGTCCGATCATCATCGCGCCCAGCGCCGCGCTGTCCGACGGAACCAGGTCGCGTGCCCGGGTGAGCACCGCAAGCGCCGCCACGGGTCCAAGAAAAGCCATCCAGGGGATCGCAGAGGTCGCCGTCCTCTCCTCGGGATCGAACTCGTGGATGTATGGCAGAGTGCCCAGCACCACCGACATGCCCGCGACAAAACAGACAGCGGCCAGCCGGGAGAGAATCGGCGGCCCATCGTTGCGTGCGAACGCCGCAGCGAATGCGAGCAAGGCGACCGCCAGAACGGGACCACGCAGCCGTGTCGCAAAACTGCGCTTGCCCGCCGCCGCAGCCTGCAGCACTGCGAGCACGAGGACGGGAAGAATGATCATGTCGATGCTCGTCGCCGCGGCGATCGCGACCATTCCCGCCAGCCCGGCCAACCCCCACGCCAGCAGGGTCGCCCGCTCGACGAGCATGGGCGCGAGGGCCACCACCAGCGCGAGCGCCGCGGCCGCCGCGATTAGCAGCGCGCGACTCTCAGCAGACAGGGAGAACGCGATACCCAGCTGCTCCGATGCACGGCCTGGAGTTGACAGTACGATCGCCGCGACGCCTGCAAGACCAAGGACGGCGCCTGCCGCAAAGGCCGCCCGCGGCCGTGCTCTCAAGACCGAGGCGAACACCGAACCCGCGGCAGGCAGCCCGATCGCGAGCTCAGGCTCCATTCAAGGTCCTGGGCCGGATCAGCGAGACTCCGACAGCGATCACCCCAGCGGCGATATACGGTGACTGGCCGGCACCGGTATCGGCCATGCCGGAGGCCACACCCACTGACAGCGCGAGGGCCGCCAGAGCAGTCAGCACGGTGGCGGTGTCGCCGGCGGTCAGCACACGCGCAGCCATCAGGCC
This sequence comes from Candidatus Dormiibacterota bacterium, assembly GCA_030948325.1. The sequence continues at coordinate 21,183 of JALZAL010000026.1, forward strand.
GATGACCGACAGGCCCGCGAAGCGCAACGGTGCGCCGGCGCCCGTCATCACCGAGGTGGCGGTCCACAGGGCCAGCAGGCCACCGGCGATGGCGAGAACCAGGCGTGGCGTCGAGCCGGCCGGCATCACCCCCCATCCGTCTCGATCCGTTCGCAACCGTTGGATTGTGGCAATCGCGCCCCCCAACAGAAGCGCAGCCGCCCCCAGCCGCTGGCCGTCAACCCACGCCAGAACGGTGAAGGCGACTGTGATAATGCCGAGCCCGAGTGCGAGCCCGCGACGGCCATCTGAGAGCACGATCACTGCGGCGCCCAGCCAGGCCGCAAACGCTGCTACCCCGATCACCTGTTGACAGCGATGGCGAGGGCGACGAGGCCAGCGAGCCACAGCAGCGGCCTTCCCCCGGCGGCGGCGTTTTCCAGCCCGCGCAGATTCACTATCGAGCGGTACTGCTCAGGCACTGCAGCGCTGCGCACAGCGTCTCGGAGGCGCCCGAACGCGCCGGCGCCTGGCATCACGATCACCGGAGGTCGCGCTTGACCGCGAATTCCGAAACCTCCGGTGACGGCGAAAGCGATGGCGCCCAGGAGCAGCAGCGGCGCGAAAAGCGTGAGCGCCGGCAGCTCGGACTGGACGGTGACCACCGAGGTCAAGCTGCCGCCCAACGCGCCCGCCGGGGTCGCCACGATGTCCGACTGCGCAGGGATCGCAAAGGCTGAAAACATCACCGCCAGGCCCGGCCCGGCGACCAGGACCAAGGCGGCCAGGGCCGTCGCGACCGCCGGGAACGTTTCGGTCGCGGGGTGGCCGCGGCCGGCCGGCAGGCTGATCGCCCGGGCCGCCGCGACGAGCGAGATCACCCAGGCCGCCGCTCCCGCGATCCCGATGAGGCCTAGAAAATCCCCGGCTTCGAAAGTCGCCGCGAGGCCGACCACCCGCGCCGCGAACACCAGTCCCGGCGGCACGCCGGCCGCAGCAGCGATCGTCAGCAGCGAAGCGACGCCTGCCCGGTCGGGAAGCAGAGGCAGGCATGCGGCAAGGACACCCACCGTCGCCAGCATCACGAGTCCGGCCACCAGGCCGACGGCAGTTCCAAGAGTGATCGCCATGAGGGCGAAACCTCCCAAACCGGGAATCATCTCCCCGAGGTACTCTCGCCTGGTCGCCGCGCCTTGGGCGCGGATGGCGGCGCCCAGGGCGACGAGCACGCCGAACCAGGCCAGGCCGACATTGAAAAGCGGATGGGGAAAGCGGCCGTCCCCCATGTCGTAGGCGCGCACGAGCAGGAAGAAGCCCAACGGGTAGAGTGTCGCGACCGCCATCCCGGCGGCCCGCAGCGAAGGTCGCGACCAGAGCTGCGCGGCCCACCCACGCCAGGGGAACAGGCCCGAGGCCAGGAGCGCAGCGGCGGCGAGCAGGGCGAAGACCGGGCCGGTCATGGCGGACACTGGGACGGCCGCGTACACCGAGGTTCCCCCAAGGACCTGAATGATCACCCCGGCCCAGCTGAGGGCGAGCCAGGCCGCCAGCAGGACGCCCCACGGTGGGCGGGGAGCGCGAATGTCCTCGATGTCGAGCTGGATCACGGCCAGGGTGGCGGCGGTGCCACCCGCCAGTGCGGTGAGAAGGACCCCTCCCGACTCCACCGCCAGCATGGCCGCCCCAACACCCAGAGCGGCCACCGTGCCCTCCTGCCAGCCGCGCGGTTGGAGTGTCAGGAGGATTGCGGAAGGGACGAGGATGACGAGCCCGAACGCGAACACGACACCGTCGAGCCGCAGGTCCAACCCCGCGCCAAACCCCAGCGGTCCCAGGCTCAGCTCCTCGGCTGAGCGGACAGGAAGCCACAGGACGAACAGCGCGATGACCGCGCCCCAGGCGCCGGCGCCGAGCACCGCGCGTCCCGGCTTGAGGCCGGCGAGGCCCAGGGCCGCAGTGGCGGCGCCGGCGACGATTGGAAGGGCGACCGGCGCTACAAGTGCAAGCGAGGGCATTGCGCCGTCAGGCGCTCAGTCGATCGATGGCCGCACGCAGCTCCGCGGCGCGTTCCTCCAGCTTCCTCACGATGTCGACTGGCGCCTTGCCGCGAAATTCGGGGTTGGCAAGTTTTGCGGCTGTCTTCTCGAGGTCCGATTTCAATCTCCGCAGCTCAGCCTGCCGGCGGCTGTCACCCGCACCCTCGGGGAAGGTGACGCGGCCGGCCACGGCGCCCAACGGAGTGCCCTGGGGCACATCATCGGCCAGTTCCACCCACGCCAGCTTCGCGGCCAGGCCGGCGACGTTTCGATCGATGGAAGGATCGAGGGCGAGCTTGCCGCCCCTGGGCGGTGCACCGGCGGCCTGGCGATGCGCGCGCACCTCCTCAACCATCCGCATCACGTGTCCAAATGTTGCCTCGGCCTCTGGATCGACGAGAGAGTCCGACGCCGCCGGCCATGGCGAACACATCACGTAGTCGCGCTTGCCGGGCAAGCGGCTCCACACCTCTTCGGTCACGAACGGCATGAACGGATGGAGAAGCCTGATCAGGTTGTCGAGGCAGTACAGCGCGACTTTGAGTGCGCCTGCGTCCCCGGCTCGAAGGCGATCCTTGGCCGCCTCGAGATACCAGTCGCAGAACTCATTCCATGCGAATGCATATGCGGCGGCCATCGAGTCCTGGAACTTGAAGCCCTCGATCCCGCCGGCCACCGATCGCGAGGCATGTGCGAGACGGGAGAGGATCCATCGGTCTTCGAGCACATCGCTGCTGGGAGGTTCGTCATCCGACGGCGCTTCGTTGCCCGCCGATTGGACCACGAGACGGGTCGCGTTCCAGATCTTGTTACAGAATCGGCGGTACCCCTCGACCCGGCGCTCGTCGAAGCGCACGTCCTGGCTGGACATCGCAACGGAAGCGGCCCAGGCACGGACGGCGTCGGTGCCATATTTGTCGATGAGGTCTCGGGGGTCGACGCCAGTGCCCAGCGACTTCGACATCCGGCGACCATCGGCTGCTTGCACCTGGCAGTGGATGGCGACGTCCGAAAACGGAACCTCGCCCATGAACTCGAGCCCGGTCATGATCATCCGGCTCACCCAGAGATTGATGATTTCCCGGGCGGTGCTGTTCATGTCGTTGGGGTAGAAGGCTTTGACGTCTTCGGTTTCCTCGGGCCAGCCGAGGGTCGCGAATGGCCACAAAGCTGATGAGAACCACGTGTCGAGCACGTCGGGATCCTGCGTCAGAGCTCTGCTTCCGCACTGCATGCACTCGCTCGGCCGCGACACCGCAACCATCTGGTGTCCGTTGTCGCAGTGATAGACGGGGACGCGATGACCGAGCCACAGCTGGCGCCCGACGTTCCAATCACGCAATCCGTGCAGCCAGTCGAGATAGGTGCGCTCGTAACGCTCGGGGTGCCATCGCACCTTGCCGGCGGCCGATGCTGCCAAGGCCTTGTCACGCATGACCTCCATGCGCAGCCACCACTGTTCGCTGATCAAAGGCTCTATCACCGCATCGCAGCGGTCACAGTGTCCGACCTCGTGCGTGTACGGCTCCTCTTTGACAAGCAGTCCTTGCGCCTTGAGGTCGTCCACCACCCTGCGTCGCGCCTCCAGCGCGGGCAACCCATCGTAGGGGAGGCCCGGCACGTGCATGGTGCCGTCGGGATTCATCCCGTTCACTATCTCCAGCTTGTGGCGCTGGCCGATCTCGTAGTCCATCGGGTCATGGCCCGGTGTCACCTTGAGTGCGCCTGTCCCGAAGTCCTTCTCGACTGCGCCGTCTCCCACGATGGGCAGCCTGCGACCGACCAACGGAAGGATCGCGGTCCTTCCGATGAGGACTCTGTACCGCTCGTCGGTCGGATTCACGGCGATGCCGGTGTCCGCAAGCATCGTCTCAGGCCGGACGGTGGCAATGACCACCTCGCCACCCTGCTCGATCGGATAGCGGATGAAATACAGAACGTCGTGGTGCTCCTGCCATTTGACTTCGAGGTCTGAGATTGCGCTGCGATCACGAGGGCACCAGTTGACGATCCGCGGCGCCCGGTAGATCCATCCCCGCTCATGGAACGCGACGAATGCGGTCATGACCGCGCGGACGTAACGCTCGTCCATGGTGAAGCGAAGCCGCGACCAATCCAGCGACACACCGAGGATGCGGTCCTGCCTCACGATGGTGTCGCCGACCTCCGCGTACCACTCGTTGACGCGGGCCTCGAACGCTTCGCGGCCAAGCTGCTCTTTGGTCATCCCCTCGGCGGCCAGCTGCTTCTCGATCACGTTCTGCGTGGCGATCGCGGCGTGGTCCATTCCGGGCAGAAACAGGACCTCGTAGCCGGCCATCCGCCGGTATCGAGCGCAGATGTCCTGCAACGTGTGATTGAGCGCATGGCCCATGTGCAGCTCACCGGTGATGTTGGGTGGCGGCAAACAGATCGTGTACTTTCGTTTGGGGCCGGTGGCGTTCGCGACGAACAGTCCGTCTTTCTCCCATCGCGCGTACCAGCCGGCCTCGACGGCCTGAGGTTCGAACGCGGTCGGCATGGGTGTCTTGGTCTCACTCATAGGCGTGTTCCGATAATAGGGTTGGGATCGGCGGTCGCCGGCGCAGGATCGCTAGCGCGAACTTGCCGGCGAGGGTACGGATACGCTGCGTGCCGGGCGCATTCTGCCGAGCAGTTTACTCACTTACGGCCACCCCCATCCCTGTGGCTCCCCGCTGAGACGGATAAGGGAGGTCTAGCTCGTAGCGGCTAGCGTCTCTTAGGCCGACTCCCCGACCAACCTGGCCGGGCTGTCGCCTTCTTCCCCGAGCTCGAACTCAGGTTCGAGTGCTTCGCGTATGGAGCGCTCGGAGATGATGCAGCGCTTGATGTCGGGGCGGGATGGGATCTCGAACATCGAGTTGAGCAGCGCCTCTTCGATGATCGACTTGAGCGCGCGCGCACCGGTGCCTCGATGGAGGGCGAGCTCGGCTATCGCGTCGAGGCTGCCCTTCTGAAACACCAGCTCGACGTTATCGAGCGTGAAGAACTTCTGGTACTGCTTCACGAGCGCGTTCTTCGGCTCGGTGAGGATGCGCACGATGTCCTGCTGGTCCAGGTGATGAAGGGTGACGATGATCGGCAGCCGGCCGATGAACTCGGGGATGAACCCGTACTTCAAAAGGTCTTGCGGCTGCATCTGCTTGAGAGTCTCGGAGGCGGCCTTCCGCTCGACCTTGTGCTGGGGAGATCCGAAGCCGATGGCCCGGCGCCCGATGCGCTGTTCGACGACCTTCTCGAGGCCGTCGAAGGCCCCTCCGCAGATAAACAAGATGTTGGTCGTGTTGATCTGGATGAAGTCTTGGTGAGGGTGCTTGCGGCCGCCTTGCGGTGGAACGTTGGCGACGGTGCCTTCCAGGATCTTCAAGAGGGCTTGCTGGACGCCCTCTCCGCTCACGTCACGCGTGATGGACGGGTTGTCTGACTTGCGAGCGATCTTGTCGATCTCGTCGATGTAGATGATCCCCCGCTCCGCGCGGCTGATGTCGAAATCCGCGGCCTGGATGAGCCTCAGCAGGATGTTCTCGACGTCCTCACCCACGTACCCGGCCTCTGTGAGGCTCGTGGCGTCGGCGATCGCGAACGGCACGTCGAGGATCTTGGCCAGGGTCTGAGCGAGGTAGGTCTTGCCGCATCCGGTCGGCCCTACGAGGAGAACGTTGGACTTCGTCAGCTCGACGTCGCCGACCGACTTCGAGGCCGAGATGCGCTTGTAGTGGTTGTAGACCTGGACTGAGAGGACTTTCTTGGCGCGGTCCTGCCCGATGACGTACTGGTCCAGAGCAGCGCAGATGGTCTTGGGGTTCGGAATGAATCCTGTCTTCTGCTTCTTGGTGCCCGCCGACCGGTTGTCGTCTTCGAGGACCTCCTGGCACAGGTCGATGCACTGGTCGCAGATGAAGACACCTGGGCCGGCCACCAGCTTGCGGACCTGGTCCTGTCCTTTGCCGCAAAACGAGCAGCGTGTGTAGCGGCGGCGGTCCTCTCTTTCGTTCATCGATCCCTCATCGCGGTCGCTCGGCCTTTTCCATCAGGACGAGGCCGGTGCCGGGGGATTATGACCCCACAGCATCTCGTTGGCAACGCTAATGCATTCGCTGCAGATGAAAACTCCCGACCCGGCGACCAGCCGGACGCCCAGCTCGCCCTGCATCTTCCCGCAGAAGGAGCATTTCGGCTTGTGCCTTCTGACCTCGCCGCCTTTCCCCTTGCGTCGGAAGATCATCTGGCCGTCGTGGGCGCCCTCATCAGCCGGCTGCCACCACCTTCTCCTTCTCTTTCTCCTTTTCCTTTTCCTTTTCCTTAGCGGAGTCCAGCGGCTTGATCGGAGTGAGGATGATGTCGTCGATCAACCCGTACTCCTTCGCCGCCTCGGAGGTCAAGAAGTAGTCCCGCTCGGTGTCCATCGTGACCTTCTCGATCTTCTGACCCGTATGGCGGGCCAGGATCTGGTTCAACTGCTCGCGTGTACGCAGGATCTCCTTCGCGTGGATCTGGATGTCGGTGGCCTGTCCTTGCATCCCGCCCCACGGCTGGTGGATGAGGATGTTCGCGTGTGGGAGCGCGTAACGCATGCCGTGCGCGCCGCCCGCCAACAGGACCGCGGCCATTGAGTACGCCATGCCGATGCAGATGGTCGAAACAGGGGGCCGGATGTACTGCATGGTGTCGTAGATCGCGAGCCCGGCGGTTACCTGGCCGCCAGGGCTGTTGATGTAGAGCGCGATCTCTTTCTCCGGATCCTCTGACTGCAGGAACAGGAGCTGGGCGACCACGAGGTTTGCGACCTGGTCGTCGATCGGCGTGCCGATGAAGACAATGCGGTCCTTGAGCAGTCGGGAGTAGATGTCGAAGGCGCGCTCGCCGCGCCCTGTGTTCTCGACCACCATCGGCACCAGGTAGTTGGCGGGGCGCTGGAATCGGTTCATATCGTGCACAACGTCATTCTAGACACGCCTCCCCCCAGTCCCGTCAAGTTAGGATTCAGGTCGCGGGCCGGCTGGGGCTCCGGTCCCTTCGACGAGACGGTCCAGCACCCGTCGCCGTCGCAATCTCGACGCGAAGTAGCGCCTCGCACTCTGGCTCTTTTTCAGCTCATCGACCTGGCCCTTCAGCTCGTCGTCCTGGGCTGCCTGCTCTTCAAGAAAGCGAGTCACATCCTCGTCGGATGGCTCCAGGTTCTGCTGCTTTGCATATTCACCGAGAACCAGGTCGATCCTCAGCCGCGCCTCAGCTTCAGGTCTCTCCTCCGCCACCCACCGATCGATCGTCTTGCCGAGGTACTCGAGGTAACGATCGAGCTTCAAGCCCTGGCGGTTGAGGGTGCGCTCCATCGACTCCAGCTGGCTGGTCAGCTCGCGATCGACCAGCGCCACAGGCACCTCCACGCTCGATGCTTCCACCAACGCCTTCACGATTGCGCTCTCTCGCTCGAGGTGCGCCATGTCCTTCGCAGCCTCTTCGAGCGCGGCGCGGGTCGAGGTCCGAAAAGAGTCCACCGTGTCGTGCTCTCCGTTGCTCAGCTGCTTGGCCATGGCATCGTCGAGGGGCGGCAACAGCTTTTCCTTGACGCCTTGGAGCGTGACCTTGATCGTCGCCTCCTTGCCGGCCAGCTGGGGATCGCCATAATCCTCAGGAAACTTCACTGACGCCTCGCGGGTTTCGCCGACGAAGGTGCCGGGCAGCACTGCGAGCAGCTCAGGCAGCAGCACGCCGTCTTTCAGCTCGGCTTCCATCGCTTTTCGCGACTCCGATGCGACAACGTTGCCGTCCACCTCGACCTCGACATCGATGACGACCACGTCTCCCGTCCGGGCTTCGCGCTCGACAGGAGTGATCTCGGCGAGCGGCTGGCGCAGATCCTCGAGGCGACGCTCGAGCATGTCGTCGGTGACCTCGATCGACGGTGACGGAACATCGAGCGCGGATGCGTCGCCGAGCGCAACCTCAGGCATCACGCTGACTGTCGCCTTCAGGCGCGCGGGGCGGCCGCGCTCGAGCTCGATGACCTCCACGTCGGGGTTCTCGATGGGGTCGATCGACTTCTCCTGGAGCGCCTGCCGAACCACCTCGGGGACCATCATCTCGACCACCTCCTCCCGGAGGACTGCGGGGCCGACGCGGGCCTCCACCAGAGAGCGCGGTGCGCGGCCCGGACGAAAACCCTCGATCTTCGCCCTTGACGTAAGACGGTTCAGAACCCTGTCGTACGTCGCGTCAACCGTCTCGGCGGGCACCTCGATGGTCATGCCGACCTGGCTCTTTGGAAGTTGCTCCGTGACGACAGAGAGTGGGGTTGGCATTTCGGCCGATTCTACGGGGATCGGCTGCCATCAACCGCTGACCCACGCTCCAGCCGATCCGCGGCGGCGATCAGTCCGGGCCGGGATTCCTCAACACGGAGGTAGAGGCGGTAGGCAGGAGCCTGGACTCGGACTGGGCGACGGACTGGCGTACACCGGCCCGGTGCCTGGATCTGGCGGCACAACATAGACGGGGGGCTTCGGCGTCGGCTTCGGCGGGCTGTCGCCAGGCAGGCGGGCGATGCTGAGCGTGTCGCTCAGAAACCAGCTGTTGTTGGCGCCTGCGACCACGTCCGCAGGCTTGCTAAACCAGCGGTTCCCTGCAAAGCCGGTCAGCGCCCTGGAGATGAAGTTGTGCATACCCGGGGAGGCGACAAACACGCCGTCGGATCCGCCACACGAATATCCACACATGGTGTGGGTATTGTCGAGCACGTCGCCCACCCAAATCGCGGCTGCGAGGTCTGGGGTGAAGGCGACCGTGACCGCGTCCTTGAAGTTATCGGTGGTACCGGTCTTCGCGGCCACGATTCGATCCGACCAATGCAACGCGCTGCCGCAGCCGAAGATCATGCAGCGGTTCTGGTCGTCCGACATGACCTGGGCCATGATGAAAGCGACACCAGGGTCGATCGCCTGGCGAGCACGCTGGTTGGCGTGGGTCGCATAGAGGACCTGCGAGCGCGAATCGGTGACCGACAGGATCGACTCGGGCGTGTGGTACACGCCGTAGTCTGCGTAGGTCGCCATGCCGCCGACGTGCTCGAGCAGGGTGATGGGATACCCGCCCAGGGTCAGGCTCGGACCGTATGTGGCGCCCGGGGCTTTCGTGTCGTATGAACCGTTGGCATTGATGTATCGAGGCTGCACGCCGAGGCCGCGCATGTAGTTCAGAACCGCAGGGACGCCGATCGACAGCTCGACCTTGACGGCGGCGATGTTGAGCGAGTTGCCCATGGCCTTCTTCAAGGGAAGGACACCATGCGACCGGAAGTCGTAGTTGTAGATCTTCGTGGTGCTGTACGCGTCCCTGTAAATCAACGGGCTGGGGCCGTCGTAAACGGGAGTGTCGACGGTGGCCACTCGCCCGGCAAAGACCGCGCCATACGTGTACGGCTTCATCGAGGAGCCCATGTTTCGTGGGGTCGTCGTGAAGTTGATCTGTCCTGTCTTCGCGTTGTAGTTGGGCGAGCCGACCATGACGATGATCTCGCCGGTCTTTGGATCCTCTGCCACCAAACCTGAGGAGAGCTGGCCGCTGCGGTCGCGCCACAGATTGGCGGCCAGGTTGCTCCGAACGACCGACTCGCCGATTTGCTGCATGTGGTAGTCGAGGGTGGTCTTCACGTTCAGCTGCTGCGTGCCCGGTTGGAAACCGAGCTGCCTGAGCTCGGCCAGCACGAAGTCGACGAAATGCGGAGCCAGGAAGCTGTTGACCGGCGCCTGGTAGACGAGCTTCTCGGCGACAGCGGCGTCCATATCCGCCTGCGTGATGAAGTTGGAGCGGACCATCGCCTGCAGGACCTCCGTCTGGCGGAGCTTGGCGGCTTCGGGATGGAGCACCGGGTTCCATTCGGTCGGTGCTTGCGGCAGGCCGGCAAGGACCGCGGACTGGGCCAGGTCGAGCTGCGAAGCGTGGATGTGGAAGTAGCTCTCGGCCGCCGCCTCGATGCCATAGGACTGCGAGCCGTAGAAGCTCTTGTTGAGGTAGAGCTCCATGATCTGGTCTTTCGAGTACGCCTGGCTCAGCTCGTATGCGAGAGCGAGCTCTCTCAGCTTTCTGCTCACCGACTGGTCGGGGGTCAGGAACTGCTGTTTGGCGAGCTGCTGCGTGATGGTGCTGGCGCCACTGACGATATGGCCGGAGCGGAGGTTGTCGTATGAGGCTCGGACGATGGCTGAGATGTCGAAGCCGGGATTGGAGTAGAAGCCCCTGTCCTCGATCGCAACTGTCGCCTGGATCATCTTCGGTGCGATGTCCCTCAGCCTGACCGCAAGCCGGTGATCTCCATGGTTGCCCACGTCGGCGAGCACGATGCCCTTGCGGTCGGTGATGATCGTGTCGCCGGCGAAGACCGCGCTGTCGAGCCCCTGGATCGATGGCAGGCTGTCGAAGAAGGTCTGCGCATAGGCGTCGGCGGCCAGGCCGACCACCAGCAGCAGCCCAAGGACGACACCGACCCCACGCAGGATCGCGTTTCGCCGGAGCCGCTGGCCGATCGGAGACCAATCGGCATGAATCCGGGCGCGGGGGCGGTGGCCGCCCTTCGTTGTGATCTTTTCGGGAATGTCTCTAGACATGATTGAGGGGCACGTAGATTCTACGTTCTCCCTCTCCACCCAACGTCCGGAGCGCCCGTAGGGTTACAGGCCGCCACCCGCCGCAACCCCTAGACACGAGGTCGGGCGAATACCTCGTCGGAAGCTGCCAGACGCTCCTGGCGGGTGCCCGGAAAGTGGACCCTGACCCCTGGGCGGCCCGGACTGCCCAGCTCCCAACCCGCGGCGTACAGGCGAGAGACCTCGCCGAAGTCCTTGGCCTGGGCCAGCTGGGCGCCATCGGTCATGGCAAGGCTCTGCGAACGCGCGCCCGGGAATCCGAGGCGGACCTCGCCGCCGGTCTTGAGGTTGTAGTGGTATTCGTCGAGTGCACCGGAGTCGACTGAGGCGATGAGCTCCGCGATGGTCGGAAAGCGGCCCTCCCTCATCGCCGACTTGACGTCAGCCCGCGACAGGCGATGGGCGAGGCGCTCCCGCCGGCGGATTTCTGTCAGCAATACGTCACGCTCGACGCGAAGTTCGGCCAGGTCCCGTTCTACAGGCCGCATCCGCTCTCGGACCGCGGCGACCCGGCGCTCGAGGTCGGCGCCGGCAAGCGCGCTCAGATCTTCCGTCATGCACCCACGTTAGCCTTCGGAAGGATGTCAGGATAATTCAACGCCAGTGTTGAAAAACTCGTAGGATTGACTCGTGGACTCGCGAAGGGAGAGCATCCTGGCGTTTCTCAAGACCCGGGGGCATGCGACCCTGGGCGAGGTCGCCGCCCACCTGGAAGTCTCCAAGCAGGGGGCGCTGCGCCACCTGGAAGCCCTTGAGGCCGCCGGGCTGGCCTCAGTCGGCCACGCCCAGCCCCACGGACGCGGGCGCCCTGAGAGCGTCTACAAGCTCACAGCGGCCGCGGGCGAGCACTTTCCGGACGGCCATCGCAAGCTGGCCGGGGACCTGGTGGAGTTCCTCTCCGAGGAGCAGCTGAAGAAATTCTTCGAGCGCCGGGCGGAGCGCCTCGAGGCCGAGTACGCCCCGAGATTGGCCGGGCTAGACTTTGAAGCGCGTGTCCGCGAGCTCGCAAAGCTCGCCACCGAGCACGGTCACATGGCCGAGGTGGTCGAGCTTCCCGAGGGCGGGCTTGCGATCCGCCACTGCAACTGCCCAATCCAGGATGTCGCCGCCCGCACAGGGCTTCCCTGCCAGAGCGAGCAGCAAATGTACGAGCGCCTCCTTGGAGCGTCGGTGACCCGTTCGACCTGGATGGCCAAGGCCGCGCCCGATTGCACCTATGAAGTCAAGAACAAGGAGTACAGATAAGAGTTGGCTGATTTCGAGATTCGAGACCTACGCGCCAGCGTCGAAGGCAAGCAGATCCTCAAAGGTGTGACGCTCGCCATCAACAAGGGCGAGGTCCATGCAGTGATGGGGCCCAACGGCTCAGGCAAGTCGACGCTCTCGCACACGCTGATGGGGCACCCGGGCTACACCGTCGACGGTGGCGAGGTCGTCTTCAAGGGCAAGAACGTGCTCGAGCTCGAGGTCGATGAGCGGGCCCGTCTGGGCATGTTCCTCGCGTTGCAATACCCGGTGGTGGTCCCAGGAATCTCGATGACCAACTTCCTGCGCACGGCGCTTAACGCCAAACGCGGCTACGACGGCAAGGACAAGTCCAAGATGATCTCGCCCAAGGAGTTCCGCTCGATGCTCAAAGGCGAGCTCGAGGTTCTGCACATGGACGACTCCTTCCTGCCGCGCTATATCAACGACGGGTTCTCCGGCGGCGAGAAGAAGCGCGCGGAAATCCTGCAGATGGCGATGTTGAAGCCCGAGATCGCGATCCTCGACGAGACCGACTCGGGCCTCGACATCGACTCGATCAAGTTCGTCGCCGACGCGGTCAACCGCATGCGCGGGCCGGAGCTCGGCGTGCTGATCATCACCCACTACACGCGCATCCTGGAGTTCATCAAGCCGGACTTCGTGCACGTGCTCGTCGACGGAAAGTTCGTGCTGTCGGGCGGTCCGGAGGTCGCCAACAGGTTGGAGAAGACCGGCTATTCGGAATGGGCAGACGCCGACGAACCTGCGGTGCTGAAGCCCGAGGAGATTGCCTGATGGCGACAGTACCCAAGCAAATCGAAATCGGTTCCGATTACAAGGAGAAGTACGGCTTCTTCGTCCCCGAGGACTACATCTTCAAGGCCAAGCGCGGCCTGAACCCCGAGATCGTCAAGGAGATCTCGTGGATGAAGAAGGAGCCCGAGTGGATGTTGAAAATGCGGCTTCGCTCGCTGGAGATCTTTCGCAAGAAGCCGATGCCTACGTGGGGTGCCGACCTGAGCGTGATCGACTTCGAGAACATCTTCTATTACCTCAAGGCCTCCGACAAGCAGTCGACCTCGTGGGAAGACCTGCCGCCTGACATCAAGAAGACCTACGACCGCCTGGGCGTGCCCGAGGCCGAGCGCAAGTTCTTGGCCGGCGTATCAGCGCAGTACGAGTCGGAGGTGGTCTATCACTCGCTCCACGAGGAGCTCTCCAAGAAGGGCGTCATCTTCACCGACACGGACTCCGCGCTGCGCGATCACCCGGAGCTCTTCAAGGAGTACTTCGGGACGGTGATCCCACCGGCGGACAACAAGTTCGCAGCGCTCAACAGCGCTGTCTGGTCAGGGGGTTCGTTCATCTACGTGCCGAAGGGCGTCCGGGTGGACATTCCGCTGCAGGCGTACTTCCGCATCAATGCTGAGAACATGGGCCAGTTCGAGCGGACGCTCATCATCTGCGACGAGGGCTCGTTCGTCCACTACATCGAGGGCTGCACAGCTCCGATCTACACGACCGACTCGCTGCACTCGGCGGTGGTCGAGATCATCGTCAAAAAGAACGCGCGGTGCCGCTACACCACGATCCAGAACTGGTCGACGAACGTCTTCAACCTCGTCACCAAGCGCGCGCTTGCATATGCCGACGCAACGATGGAATGGGTAGACGGTAATCTCGGCTCCCAGATCACGATGAAGTACCCCAGCGTCTACCTGATGGAGCCAGGCGCCAAGGGCGACGTGCTCTCGGTCGCATTTGCGGGCAAGGGCCAGCACCAGGACGCCGGCGGCAAGATGATCCACGTCGCGCCCAACACGACTTCGACGATCACCTCGAAGTCGATCTCCAAAGGCGGCGGGCGAACCTCCTATCGCGGGCACATCAAGATGTATCCGGACGCTAAGAACTCCAAGTCGTTCGTGAAGTGCGACGCGCTGCTGCTCGACGACGAATCGCGATCCGACACGTACCCCTACAACGACGTCGACGCCGAGAACGTGACCCTGGGTCACGAGGCGACTGTGAGCAAGGTCTCCGACGAGCAGCTCTTCTACCTGATGAGCCGCGGCATCACGCGTAACGAAGCCGAGACGATGATCGTCAACGGTTTCATAGAGCCGTTCACCAAGGAGCTTCCCCTCGAGTACGCGGTGGAGCTGAACCGGCTGATCCAGCTCGAGATGGAGGGGTCGGTAGGGTAGCTTTGGCATTCACCGCAGATACCCTGGAGAAGTCTGCCCAGGGCGAGCCCGGCTGGCTGCGTGACAAGCGCCGCACGGCGTTTGCGGCGTACGAGCGCTTGCCCGTGCCGAGCCGCACGGATGAGGAGTGGCGCCGCACCGACGTGACCGGGCTCGACCCCGCGACCTTCGCGACGTTCGAGCACTCAAACGGCTACAAGCAGGAGACCCCGGATCTTCCCAAGGGCGTCATCCTCGAGCCTCTCTCGGTCGCCGCGCAGCGCCACGCGCAGCTGCTCGAGCCGTTGCTTTTCTCAGCCATACACGCAGACCGCGACCGCTTCTCGGCCCTGCACGCCGCGTTCTTCACCGGCGGAAACTTCCTGTACGTGCCGGACGGCGTGGTCATCGAGCAACCGATTCTCCGTCAGCATTTCTCGCACGAAGGCGGCACCACGGTGCTGCCGCACACGGTGATCGTCGCCGGCCGCGGCTCGCGTTTCTACTACCTCGACGAGTACATCGGCGAAGAGGAGGAGGGCGCCGGGTACCGCAGCGGTTCGGCCGAGATCTTCGTCGGCGAAGGCGCGAACGTCGGCTACGTCTCGATCCAGAAGTGGGGGCGCCACGCGTGGCATCTCGCCGACCAGCGCGCGCGCCTGGAGAAGGATTCGCGCCTGCGACTCTTCAACGTCACTCTCGGCGGTCGCTTTTCCAAGACTCGTGTGGAGGCCTCACTCGTCGGACCTGGCGCGAGCGCCGAGCTGAAGGGCATCTACCTCGCCTCAGGCAAGCAGTTCTTTGACTTCCACACGCTGCAGGACCACCAGGTCGGCAATACCACCTCCGACCTGCTGTTCAAAGGCGCGCTGCAGGACACCGCGCGCGCCGTCTACGCAGGACTGATCCGAATCGAGAAGGGCGCCGCCCGCTCTGACGCTTACCAGGCCAACCGCAACCTCGTCCTGTCCGAGCACGCCAAGGCGACCTCGATCCCCATGCTCGAGATCGACAACAACGACGTGCGCTGCACCCACGGCGCGACGGTGGGCCCGGTCGACCCGCAGAGCATGTTCTACCTGCAGTCCCGCGGCATCCCCGCGGCTACAGCCAAGCGGATGATCGTGCAGGGCTTTTTCGGTGAGGTCCTCGAGCGGATCCCCTTCGAGCAGGCGCGAACTCTGGTCGAGACGGAGCTGGAGGCGCGTCTTGGCTAAGGTTCGCGTCGCATCGGTCGACGAGGTTCCAGTCGAGTCGATGAAAGCGGTCAGGGTCGACGACACCGAAATCTGCCTCGCGCATGCCGAGGACGGCAACTTCTACGCCATCAACGACGTCTGCACGCACGAGAACTTTCTCCTGAGCATGGGCGAGCTGTTCGATCTTCAAGTCGAGTGCCCCCAGCACGGGTCGCGCTTCAACCTCAAGACGGGCGAGGTGACAGGACTCCCGGCGGTGATCCCGACCAAGACGTACCCGGTCAGCATTGAAGGATCCGACGTCTACGTCGAGGTCCCCGACTGATGGCAACCAAGACATCGCGCAGCTCGGGTCTCGATGTCGCCGCGATCAGGAAGGACTTCCCCATCCTCGAAACAGGCATCGCCTACCTCGACTCCGCGAACACCTCGCAGCGCCCAAGACAGGTGACCGGGGCGATGATGGAGTACTTCGAGCGCTACAACTCCAACATCCACCGCGCGGCGTACAGCATTGCTGAAGAGGCGACTGAGCGATACGAGGGCACGCGCGAGAAGGTGCGCGCCTTCATCAACGCAGCCTCGACGAAAGAGGTCATCTACACCCGCGGCACGACCGAGGCCATCAACCTCGTTGCCTACTCGTGGGGTCGTGTGAACGTCAAGCGAGACGACCTCATCGTGCTGACCATCCTCGACCACCACTCGAACATCGTGCCCTGGCAGATCCTGGCTGCGGAGAAGGGCGCGAAGATCGAGTACGTCGACATCGACGAACGCGGAGAGCTGCGGCTCGACCAGTTCCAAGAGCTGCTGAAGCGCTCGCCGCGGCTCGTAGCCTTCAGCCAGGTCAGCAACGCCCTCGGGACGATCAACCCGGTGGACGGCATGGTGGCGGCGGCGAAGTCCGCGGGCGCCACAGTCCTCGTCGATGGCGCGCAAGGCGCCCCCCACCAGGGCGTCGACGTCCGGGCCCTCGGTTGCGACTTCTACGCGTTCAGCGGGCACAAGATGCTGGGCCCAACCGGTGCCGGCATCCTGTACGGGCGGCGCGAGCTGCTCGAGGCGATGGACCCTTTCATGTCGGGCGGCGACATGATCAAGACGGTCCGCGTCGAGGGCACCACCTATCACGACCTGCCATGGAAGTTCGAGGCAGGCACACAGGCGATCGCCGAGGTAATCGGTCTGGGCGCCGCCGTCGACTATCTGAACGGGTTGGGCATGGAGGCCGTCCGAGCACACGAGCGCGAGATCACCGAGTACGCCTTTGAGGCGCTCAGCGAGATCGAAGGGCTGACCCTGTACGGTCCGCCGCCGTCTCGCCGGGCAGGCGTCATCTCCTTCTCGCTGGAGGGGATCCACCCGCACGACCTGGCGACGATTGCCGATCGCGACCAGGTGTGCCTGCGCGCGGGCCACCACTGCGCGATGCCTCTCATGACCCGCCTCGGGTTGGCGGCCACCGCTCGCGCGTCGTTCTACGTCTATACGCAGAAGGATGAAGTCGACCGGCTGGTCGGTTCTATTAAAGAGGCCCAGCGGATATTCAAATGAGCGGAACCGCAGCGGACGACCAGTTCTATCGCGAGTACATCCTCGACCACTACAAGAACCCGCGAAATTTCGGGCGGCTCGACGATCCCGACATCACCCACGAAGAGGACAACCCACTCTGTGGGGACGTGATCGGAATGGACTTTCGCGTCAAGGACGGGGTGATCGAGGATGTCCGTTTCCACGGCCGGGGGTGCGCGATCTCACAGGCGTCCGCTTCGCTGCTCACCGAGCGCATCAAGGGCCTGTCGCTCGATCAGGCGAAAAAGATCGGAAAGGAAGACGTGCTCGGGGAGCTGGGGATCCAGATTTCGCCGGCTCGCATCAAGTGCGCGCTGCTGTCGCTGAAGGTGTTGAAGGTGGGAGCCTACGGCTTGGCTTCGGACTTCGAGGATGGGGAGTAACGGATGACACAAGAGGAGCTTTTCAAGGACCTGAAGCTTGAAGACGTACGGACGCTGATCGACGAAGGCGGCTATGACATCGTCGACGTGCGTGAGGATTGGGAGTGGAAGAAGGGGCACGTGCCCGGAGCGCGGCACGTGGTGCTAAATACGCTTCTGGCCAACCCTGCGGCGCAGAAGATTCGCGACAAGACCATCTTTGTGTGTCAGTCGGGGGAGCGTTCCTCGGTGGCGTCAGAGATGGCCGTGGCGCTCGGAACGAGGGATGTCGTGAACTTCCGTGGTGGCACGAAGGCATGGAAGGACGCCGGCCTGCCTTTGGAGACGCCATGACCGACTACGCACCCACCACCAAGGTGGCGCCTGAGTCGACTGTCAAGCCGGAGGACGTGATCGAGATCCTCCGACAGTGCTACGACCCGGAGATTCCCGTCAACATCGTCGACCTCGGTCTGATCTACGACATCGCCATCAAGCCGGATCGCGTCGATCTGAAGATGACGCTGACGGCGCTCGGCTGCCCGATGGCCGCCGAGGTCATGACTGACGTCCGCGACCACCTCCTGACACTTCCAGGCATCACGGACGCAGGCGTCGACATCGTCTACGAGCCGGTGTGGACCCCAGAGCGCATGTCGGAAGAGGCGCGCTGGGAGCTGGGGATGGTGTAGGTCGGCTTCGCCGACCTTATGAGGAAAAACCCCAGGTTTTCCCTCATCGCCGGGCGCTGCGCGCGCGGCTGCTCTCTTTCCGGTATAAGGATGGGCTCTGTTTTAGACGATTTTCTCCTCGCTGCGATTGAGTGAGGTTAGAGACAAAGTTATTGCCGGGGGGACCCCGGCCAACCCTGCCGCACTAGTTACGGAAGCTGGCCAGAAGATTTCCTCCGACTTCACGAATCGACCCAGGTAGTCACCGTCGACCGCCTACTGCAAGGCATGACATTGCAGCCGATCACCTCATGGTCAGGGTGCGGCGCGAAGACCAGTTTCGACCGGCTCGTGCATCAGCGCGGGCTGGAACTGTGATTCGCGGCCGAGGACCATCAGCAGACTCTAGGCAGGTCGCTTTCGCAACGAAAGCCAGCGGACCCATGTGAGCAGGATCACGTACTGCGCGAACTGACCCAGCGAGTAGGAGAACACCACAACCTGAACCGGCGTCCGGGCAAGGCTCTCTAGCGGATCCCAGACGAGCTCGGTCATGAGGTAGGCGACGAGCAGGCCCGCCCACAACCGTGCGGGCGCGCCCTCTGCCCAGAACTGGTACGCGAGCAACAGCATCAGGGGAGCAACCAGCAGCTGGTAGGTCGCCCATCCGATCGGTCCCAACATGGGCGAGAGCAGGCAGGCGGCCGCGAACAGCTCCCATCTTGCACCCGGCAATTCGGCCAGACGCCGCGCGAGCAACCACCCGGTGGCGAGAACCGCCGCCCCGAGAACAATCGCCACCGGGGTCGACGTCGACACCCCGAGCCGGCACAGCAACGCCATCGGCGAATAGTTCTCAGGCACGCATGCCACGATCGGCCCGCGCCCCTTGGCCAGGAACGACTCGATGTAATCGATCGGCTGCGCGAGCGAAACGATGCCGGCGCGCGATTCGAGAAAGCCGAACCCGATAACGGTGAGCAGCGCGGCCGCCGCGATCGCCCACCATCCAGCCGATCTGAAATCCCGCCGGAAGAGGAGCGCGAGCGGAAGCAGGACGAGCAGCGGCTTCAGTGCTATTGACAAGCCGATCAGCACACCAGCAGATCGATTGTGCTGCCCGATCAACGCAACTCCACCAAGGGCCAATGCCAGGATGACTAGGTTTGGCTGCATCCAGAAGATGGTCGAGATGGCGGGCGAAAAGATCGCGGCCAGAGCCAGCGTCAACCACCACCACCCCGACGGCGCCTGGGGCAGAAGCCGGCTCCAGACCGAAAGCAGCAGGCCGCCCCAAACCAGGACATTGACCAAGAGGAAGATCCAGGCCCCGGCATCGACAGAGGTGACCCTCGTGACAAGTGCCATGACCAGGGCGTAAAAAGGTGTCGCGGTCCAGGTCAAGAGCCGTTCGGGATGGCCCGTGCTCCACGCTTCGAGACCACCCTGGTAGGCGAGGCCGAAGTCCAGCGTGTAGTGGACTGACATGGCGACAGGAACCACGGCCAATGCCGCTGCGAGCGGCGCGACCACGTGGATTCCTCGCGCCGGCCGAAATGGCGGCCGCTCAGAAGTTGCCGAGGCCTCGACCGCCGAGTCCATGATGCGGGCCACTGTAAGCCGCCGGCGCTCCGACCGGGACGATGAACACCGAGCTCCGGACGGGCAATGATCTGCGCTCCTTACACTTAAGCCTCGTGCCTGACTTCAGCCCTGGGCTTGAAGGGGTGGTCGCCGCCGAAACCGAGGTCAGCGAGGTTGACGGCGCCAACGGCCGTCTCATCTACCGGGGTGGATACCTCATCGAGGACCTTGCGCCGGCCGTGACGTTCGAGGAGGTGGCCTACCTGCTCTGGCATGGCGAGCTCCCGAAGACGGCCGAGCTCAACGCGCTCAAACAGGAGCTTGCGGCCGGGCGCCGGCTCACGGATTCCGCACGCGGTGCTCTCGAATCGAGCGACCCTTCGACCAATCCAATGGACATCCTGCGCACCGTCGTCTCGGCGCAGGGCTCCAGCAAGACCCTGACAAAACCCACTCTCGAGGAGGCCATCGCGCTGACCGCGGTGTTCCCGACCATCGTCGCCGCAGCATGGCGGCGAAGCCAAGGCCATAAGGTCATCGAGCCGCGCGACGATCTCGGCCACGCGGCGAACCTCCTGTGGATGATGGACGGGAAGGAGCCGCCGGCGGATCGCGCCCGTTGGGTGGAGATGTACCTCGTGCTCCTGGCAGACCACGGACTCAACGCTTCGACGTTCGCTGCCCGCGTGATCGCCTCGACGGGGAGCGACCTCACTTCGTGCGTGGTCGGTGCCATCGGCGCGCTCAAGGGAGCGGCTCACGGCGGCGCGACGTTCGCGGCCCGCGTAATGCTCGACAAGATCGCCTCGGCCGAGCAAGCCGAGAGCTGGCTGAAAGACGCGCACGCACGCAAGGAGCGTTTCGCCGGCTTCGGGCATCGCGTCTACCGAACCTACGATCCTCGCGCCAAGATCCTCAAGGAGCTGGCCAGGACCGCCACACCGGAGCTGCATCGCAAGGCGGCGCGGACAGAGGAGGTCGCGCTGCAGATCCTCCACGAAGCGCACCCGGAGCGGCCCAACGCCACCAACGTCGACTTCTGGGCATCGGTGGTCCTCACGGCGGCTGACATTCCCAAGGAGCTCTTCACCTGCCTCTTCGCCACCTCACGCGTCGCGGGCTGGACAGCCCATGTCCTCGAGGCGCTCAAGGACCTTCGCATCATTCGGCCCGCATCCACCTGGACAGGACCCGAGCCCGGCAAGAAGCCCGCGTCGCTCGCCCAGCGATGAGCAGCGCCTATGTCCCCGGTCTAGAGGGCATCGTCGCGGCCCGGACCGAGATCAGCCTTGTCGACGGTGCCAACGGCCGCCTCGTGTATCGCGGCTACGTCATCGCCGATCTCGCCGAGGAAATGTCGTTCGAGGAGGTCGCGCACCTGTTGTGGCACGGACGCTTGCCGAACCGTACGGAGCTGGACGCCCTCACGCGTGAGCTGGCAGGGTCCCGCATGTTGACGCCGGCCGCCAGGTCAACCCTCGAGGCTCTGCCGGCAGACACAGATCCGATGGACGTGCTCCGCAGCGTCGTTTCGGTGCAGGGCGTCGAACACAAGCTCGAGAAACCGACGATCCCGCTCGCGATCCACGCGACGGCGTCGTTCCCAACCATCCTCGCGAGCTTCCACCGCCGCGCCCAGGGAAAAGAGGCGGTCCAACCGCGAGATGACCTGGGCCACGCCGCCAACTACCTTTATATGCTGAACGGAGCCGAGGCGAGTCCCCAGCTCGTCCACGCGCTGAACACGTATCTCGTGCTGCTCGCAGACCACGGGATGAACGCGTCGACTTTCACGGCTCGGGTCATCGCATCGACCGATTCCGACCTCGCCTCATGCCTGGTCGGCGCGATCGGGGCGCTCAAGGGACCGGCACATGGTGGTGCGCCCTCGGCGGTTATGGACCAGCTCGAGCAGATCGGCACTGCCGACAACGCCGAGCGCTGGATGCGCGAGGCGCGCAAGAAGAAGGTCAGGTTCATGGGTTTTGGACACCGCGTCTACAGGACGTACGATCCGCGCGCGAAGATTCTCAAGGCGCTGTGCGAGCGGCTCAACCCGAAGTTTTACGAGCTCGCGTCAAAGGTCGAGGAGACCGCACTCGCGATCCTGCACGAGGAACACCCCGAGCGACCTCAAGC
>JALZAL010000027.1 GCA_030948325.1 Candidatus Dormiibacterota bacterium
CGTCACAGACACTGCGTCGGAGTCCCGCTGACCCCAGTCGCCTCGATACCAGCTCGACGGACGTGCCCCGTTCGCGCGGCGAGTAGGAACACGTCATCGAGGGTGCTCATGGCGTCCGTGCGGTGTCGCTCTGATCGGCGCCGTCATCCGGCCGCCCGCTCTCTTCGCACTGGTGCCTCAGCGCAATTGCGTAGGGCGGGCCAGCGCTCCATCATCACAAAACGCATTGAGTTGCTCCTATGGTTGGTTCTTCAGAGACCCAGCGAACGTGTAGGCATTGACAACGATGCCTGAGGGCAAAGCTTGCGTGCTGGCCAGCTCGAAGGAACGTGGCGGCGTTCCCTCCGAGAAGAAACGTTTCCCTTGGCCCAGCAGGACTGGATAGACGATCAGCAAGACCTCATCCGCAAGGCCGTGTTCGAGCAGCGTCGATGTCAGCGTTGAACTGCCACAGAGGATCAGGTTAGGGCCGTCGTGCGACTTGATGCGGCGAACGTCCTCGACGATGTCCGGCCCAAGCCCCTCGAACGGGCCCCATTCAAGGCTTTCCGGTCGGTGGGTCGCAATGTATTTCGTCGCGGCGTTGAGGCCGTCAGACATAGGACTGCAGGACGCCTTCGGCCAGAAGCCCGACCAGAGATCGTAGGTGCGCCGGCCAAGCAGCAGATCGAAGCTTTCGCCATACGCTGCGAGAACTAAATCTCGGCCAGCGGGGGTGCGATAGGGTGCTGTCCAGTCGCCGTAGGGGTAGTCGCCGTCTTCGCCCTGGATTACGCCGTCCAGCGAGATGTGTTCGAAAATTTTGAGCTTTCTCATTGCGAGTCTCCATCTGTGAGAGGTTGTGCCGGTTCGGTTCCGACACCGAACAGCAGTTCGATGTAGCGGCGCAGATGATCGATGCTGTCCGCGGCGATCTCTGCTCCGCCGGTTGCCTTGGCGAGGATGAAGGCGCCCTGGAGGACGGCCTGGGTGTGCAGCGCGAGCGATTTGGCCGTCCAATCTGGGGTCATGTTGCGCTCGTGGAGCGCCGCTTCGATATCGGCTTCCAACGTTGCAGCATGGCCGGTGATGCTGCGTTCGCAGGCTGCGCGGATGGCCGGCGTGGTCGCATACGTCTCCTGGACCATGGTGCCGACCAGACAGGTGAACTCCGGCACGCCACCCTGGAGCAGGGCCCTGCGGAACTCGAGATACCCCAGGACCCGATCGAGCGGGGTGGCGTGCTCGTGATAGGGCGCATCGGCAAACCGGGCGCCGGTCGTTGCCGACCAGTGGTCCGCGGCGGCGACGCCGAGTTCGTCCTTGCTCTTGAAGTGGTGGAAAAAGGCGCCCTTGGTGAAGCCCGCCGCGGCACACAATTCATCGACGGACGTTGCCGAATAGCCCTTGGCGCGGATCACCGACAGCGCGGCCTCCAGCAGCTTGGGCCTGGCACCCATCTTTGTGGTCGATCGGGGCATGACCTCCTCCTTCGCCGCTAGCGCGGCTGGCGAGCTGGAGTGCTGCTGAGCAGGCGGACGATGACGCTGGCGGCAATGACATGCATCAGCACCAGGATGGCGGTCTGTCCGTTTGAAGCGCCTGGCACGGTCGGGATGTAGGTGAAATCGGGGATCAAGGTGACCACGAAGACGATCGCCGAGAGGACGCTGAAGATCGCGGCGGGATGGCGGGTGAAGCGCACCAGGCCGGCGTACAGCACGACGGAGACGAGAGCGGGAACTACGGTGAAGATAGCGGCGCCGCTCGGGTTAGACAGGATGATGAAGTCTGGATCGTAGGCGACCAGGGCGCCGCCGAGGTAATAGAAGAGGGTGTTGGCGAGCGCGGCCGCGACCACGGTGCCGAGACCGCGGAGGGCGTAGCGGCCCCAGCTGAACCCACGCGCCTGAGTCGATACCGAGTCAGCAGAACGGGCGAACAGGGACTGGCTGCGAGTGACGAGGGAGCTGGCGGTGCTGGACATCGGTGAGTTCCTCTCTCTATGCAGGTCGTCGAGCTAGGCTCTACTCACCCGAACATACCAACCAGTTGGTATGTTGTCAAGCCCGCTGGGTTGGGCAGTCGCGGATCCGTGGCGTGATCAGCGAAGCGGGACGCCGTCAGCATTCATCGGCAGTGGCGATTCCCAGAAACACCCGCCCGGAATAATGCCCGGTGAAGGTAGCCTGAACCGCTAAGTCGCCTGGTGGCCGGAATGCTCGTCGGGTACGCCCGATACTCGACCGATGCGCAGGACCTCACCGCGCAACGCGACGCGCTCACCGCGCTCGGGGTGTTTGAGGGACCCTGCCTGCGATGCCGTGAAGATGCGCTGCCGCAGACGCCCTACTTCTCCCTCGACTCGGGGCCAGTTGATCGACCCCCAATCGAGATCGCCGCCCTCCGGTCCGTTCACCAGCGCGGCCATGCCGTCCTGGCGCCCAACTTATCCTTCGGTTCCGGGTCTTCGATCACCGTTGTCCTCACAGGCTCACC
>JALZAL010000029.1 GCA_030948325.1 Candidatus Dormiibacterota bacterium
CCGCTACGGCGTACTCCTCAAACGATGTGTCGGGCACTACCTCACTCGCGGGCGGTCCGACCAGGGCGATGCCGCTATAGCGGGCTGGATACCAGGTGATGATCCAGTCGGTGCCCGCGTTGATGACGTGAAACGGCTCACCCGCGCTGATGACGTGGATCCGCGGCGGTACGACTCGAAGGTGCGTGAGGCCCGACGCGGAAACGTAGACCACCTCGATGCGGCCCCGCCAGCTCGGATTGTCCTTTGCCAATTCGTCGTGCACCCGCTCGAGGCGCGCCGCCAGATCAGGTGAGACCTCGGTAGACAGCACCGCTAGGAGATCGATGTCGGAGATCCGCGCGTCAAAGTCGCCGGTGGCAAGCGAGCCACAGAGGTAGAGGCCGACAAGAGCCGGGCCGGTAGCGGCTCTGATGGCGGCCGTCACCGTGTCGACGATGCGCTCGGCGGCTTCAGTTCGGGCGTACCGCGACGGACTTGCGGTCATTGGTCGGATCCTAAGTCTGACCTTCACGGCCGAATCTGGTTGCTGGAAGCAACTGATTAGAGTCAGTCGGAAGGCCGTCCATTGGCGTCCACCAAGGTTCGCTGGTTAAGAGTCAGCTGCTCTACCAACTGAGCTATGCAGGCGCAGCGGTAATTGTATTCGCCGAATCGTCCTCTGCGTGCCGCCGCAGCCACGGACGTCCACCGGCGTTGTTGTCAAAACTGTTGTCAAACCCGAAAACTGTTGTCAAACCTCACGGCGTCGAAAAGGTCATGGAACCGTTAGCCCAGGCCGGTTGTATAGGGGCTGAAATGCCAATCTCAGCCTGGAGGTGCACCGTGCTACGGCTCGTTGCGACGATCTCACTCGTTCTTGCGTACGTTGTCTTCGCCGGATCGGCCGCGGCCGCCGACTGTGGGCTCTGCCTCGACTCCGTCGCTCTGCAAACCCGTGACGGCCAGCCGTGGACCGCGGGCAAGCCGGTCACGCTCGTCGTCCACATCGCCAGCCACGCGGCGATCCCGCTACCGCCGAGCGCGCTAGCGGTCGTCATGCAGACCGACGGCGATCGGACGAAGTGCCTCGACGTCCCGCTCAAGTTCGTGCAGGGCGACGCCACCGGCGGTCTCTACGCTGGGCTGTTCTTCCCATTCCGCCCGGCCCGGTACGACGGCAAGCTCTCGATCGGTGGCGACGTCCACCCCATTACGTTCAATGTGAACCAGATGGTCGCTGGCGCCGCACCCGCGGGTGAGCTTCCGGCCGCCAAGCGGATCGACACCTCCGCTCCGGCGCGGACCTTCTTCTCCTCGTCGCAGCTGCCGGCGGCCGGTGCCGTAGCCCTCGCGTTCTTGTCCCTGGTGGCACTTGTGCTCTACGCCCGCCAGCGCCGCCCTGCGCTGCCCCCCGTAACGTAAATGCGCTCTCTCCTCCTCACGGCCGTGGTGTTGTCGCTCGTCTCATGCGGCGGCCCCCCCAGCGGCCAGAGCGCCGCGTCGCCGACGCACAGGCACGCGGCTTCCGCGACCGGCACACCAATCAACGTCGACGACATGATGGGTCTCTATGCCCAGCAGACCGTCTTTGTCACCACGACGGACCACGTGAGCGCGGTCACGCTCCTCAACCACTTCACGCGCTACCAGATCCCGACCAATAGCGTGGCGCAGGTCAGCAGCGAGAGCACCAGCCAGTGGCTCTACCTGCTCGACGCGGGGACGCTGGCGTCGTACCGGCTACGCAGGTTCGACGTCTCCAGTGGCAGCGAAGGCGCGGTTCGCGCCGGGATCACCGGCGTCGCGGCAGACCGGCGCGCGCTGTCCACGGCGATCGACGGCCGTGCGCTCGTGCTGAAGTCCGACCCGCGCCACGCCTGGGTCGATGCCTACGAAGCGCTCGCCCTTCGACCACTCGGTGCAGTCATGGAGAAGCCAGGCTGCGGCGATCGGCTGCTCGCGAGCGGTACCCGGGTCGCGATCATCTGCCTCGCGACTGGCGAGATCGCGATCGACGATCTGCGCGGGAACCGCGCCGCGATCGACGGGGCGCTGCCGAAGCTTGTCGCCGCGGCCATGGCCGACGACGGCACGCTGTATGTCGCGACCGCCGATCAGCATCTTGCCACCGTCGCGATTGGCGCGACGAAGCTGGTGAGCGTCCCGTGGCCGAGCGAATGGTCGGGCACGGTTCTGGCCGACGGGCTAGCGGTTGCGCAGGGCGGGGCCTCAGTCGTGATCGCCGAGCGCACCGGCGACGGCGCGTGGCTGCGGGTCTTCGCGATGAACAACCCGGCCCAGCGGAAGTCGGTTCGGCTGGCCGGAGTGCCGCAGGGCGGCGTCGTCGCAATGTGGCCGTTCGCGTACTACACCGTCGATCGCACCATCCGGCACGTCGACCTGAACAGCGGGTTGCTCGAGACGATGACTCAGGTGGGCGTGGGGGCGATGCCTGGAGCGGTGGCAAATCGCTAGGTCCAACCGTCCCGACGCGGGAGAGGCGCCAGCCTCTGTGTGGGAAGATCCAGAAGCGCTAGAACCCCCGTGGCCTGATTCGTGGGCTCTAGGAGCAGGCCAATCAGACGGGAGGCGTGAGTTCCCATCGGCCGCTGCCGAGACTTAACGCGCAGGCCAGCGTACTGCGGTGTGCAGTTACCCACGGGGTTCGAGTCACGCCTGGCATCGAACCCAAGGCGCAGCCATGGGTAAGCTCAATCTTTGGGCGCTGTCGCGAGCCTCCGAACGGCCGGGCTTGTAGCATCGCCTCGATGGCTGAGGTTGAAACGGCCCGGCTTCTTCTGCGGCCAGTCGTTCGTGCCATCCCGACCATCAGTGTCCGGGCGAGTTAGCGCGTCGGCTTTGCCCCAACGCCGCATGGGCCGTAAGCCCGGCTTCAGCTGCTCGTTGATCAACCGGCGCGGGCAGGCGTGCTCGTTCGTCAGCTTGCCGGTCGCACCGCAGAAGACGCACGAGCGCGGAACCGCTGTTATCGGCATGCCCCGTATGATCGCAGGGAGCACGGGACGCTGAAACGATGCGGCGGGTATGGCAGGCATGAGGAGGCGCCTGGCGCACTCCTGGGAAAAGCCCCCAACGGAGAAACCCAGGCCTACGACCGCCAAGAGGGCTCCAATCACACGCGCGAGGCTCGGAACCTTTTCGAGCGTTGGACCGTCATATAGGGATGAGGACGCACCGATGAAGAGTCGCGTGGCCGTATTGATCGCTCTCCTGGCCATTGCGTTCCTAGCTCTGGGAATCGCCGGCTTTGGTCCCCTGGCCCCGGTGATTTACCCACCAGTACCGATCGCTGGGAACGGCGGTGTTACAGAGGTAGACCTAATTCCTGCGCCGGAGGGCCCACCACTGGCCTTCAAACGCCTTGCGACGACTGCTGGTGGTGTCCGCCCCCTTTCCCCAGCGGAGCGGTTCATCCCGGATCCCCTGCCGGCGCCCCTGTTTCAGTGGCTGTGTAACCGAGGAGGCAACATGGTAGTCATCCTCGGCAACGGTAAGCAATTGACATACGGACCCTGCTATCGGCCAGCTTCCATTAACCGCCTTTGGGCAGAACTGGCTCCGCCGGGTCCAGCGGGATAGGCCCTTGTCCAAGGTGCAAGGCATGCGACGGGAGCGGCAACCCATCCGGGTGGCTATCGTCCTGCTTGGGTTCGTGTTCGCGGCCTGCACGGGACAGACACCGCCGACCGCGCGATCCTCGGCAAGTCCGTCAGCACCTCCAGCTACCGCCGCATCTCTGCCAGCTCCGCTGCCGACTCCGACCGACTACCGAAGCATTTGCGGACTAGAGGCATCCGTCTGCACTTGTCGCGGAGCCGCCACAGATTCCTTTTGTTCCGACAAGCTGCCGACGGCGCTGATGCGTCCGCTGCACCTTCCACGGATTGGGCCAGGAACGGCATGTCCGACCACGCCAGGGCACGGGGTCGACACCGTCGGGTTTGGGACGTTTGCCCTCGGCCCCGGGCCGGTTTATCCCGGGATTGGCGGCCCGCTCGCTGCGTGGGGGGGTGGCTGGTTCGGATTCAAAACTCTCTGGTTCGTCGCGCCCAGCTACGACGGGCCGGTGCTGATCCGCGGCGCGCAGGTCGACGCCAGCGGACTCGTCGGATTCGGCGAGAACCCGCTTATCGGCCACCTCGTAATTCCACCAGGCCGGACGGTGAATGAGGCGGACGATGGGTACCGTACCGCCCCTGGCGGGACGTACCTCGCCGGGCCGGGTTGCTACGCCTGGCAGGTTGACGGAGTCAACTTTTCCTACGTCATCGTCTTTGGCGTTGACATGCGTGTCACAAACGGGTCGGGCTGACCTGCAGAAACCCGCTTGCGCGCGTTGATCAAGACGCCGGGTGCCAATCAGCCGGGGTAGTGCGATGCGTTACCCATATCAGCAATAGGAGGCTGGATGCATGTCGTCGCCAAGCGTCCCGCCCGACATCCGTTCAGCGTCCGCCGACCGCCCGCTAATGATGAAGAACGGGCCGAACTCGTTGAGGAGGCGCGTAGCTGTGGGCTGATGTAGATGGCAGCCCCGGCCAGGTTGGCAAAGGCGCGCCGGCAGGAGCTCGACCGGCCGTCTTCTTGCGACTCGACGCCCTGGCGCCGGGATTTCTCAAGTGCTGACCCAATTCGTTTGTTCGATTAGTGTCCGCCACGGGCTACTTAACCGTACAGGCCAACCAGGCGCTCGATCCGCTGATCCTGCTCGCGGATAGAAGCCAGCATGGCGTCGACGGCCCCGTGTGCGCCTCATGGTTAACTATTTAAGAACGTCAAAGAAGCAGATGAGCGCCGAGTCTTTGGTCGGAATAGGCACTGACGAGGTCAATGAACTCGTGCCGCGAGAATCCCCGCGCGCCGATATGACCGTGCGACTGAGAACGATTTGAATCAGAGTTAGTGGCGTTCACACCTCCGCTCCCCGATGACTCGATCGGGAACCATTCTCACAGTCGGGGTGTAAGTTCTCTGATGGGCACACCACGCGTCGTGTCCTTTGCAGGGCGCGGAGCCGCAGCAGCCCTGGTGCTTGCCGTCGCTCTGCCTACGCCAGCCTTCGCCGCGCTGTGGATGAAAATCTCCATCAATCCGTCAACACCCACCGCGGGGGAAAGCGTGAGCGTTACTGTCCTGACCTTTTCCGCGACGCAAAACCTCTGCTGGGATGACCCGCACATCAGTCCGATTCCGGAGGCGACGTGGTACAGCGGAGGAGCTGCTCCGATCAGGCTCGGCTTGGAAATGGTGGTCGTGAACTCAAGCCAGAGGTTCACCATCCCTCTCGTTCAACGGCCTGCTGATGGCGCTTATTGGGACGGAACGATCGTCTTCCCCTCTGGCGGTGCATGGCAGCTATATGCCAAGCGGGCAGGAGCATCTCCAAACCCCACGTCGGCGGATCGGTGTTCAGGCCTCGTCCGCACAGTCGAGGTGCAGCCTATGGGGCAAGCCGCCACCCCGAAGACTGCAGTTACGAGGACGGCTGCCTACCCAGCCGACTTCCCGACGAATTTGATGGTGGGAGCTCTTCTACTGGCCGTAGCTGCGACCGCGGGGCTGGCAAGCGTGGTGATCTCCCGGCTCCGCCGGTAGCGACTGCAGCAAGAGCATGGCCGTCAGTCTGAACTGCGATTTGATTGTGAGGCCGCGCCGCGCTCAGCTAAGAATCCAACTGGCCGGTCCGGGCCTGGCGAGCGTTCACGCTGGGCCCAATTCGATTGTTCGATTAGTGTCCGCCACGGGCTAATCCTTTATCCGGAACGTTGATTGCCGGAGCAAAGCCATTGGGATCATCCGATGTCTCTCGGCCTACTATTCGGGCGATGGAGTCATCGACCTCTGAACGGCCGCGACATGAAGAAATGGTTCCTGTCGGCTCACGAGCGATGCGATGAGCCGTGTCATGATGTGGCTAATTACGGCGGCCCTCTTCTTAGTTGCTTGGCTCTTTGGACCCTTCAGTCCCCTGCCTTTCGTCTCCCTGTTGCCGCTCCTCGTCACTGGTCTGGCCATCACCTCCGGCAGAGCCGGTGGATGGGTCGTTGGAAGCGTCGTCCTGGCCGGACTTGTTTGGGGAGTGGGGTACTTTGGCTTGCACGGCCTGTTTGATCCTGTCCTGGCAGTTGAGTTTGCGCTGTGCACGCTGCTATATGCCGTCGTTCCATCGCCTGACCCTAAGAAGTCCGGGGTCACCCTAATGAAGTGATGGGCACACGCCCTGCCCGTTGCTCCGTAACTCCTGACGAGCATCGGTGCGGTCCCAGTGACGACGGGTCCCTGACCCGGACTGATAGCGACCGGCTCGCCTAAATCAGCCGCGCGTATCTGGGATCTCTGTGATCTCAAAGGTCGGTCCCGGTCGGGTCGTCCCCACGACGACGATGGTGCCCTTGGCATCGGGGGACTTATCGAGGTGGTAGCCATACGTCCCAGGGCGGTTGAAGCGCACCTCAAGGACATGCCGGATCGTCCCGAGCTGTGTGCCGGTGTCAAGAACGACGTGGTATTGACCGGAGTCGGCCTGCTGCCACTGCACGGTCTCCCCCGCCTCGATGGTGACGACGGCGGGACGGAAGCAGGTAGACCAGGCACCGACCGGGACCACCCGAGGGGCACTGGTCGGCCGGAAGCCCGGGGGCGTTGGAGCGGCCAGCGGCGTGGGAACAGCTGTCCCATGCGGCTGCGCAGTCGGCCACTGGCCGCAAGGAAGCGACGCCGACGCGACGGAACTGTCCCGAGCAGCCCAAGCAGCGACTGCCAGAGCGGCCGCCGCCACAAGGACAAAGCCGCTGAGCAGGATCAAGGTCTTCCGGGTCATTGCCTACATACCGATATACAGCGCGAGATGTTACCGGGTTCCCAGCAAGGCACTGGACCCGCTGCGTGGGTAGGTCCCGCGTGGCGCGGGCAAGACAACCCTGCTTCATCTGGCGATGGGGTTCCTTCGAGCCGACCTCTGGCCACCAATTAGGCGCCTGTCTCTATCGCCTGAGCGAACTTGCCCTTAATGGCTGCGAGAGGCCAGAATTGGGAGGCCATAGGCTATCCCGATCCACGACAAACCATAGTGGCGCAGCTGGCTCAGCAAAGAGGAAACCCCTTATGGCAGAGTGCGCCCTCGCCGGGCGGCTGGCGCGGGGCTATCTCTCGTAGCGGCGGCCACGATGCGGATCCAGCTACGGTCCGCTTCGTCAAGCAGCGCGAGATCCCTGGTCACGAACTGCATGCCGTCGCCTTCGCCGATCAAGACGGGAGGACGTATCGGTATCTCGTTGGCGTCGTCCAGGGCACGGGCGGCTGGGAGGTCGAGGGTCTAGCGGGTGGGAGCGGAAACGAGCCTCCGCGCGACCAGCCGTGGGTCAACTTCTGCGGATGGGGCTGGCGTCGCTCGTTTTACGGCGGTGGCTGGGTCATCGGCAGCGGCTCTAAGGCTACCGCTCGTGTCCGCCTGCGCTTTCGAGAAGGACCAATGCTTGAGGACACCGTCGACGGTGGGGTCGTTCTGTCGATCGCCGATGCCCGCGTTGATGTGCCGGCAACCGCAGAGATTCTCGACGCGAAGGGCTCATTGCTGGCCAGCCACTCCGCCTTTTAAGATGGATCGAGACTGCAGATGGAGCTTGTCGGCACAACGAGCTGGCGGATAAACACCGACGAGCCAGAGAGCCTGATTCATGCTCTCTACGTGCGCGATGCGGCTGGATTGCGTCCACAGATCGAGCCGGCGATTCCGCCACTTGAACCTGCGGTCTCACCTGGCGGAGAGCTGTCCCCAGCCGACAGCATGGCCTCCGCCCAGTGGGGAGCCTGGTGGCAACGGCTTCTCGAGGGCGGCGGCTCTTGGCCTCAAGACAAGAGTCACTCCGACTTGGCTAAGTTTGACGAAGACCCCGAGATCCAGAGGCTTTTCTACTGGTGGCCGCAGTACCTGCCTCCCGACTTTGCCGGGCTATCTCCTAGCCCTGAACTGCAGAGCCTCGTGCGCAAGCACCACCAGGCAGCACAGCTCTGGAGCGAGGCGCGCAAGCATGAGTTCGTCGCG
Organism: Candidatus Dormiibacterota bacterium; assembly: GCA_030948325.1. Next base: position 8,048 of record JALZAL010000029.1, read on the forward strand.
CTGGCGACAGCGCGCCAACGCGTGTCGCTGGAGTGGGAAGTCGTGCGGACCATCGAGGGCAGCTTAGGGCGCAAAGTACGTCCATTCGAGTTCGACATACGGGTCTTACCCGTCGCGGCCGTTCAAGCTTGGCGTCTGTCTTCTAGCCGAGCGCTTGTTACTCGGGCATTGTTTAAGGAACGATCGGCGTATCGCGAGTGGCTCCGCCCCATCATTGAGGAACTCGCGTAGAGGGAGATCGTCGAGATGTTTGTACCAGCAGGGCAAAAAGAAGGCGCCCGCGGAGCCGCAAGAGCTAGCGAGATTGGCCCATCTCATTGCGAGGGTTCATCATCATCTCGAGGACGCCCGATCTGAACTGGATACTCCGAACCCTCAAGC
>JALZAL010000030.1 GCA_030948325.1 Candidatus Dormiibacterota bacterium
TTTGACAGCTTCGCGGGGACTCCGACTCGCCGGCTCGCCTTAATACCGCGGGGTGGATGGTTCGAGTCCATCGCGCCCGCCAAAGAAGCGAATCTTCCAGGCACCGTTGGAGCTCTATGCAACCTGCGCTGGGACCTTCCGGCGCGCCCTTGACTGTCTATCCGATTTCATCGAGATGACGTCCATTAGCCGTTTAGCGACGAGCACGCTGAAGTGCTGACCGAAGCACTCGTCGCTTTCGGTCTATTTCTGACCCGACTCGTCTTCCGGGCGGACCTCAAAGCATTCGGGGCGGACATCAAGGCGTCTTTGCAGGAGACTCAACCGAGTGTTGAATTCGAGACTACTTATCAGCTGCTCGACAACACCTGGCGGGCGATCACTGGGGCCGTGGCATGGATGGCTTTCATCGTGATCTCGGTGATCCCCTGGTCGATCCTGGGTACCGCGTTCCGGGCCACACACCCGACTCTCACACGAGCCCTTGCTGATGTGGGGAGCGGTGTGGTCGCGTTTGCGGTTGCTGGTTTCTGCGTGTACTTGTTACGGATGGGGCTGGCCGTATCGCTCAGCGTGAGACAAGGCAGGCGCTCGCAGGTGGAGAAGCTGCTCCAAGCGGACTGAGCGGACCGGCGATTGCCCCGCCAGGCGGCTTGGTACGTTTGGCTTTGGTAGTCACGAGGCCGTCCGATTTCGACTTCGTGCTGCAGGCGGCCGTCAGCGTCTTGACCCTGATCGCAGTTGTGGACTACGCCCACAGTCAGGGGTATCCCCTTTAGCGCGCTACGGTGGCGCCACCCAGGACTGCGGAGCTCGGTCGCACGGAGAAGTCGGCTCTTGCGCCCCCCCGTGCTCGGGTGTGCACGGTCGGCCAGCTCGCCCGATAACGCGGACATTTGTGCTCAGGGATTGGGAACCGGAAGCCGCTCTCTCCACACCGCTCAGCCCAGCGCTATCGCAGAGGTAGGTGGTTCGAGTCCACAGCGGCCCACCATAACCAATCCCGATACGCGATTGACCAACAGAAATGCCGCACCCATGGCATAGATCAATAGACGGTGGGAGAATCGAACACAACGATGACCTTCATTACCGCGCCGGATGGGGTCCAGCTCCATTACGAGATCGAAGGCGACGGCCCACCGCTGGTCTTGTTCCTGGGAGCGGGCTGCGATTCTGAACTCTGGCGCGTTACCGGCTACGTAGAGCCGCTCGCGAAGAGCTATCGCTGCATTCTCTTCGATCATCGCGGCCACGGGCGCAGCGACCGGCCTCGGGGCGCCGAGGCCAACCACATCAACCGGTACGTCGCCGATTTGGTCGCACTCCTCGACCATCTTGGGGTTGAACGTGCGGCGTTTTGGGGCTACTCCAGCGGAGTCACGGTTGGGCTCAAGGTAGCGCAGGAGCACCCGACCCGGATCACGGCCTTCGTCGGCAGTAGCGGCGTCAGCAACAGGACACCCGAGGAAATCGCCGAGATGGTTGCCAGCGCAGGTCCCGTGTTCCGTGAATATGGATGGGAGAAGCTGATCGCCAACTTTGACGAACAGGAGCCTGAGCCTGTACCCGAGTGGATGAAGGAACGGATCCGGGCCACCGACACCCAGCAGTTCATCGACTGGTGGGAAGCTATGCCCGATTGGAACTGGCGCGCGTGGGAGAGCCTCCCGCATGTCGTGGCGCCGACGTTGTTCGTGGTGGGTGAGCTCGAAGATCCGGACGATACGACAGGGAAGGCCGCAGCCTTGATGCCTAACGGAACTCGGCTTCGGGTGAGCGGCCAAGGACACATCAACGCATTCATCAGGAGTTCCGTCGTCCTCCCTGAGCTAATCGCCTTCCTCGCCAAGCACGCCGAGTGAGGCGGCCCCGACGATTAAGGGCGTTGCCGGCGAGCGATCACCGAAATCGGCGAGCCGCTGACCACGTTGCTGCGGTTCGCGTTATATAGGCTTCGGCCCACCACTCCTCACCACCTTGCCTATTTCATGGCGACAAGAGCTGCGATGCACGGGACCGCGCCCTTGACGGTAATCATCGAGCGGGGAGGCTTGTGATCCGGTGCCGAAAAAGGCCATCCGGTTTCTAGCCGAGCTCGGTCTGCGCGTCAACGATCTCGAGCGAATGAGCGCCTTTTATCGGGATGTGGTGGGACTCGACATCTTTAGTGAGGGTCCGGGGTACGTGTTTTTCCGAGTGGCCGAAGCAGTGGAGGGCCACCCTCAACTCATAGTCCTATTCGATCGGCATTCCAAAGTCGGTCCGGCCACAACTACGCTCGACCACTTCGCCTTTTTGATCGATGTGAGCGACTACGACCCTGAGAGGCGTCGGCTGGAGGGATTCGGAGTCGACGTGTTCCCAAAAGAGTTCCCCGATTTCCATTGGCGATCCCTCTTCTTCACCGATCCCGAAGGTAACCGTGTTGAGTTCGTCGCCTACGATCCGAGCGTTGGCAAATAGTTCGGGGAGCGGGCAACTGTTCGCAACGCGAGGTCAGTGACGCCCGGTTTCTGCGGGCGCTCCAAATCGAACTCGCGGGTCAGATGTCGATTCGATGCCCGAGGACGATGACGTCGCGGTTCGCGTTATATGAGCTACGGCCCATCGCTCCTAATTGACAGCTTCGTTGACAGCTTCGCCGGGAGACTCTGTGAGGCATCGGGAGACGCGCTGAGACGACTGCGTCATAACCCAAATACGGCAGAGATGCCTTGAGATGCCCTGAGAGGCGATGAGACGATCCTTCTGGAGTCTCTTAATCCCAAGGTTCTGGGTTCGATTCCCTGCGCCAGCATCAATATGTTGTGTCTGCGCTCACCAAACGATCTATATGTTGTTGTCGGTCTGGCGCAATGCGTCATGTTTGCGGCATTGACAGCTTCGTTTGACAGCTTCGCGGGACTATCGAGCGTCACCGAGATCGCAGCGTTCATCGGCACGCCAAGCGAACCCGTCGGGATGGGCGACGACGTGACGGGTATGAGACCTCGGAATCGCAACCTGTTCGAATAGATCGCGCGCGCGTTGTAACCAAGTGCGTTTCCGAGGTGTCTTGATTGATGTGGTTGATGCTTTGAGCCCCGAGATGGCTCGGTCAGGCGATCAGGAGTTCGAATCGCTGATCGGGCCGCTCGTCGAGCCCGGGCTGAGGCTCGCGTTTTCTATGCTCGGGAACCGAGCCGAGGCCGAGGACGCAACGCAGGAGGCGATCACGCGTGCCTGGCGCGCACGCAGCCGACTCCGCGACCGATCGTTGGTGCGGCCCTGGTTCCTGGCCATCGTCGCGAACCAATGCAGAAACGTTCGCCGCACAAGCTGGTTCAAGACTGTGCGGCTGCCGCAGCTCTTCGAGCCGCGCCTTCCGACGGATCCAGGCGTCGAGAAGATCGACGTGGAGCGAGCCCTGGCGCGGCTGCCGGCAAGTGACCGCCAGGTGCTCTTCATGCGCTTCTATCTCGACCTCCCGGTCGAAGAGGTTGCTGTAGCGCTCAAGATCTCGCCGGCCGCCGCCAAGGGCCGCATCTATCGCGCCTGCAAGAGGTTGCGACCCGAGCTCCTGGAGGAGGATTTGTGATGGCCAAACTGAGCGACGACGTCCGCCGCGCTTTCAACAAGGAGCAGGTGGCGCTGGGCGATCTTGGTGACGCCGAGCACCGGCTCATTCAAAAAGCGCTGGCCTCGCGTGACGTCCCGACTTCACGCGGGCCGCACTGGGCGGCGGGCATCGCGGCCGTCCTGATCGCGGCACTCGTCATCGCAACTCTTGTCCTTGTGAGGTCGGGCATTCACCCGCGCACACTCCCGGCAGCGACGCCGTCGTCCGTCAGCCCTTCCCCGCGGCTATCGAGCGGGCCAGCCCCGGCGGGAGTTCCACTGGTGCTGTTCCGACGGGCCGCCGCCGTTGCCCCTAGTTGGGACTCTGGCGCCGGATGGGACGGGCGCTTCTATGACTTGACGATGCCCGTCATGGGCGTGGTTTCTCCGGATGGTGAGCACCTGCTGAACTATTCGGTTGGGGCGGTGGTCGCGGACCGCGACACCGGGGCGCAGCGCGACTTGGGCATGAGTCCACTTAACGCCCGGTGGGCGGACGACAACCGGCATCTTTGCCTGGTGCTGGACCGGCCAGGCTCACCAGGCAGCGTCGGTCCCAACGGCCGAAAGCAGGAGGGCCTTACGGATCTCTGGTGGGTCGACTCGGTGGGCGGCGATCGCCGCTTGGTAGCGCATTTCGGAAGCTGGGCTTTCAACGGTTGGGTGCCTGACATCACTGCGTGCAGCGCCACCGGCGACCTCGCTGCACTCGACATGCCCGCCCTCAAGACCGCCAACTACAACGAGCTCTACGTGGTAAGGGTCTCGACCGGGGCCTTAATCCAGGATGTCCACCTCTCCGCCGACTCCTACCCCGTCATGAGCCACGACGGCTCGCTCACTGCCGTAAATGACACCACGGGCGGCGGGGCGAGCCTCTTTGAGACCGTCGCCTGGTCCCCAGTCGCAGCCCTTCACGGGCTAGAGGTGCGGGGCATGGCGTGGGACCACACTACCTTTTTGGTCGTCGATCCTGTCACCGCCGGGACGATCAACCAAGGGACCATGAATCCGCGCCTGGTCGACCGCACCGGCAAGGTGCTTTGGAGGTCGGCCGCTGATTCATTTCTGGACGCGGTTGTGGCCGAACCTGGTGGCAGTCTTGTGGCCGTCGCCTTCCTAACTCCCTGTCGGCCAGCGACCTGTCCTGGTCAACTCTGGATCGTGGGAAGCAGGGCCGCAGAACTAGTTTCGTCGTACGCCTTGATTGCCCGAACCTGAGAAACAGCGGTGATCGACTCTCCCACAAGCCAGCTTCACGAAAGAATCTGCCCATCAAGACGGAAGTCATAAACCTCGTAACAGTCGGCCGATTGGGGCCTCGTGATTTGTGTAACGGAACCCGACACCCACCACTCCGATTTGACAGCTTCGTTGACAGCTTCGCCGGGAGACTCAGTGAGAC
>JALZAL010000046.1 GCA_030948325.1 Candidatus Dormiibacterota bacterium
CGGTCGCCGGCCTGGTGGCCCTCATCCTGGTCACCCGGCACGACCCGGCGAAGCTCGTGTCCATGGTCGTCTACGGAACGGGCCTGGTTCTGCTCTTCGGAGTCAGCGGGACCTACCACATCTTCAAGTGGCCGCCAAAGGTCAAGGACTGGCTTCGGCGTGCGGACCACGCAACGATCTTCGTTTTCATCGCGGCGACCTACACGCCGCTTGCGTTCAACGTCCTGGACGGGTGGTGGCGCATTGGAGTGCTCATCGCCATATGGGCCTGCGCTGTCGCGGGTGTGGCCGGCGCGGCGCCGTTCTTGCGCATCCCGCGCACCCTCCTGGCTGCGCTCTACATGGCCATGGGCTGGCTGGCGGTCATCGCGCTGATCCCGCTGACGGCTGCTTTGGGTTGGGTCGCGGCGCTCCTGATGGCGCTGGGCGGGTTGCAGTACTCACTGGGGGCGGCTGCCTACGCTTTCAAGAAGCCGCGACTGTGGCCAGGGGTGTTCGGATACCACGAGCTGTTTCATCTCGCCGTCATCACCGCGAGCATCACCTTTTACGTCATCGTCATCCACTACGCGGTGCCGTTTCACCGGACGTAGGGGGCTCAGACGGGCGGGACGCCGTGCTTGCGGTCAAGGCGGGTCGACGTGCGCGTCGCATAGGCCTTGAAGCGCGCGATGAGGGCCGCACGCAGCTCGTCTGGCTCGACCACGTCGTCCACGATGAGGTTGGCGGCGAGCTTGTAGAGGTCGATGTCCTCGCGATACTCATCCTCGAGCTCCTTTCGGCGCGCCGCCTTCTCCGCCTCCGGAAGCTCTGCGAGCTTGTTGTAGAAGACGGCGTTCACCGCCGGCTCGGGTCCCATCACAGCGATCTGGGCTGACGGCAGCGCGATCACGCAGTCGGAATCGAAAGCGGGTCCGGCCATCGCGTAAAGGCCCGCGCCATATGCCTTGCGCACGATGACGGAGATCTTCGGTACGGTCGCCTCGGAGACGGCGCTGATCATCTTCGCGCCGTGGCGGATGATGCCGCGCCGCTCGACATCCGTCCCGATCATGAAACCGGGGACGTCGGCGAGGAACAAAAGTGGTATCTCGAACGCGTCACAGAGCCAGATGAAGCGCGCCGCCTTGTCGGCGGAGTCGCTGAAGAGCACGCCTCCCTTTTGCATCGGCTGGTTCGCGAGGATGCCGACGGCCTGGCCGTCCAGGCGCGCGAACCCCGTGAGCAGCTCCTTGGCAAAAAGCTTCTTGATCTCGAGCCAGCTGCCTTCGTCGATAACAGCGTCGATGACCTTGCGCATGTCATAGCCGCGGTTGGCCTCGGCGGGGATCAGGTCCGCGATCGGTTTCGACCCCGCCCTGGGCGCCTTCGCGGTGCAAGACTGAGGATTCTGCTCTGAGCGCTGAGGCATGAACTGGAAATAAGCCCGGGCGAAATCGATCGCCTCGGTGTCATTCGCAACCAGCGCATCGCCGCAGCCGCTCTCGGTGCAGTGCATTCGAGCGCCGCCGAGCTCCTCAAGGCTGACCTTCTCGCCGACCACGACCTCCACCATTCGCGGCGACCCGAGATACATCGAGGCGTTGCCCTCGACCATGATCACGACATCGCAGAAGGCTGGGATGTAGGCGCCGCCGGCGGCCGAGGGGCCGAACAGAAGGCAGATTTGAGGCACCTGGCCCGAGAGCTGCACCTCGTTGAAGAAGATCCGGCCGGCGTGGCGCTTGCCGGGGAACATATCGATCTGATCAGTGATGCGAGCACCTGCCGAGTCGACGAGATAGAAGAGGGGGACGCGGATCCGCGCTGCGGTCTCCTGGATCCTGATGATCTTCTCGACGGTCCTCGCACCCCAGCTTCCGGCCTTCACGGTCGGGTCGTTTGCCATCACCGCCACCTGGCGGCCCTCGATCAAACCGAGACCGGTGATGACGCCGTCCGCGGGGAGCTCCTCTTCGAGGACATTGGCGAAGAGGCCGTCTTCTATGAACGAACCAGGGTCCAGCAAGATGTCCAGCCGCTCGCGCGCGGTGAGCTTGTTCTGCTCGCGCAGCTTCTGAAGGTAGCGCGTTCCACCCTTCAGGGCCCGCTCGCGCAACTCACGGTGGCGCGGATTGCTCATCCTATTTGCCCTTGAAATCCGGCTCGCGCTTTTCGAAGAACGCCTTGATCCCCTCTTTCGAGTCCTCTGTCAGCGTGATCAACGTGAACTGGCTGTGCAGGTACGCAAGGGCCGCCAGGAACTCCATGTCCTGCTGCCGGTAGAACGAGTCGCGACCCAGCTGCATCGCAACCGGCGACTTCTTGGCGAGCTTGTCCACGATGTCATTGACCGCATTGTCGAGCTGATCGTGCGCCACGACCCGGTTGATCACCCCGAACGCCTGGAGCTGGGTAGCTGTCCAGCGGTCGCCGAGCATCTCCATCTCGAGAAGGATCTTTCGAGGGAGGTTTCGCGAGAGGATCGCCTGGATCATCATCGGCCAGATTCCAACATTGATCTCAGGCGTTCCGAAGGTCGCCGTGTCCGTGGACACGAGCAAGTCGCACGAACAGGCCAGCCCAAATCCGCCTGCAAGAGCGTGGCCGTTGATTCGACCGACGATGGGTTTTCCGAGCGTCGTCATCGCTGCGAACAGCTCGACGAAGAGGTCCCGGCTGCGATGGCGCTGCAGGTCGCTTGCGTCTCCATCGAAGCTGGAGAGGTCCGCGCCCGCACAGAATGCTCTGTCGCCCGCACCCGTCAAGACGACCACGCGAACCTGTGGCTCGCGGCGGCACCATTGAAACGCTTCAGCCAGCTCGCGCAGCATCACCGCAGAGAGCGGGTTGCGCTGCTCGGGACGGTTGAGCGTGACGGTTGCCCGATGCGCCTCGACCGCCAGCAGCGCCTGCTCAAACGCTGGAATCTCAGTCAACGGCGTAATCGTATGCCGCTAACCGAGAACGCCCGTCGCGATTGCAACTCCGACTCCGATCAGCACGATGCCGCCGATCTCTTCGCTCCACGCCTCCACGCGGGCGCCCAGTCGGTGGCCCAGCTCGAGGCCAGCGAGTGACATGGCCACGCTGACCACGCCCATGGTGGCCGCAGCGAGCACAATCGGGATCCGGTATATCGCGAGCGCAAAACCAACGGCGAGGTTGTCGATGCTCAGAGCCATCGCCGTGAACAGCAGCCGGTGCGTGGGGAGCGGTTTCCGCGTTTTCTCCTCCGACCCCGTCCGGCGGCCCTGCCAGATCGTGTACGCGCCGGTGACGATCAGGATGGCGCCGCCGATGTATTTGGCCAGGTGCCCGAGGTAGCCGGCGACCGCCTGCCCGGCGAGCAGCCCGATGATCGGCATCAGCGCCTCGAACAGGCCGAAGGCGACGCCCACCCTGATCCTGGTCCGCGTGTCGATGCCGCTGAGCCCTATCCCGATCGCCCCGGCAAAGTTGCTGAGACCGACCGACACGCTGACCAACAGAAGTCCGACCAAGCCCGGCACGGCGGTAACTATATGGAGGTTTGCTCACCCACGATTCGCCGCCTGCTTCCAGTGCGCCGGTTACTTGCCCATCGCCCTTTTCTAGACGGTCCTTAACAAAAACACTTTGCACGTGGGAGCGGATGCAATCCACAATGTACCGAACCTACAAGCGTGCCTGTAACCCAAAGTTAGGCCCGCAAACGTTTAAACGCTATAATCCGCCCGATCAACAATCACATGAAGGTGAGGCAGCGCGAAACTGCGGTGGCCCCTGTTGCGGCGCCTAATGACGCAGGCATTGACCTGGACAAGCCGATTTTCACTCTCAGCGTGGCCTCTGAGATCCTCGAGACGCATCCGCGGACTCTGATGATGTATGAGCACCTGGACATGATCCGCCCCAAGCGCACGGTGACCAATCGCAGGCGCTACTCGCGACGGGACGTCATGAAGTTGCAGGCGATCCAAACGCTGACCCGCAAGCATGGTGTCAACCTGGCCGGCGTCCGCTACATCCTGGCGCTGCTGAAGCGCCTTCAGAATGCTGGAGTTGAACCTCCGGAGGGCCTTAGGAACCTAGATGTGACCCTGCTCGACGTCTAACCACCAACCCGCGGGAGGGCTGATTGAAGCAACGGATGTAATAAATGTCGAAGAAAAGAAGGCGCTTAGAGATCAAGGTCGAACCCCTGCCTCGTCCGTTCCAGGATGAGACTGCGTCGTGTCCCGTGTGCGGCCGCGACGCCGCCGCGATCGGGCGGCGTCACCTACAGATCGTGTTTCGCTGCGAAGGCTGCAAGGTGGTCTTCAAACGTAGTCGAAGCTGGCCTTACGTCTACTAGGTAGGGAAAACGCTGAGTCGCCGCGCATAGGATCACGTGGGCTCGAGCGAGCCGCAGGCCTCGTAAACGATGGCCCGCTCCGAAACTCCAGGTTTCGTACCCTGAAGAGGTGAGGCGGCAGGCGGCTTTGCTGGGGGTTGTGGCCGGGCTGGCGACGGTGGCGATTGCAGAGGTCGTGAAGCCGCGTGGCGGAACCTCGTTGTTGCTCGACTGGGAGCAGATCCGGCGCTCCGCTCAAGCTCGTCTTGGGGCAGACCCGGTTCAGCAATCGTCGCTCAGCTTGGCTGCCACAGGTTATCGCGGCATGGCGGCCGAGCTCGAAGGGCCGCTTCTGAAGTTCGTCGGCGGGCTGCCGCCTGGAGCGAAGCTTCCTCAACTCGAGGCCCTCGACCGTGAGGGGTGGCTCGATCTCAACCTGGTCATCCTGCGCCGGGCCGTCGACCCCGTGCTGGAGAAGGGCCGGCTTCCCAACTCGCTGATGCTGGAGATCGGCCGGAGCGGACTCGACCACTATCTGGCGCTGATGCTCGCCTTCCTCGGCCGGCGCGTCCTTGGTCAGTACGATCCCCAGCTGCTGGGGGTGGAACCGGTCGACGCCGGCCTCTACCTGGTCGAAACGAACGTCGAGGAGTGGGGGCGCAAGGAAAAGCTTCCTGAAAAGGACTTGCGACGCTGGCTGATCCTCCACGAGATGACGCACGCTTGGCAGTTCGCCGCGCATCCGTGGTTGCGAGGCCACATGGAGCAGTCGATGCGCGTGCTGCTCGAAACCGTGACACAGAAGGCTTCGCCTGCAGTCCGCATCGCAGCGTTCGCCGGCGTCCTTCCGGCGCAATGGCGGGTGATGCGGCAGATGCAGGGCACGATGTCGCTGATCGAGGGTTACAGCAACCTCGTCATGAACGAGCTGGGTGCCAAGCTGCTGCCCGGTTTCGACCAGCTGGATAGGGCCTACAAGAGCCGAAGCTCGAACAAGAGCCTCCTGGATCAGCTGATCTGGAAGCTCACCGGCCTCGACCTGAAGCTGCAGCAGTACCGTAGAGGTGAGGCGTTTGCCAGGGCGATCTTCGACGCCCACGGCATCGACGCGCTGAACATGGCCTGGAAGGGCCCAGACCATATGCCGAGACTAGAAGAGCTAGGGCACCCCGACAGGTGGTACAAGCGAGTCACCACCTAGGCCACCACTCCTCGTCACCAGCGTGGCAGGGTTGGCCGGGGTGCCCCGGCCATGACTTTGTTGCTCTTGACTCCTAATCGTGGCGTGGAGAATCTAGTCCTGAATTAATCTCTTCGATATACCGGAGGGAGAGCAGACGCGCGCGCAGCGCCCGTCGATGAGAGGGGACCATCCGGGTCCCCTCTCATTCTTCTTGGGCAGTCTCCTCGCTCATCGGCATCACCGCGATCGGTAGGTCGCCGATATCGAAGTACCGGACCGGTTTCGACATCCGCTTGGCGATCCCAACCTGGACCTTCACCCCCAGCGACATGTGTCCGAACACCCAGACCTCGTCGCAGCGTGCGAGAAGGTTGTTCATCGCCTCTCGGACGATCTCCTTGGACACGGTGTGCATGAGGTAGTAGTCGAAAAGCATGAAAGGGCTCACAGGCACCATCCCCGAGTCGAGCACGAACTTCTGGATGTGCGTGCGCCAGTAGAAGACCTTGTTCGACATCGCGACGTATACCAGCCGCTTCGGGTGACGCAGGGTTTCTTCGGCCTGGTCACGTGCGGTCGGCTTGGTTGTAGGTTGGAAGATCCGCTCGAGAATGTCCTCGGCCGCCTTCCCCGAGATCGTGGCCATGGGTCGGCCTATCCTATCAGCCGTGCCCGAACGCTCCCGCTTCGACCTTGAGGGGCGAGTCGCCTTGGTCACCGGCGCCAGTCGCGGCATCGGCAGCGCCATCTCCCTGGCGCTGGCGGAGCAGGGCGCCCAGCTGGTTTTGTCCAGCCGCAAGCAGGCAGACCTCGATGCGGTGGCCGCGTCCATCAACTCCAGCTATCCCGAAAGGGCTGTGGCGGTTGCGGCCCATGCCGGTAAAGCCGAGGATCTGAAGCGCTTGGTCGACGAGGTCATGGCCCGGTTTTCGAGGATCGACATCCTTGTCAACAACGCCGGCACCAATCCCCATTTCGGGCCGGTGCTAAGCGCCGACCTCGGCGCGTGGGACAAGACATTTGAGGTGAACCTCCGCGGCATGTTCATCCTCACCAAGCTCGTCTACGAGGCCTCGATGGAGAAGCAGGGGGGCGCCATCGTTAACGTCGCCAGCGTGGGAGGCCTGAGGCCGGGACTCGGACTCGGCGTCTACAACATCACCAAGGCAGGCGTGATCATGCTCACC
>JALZAL010000048.1 GCA_030948325.1 Candidatus Dormiibacterota bacterium
GACCCGGGCACGCAGCGTTTGCACGGCCGGCTCGAGCGCGTCGACCATGGTCTTGTCGCCGAGCGCCGCGGTGCCGAGGTCCTTGACCGACGCGAGCGCGGCGGCCAGAACCTCGACCAGCTGAGGAGCATCAAAGGTGGCCGCATCGCCGAGCACCCTGCCTCCGCTGCGCAGCGCCGAGCCCCATAGAGGGCCACTCGCCCCTCCGACGGTCGAGACCAGCGTGCGTCCCGCAAGTATCAGCAGCTTGCCGGGCGGTGACCCGGGATCTGCCGCGAGGGCCTGGACGACGGCCTCGAATCCCCTGACCATGTTGGTGCCGTGGTCGCCGTCGCCGATGGCGGCGTCGAGCTGGATCAGATGGTCCCGCTCGGCGCGGACCGACGCGTCGATCTCACGCATCCAGGAGATGATTGTGGCCGCGTCCATGACCCCTTCGGTAATCAAAGGTTAGTGCTACGCCCTCCAGCGCAGTGCGGGCGTGTGGACTGGCGCGTCCCACAGCTTGACCATCTCGTCGTCGAGCTCGAGAAGGGTGAGCGAGGCCCCGGCCATCTCGAGTGAGGTGATGTAGCTGCCCACCAGGTTCCGGATCGGGTTCAAGCCGGCCTTCCGAAGCCTGGCGTCGACCTCGCCATAGATGAGGTAAAGCTCGAGGAGCGGAGTTCCGCCCATGCCGTTGACAAAGGCGAGCACGTTCGCGCCCTTCTTCGCCTTGAGGTCCGAGACCACGGCCTCGACGATGATGTCTACCACCTCGCTGGCGGTTCCAAGCGGCGCTCGGCGGCGGCCCGGCTCGCCATGGATTCCAATGCCGAGCTCGATCTCTCCCTCGGGGAGCTCGAAGATCACCTTGCCCGACGCAGGCGGCACGCACGACGAAAGCGCCACACCGAAGGAGCGCGCCCTGTCGTTCACCCGCTTGACCACATCGGTCACCTTCGCAAGGTCGGCTCCGCCCTCGGCGGCCGCGCCTGCGATCTTCTCGGCGAGAACGGTGGCGCCCACGCCCCGACGTCCTGCCGTGTACAGCGAGTCCTGGACGGCGACGTCGTCATCGATGACGACTGACGTGACCTTGATGCCTTCGTCCGCCGCGTCCTCGGCCGCGAGCTTGAAGTTGAGCACGTCACCCGTGTAGTTCTTGACGATGTGCACCACGCCGGCTCCGCCGTCGACCGCCTTTGTGGCGGCGAGCATCTGGCCGGGCACAGGTGACGTGAAAACTTCGCCGGGGGCCGCGGCGTCGAGCATGCCCATTCCGACGAACCCACCGTGAAGCGGCTCATGACCTGAACCACCGCCGGAGATCAGCGCCACCTTGCCTTTCTTGGGCGCGTCCTTGCGGACGATGATCTGCGCCGCGACGTCGTAGCGCAGCAGGTCCGGATGAGCCGCGGCGAGGCCGGCCAGCGATTCCTTGACCACCTGCGCGGGATCGTTGAGGAACTTGCGCATCCGATTCGTTTCGACTGCCATGGCTTGCTCTCCTTAGGAAATAAACCGGGCGGCCGGCAGCGGGCGGCTGCTGCCGGAACGGGCTCTTCGCCTAGATCTGACTTGCGTTCGACATTGTCGAACGAATTTCACAAACCTAGCCCTGGCAGGGGCATTTGTCAACAGGCATTTTTGGAGTTCGGACGAGATCGGAATGTTCAAAGAGCGTCTGTCCCCCTCTCACGAAGCGAAAGCCAGCATTTGTTGGTTGCAGCCAGATGCTAGCACCCTCTTTTGGTCTAGTCTTCCATGCGATGTCTTCGCATCGCCTGACGATCATCGGCCTCGAGATTAGCCGGGGAGGCCCCCCGACCTAAGCGCACTCCGCTGACGTCGCGGGACCTCCCGGCCCACACAAGGCCAGGAGGTTTTTTTATGCCCAAGCCAGCAGTCACCAACCATAGAAGTGGCGCCGCAAGGCGGATCGTGGTCTATGACACCACGCTGCGCGACGGCGCCCAGGGACTGGCGGTCTCCTTTTCGGCATCGGACAAGGTGCGCATCGCCCGCGTGCTCGACGGGCTTGGCTTTGATTACGTCGAAGGCGGTTTCCCGGGCTCCAATCCAAAAGACGAGGAGCTGTTCGCGAGCCTGCTGGCCAAGCCTCTCAACCACGCCCAGCTCGCCGCGTTCGGTGCCACCCGCCGTGCCGGCGGGACATGCGAAGACGATGCGAACCTGAGCTCCCTGGTCAAGAGCGGCGCCGGCGTCTGGACGCTGGTGGGCAAAAGCGACCCGTGGCAGGTGACGACGGTGCTTCAGACCACGACGGCCGAAAACCTCAACATGGTCCGGGATTCGGTTGCGTACGGAGTTTCCCTGGGCAGGGAGGTCATCTTCGACGCGGAGCATTTCTTCGACGGCGTCGCCCGCGATGCCGAGTACGCGTTGGAGGTCTGCCTCGCCGCCGCCCGCGCAGGAGCCGCCTGGATCGTGCTCTGCGACACCAACGGAGGCAGTCTGCCGGCCGAGATCAGGAGAGGCGTCGAGGCAGTGAAGCGGAGCCTAGGCGAGGTCGATCGGCCGGTGGGTGTCGGCATCCATTGCCACAACGACTGCGAGCTTGCGGTCGCCAACTCGCTCGAGGGCGTGATGGCCGGGGCGAACATGGTCCAGGGCACGATCAACGGTTACGGCGAGCGCTGCGGGAACGCGAACCTGGTCTCAGTCGTTGCCAACCTCGTCCTCAAGCTCGGGCTCGAAGCGCTGCCCGCTGGGGCCTCATCTGGATTCACCGAGCTGTCGCGCACCGTGGCGGAGATCGCCAACCTCGAGCTGCCCTTGCAGCAGCCGTTCGTCGGCCACGGTGCGTTTGCGCACAAGGGAGGCCAACACGTCGCGGCCGTGCTCCGCCACGCCGACTCGTACCAGCACATCGACCCGAGCGTCGTCGGCAACCAGCCCCGCGTCCTCGTATCGGAGCTTTCGGGCAGAGGCAATGTTCTCGCCAAGGCGCGCGAGTTCGGGCTCGAGCTCGACCGCGACGACCCTCACACGCAGTGGCTGGTCCAGCACCTGAAAGAGCTGGAACACCGCGGCTACTCGTACGAGGCGGCCGACGCTTCCTTCCAGATGCTGCTGCAACGGCTGGAGCCGGGCTACGAGGCGCCCTGGAGGGTGGCCGACTTCACGACCATGGTGCGCAAGGACGGCGGGACAGTCCATGCAGAAGCGACGGTGAAGGTAGAGGTGGCCGGCACCATCTATCACACGGCCGCGTCCGGAAACGGGCCGGTCAATGCGCTCGATGCCGCCTTGCGTAAGGCGCTCAGCCCTCGGTTCCCCGGCCTGAAGGACGTGAGCCTCCACGATTACAAGGTGCGCATCCTCGATGGGGCCGCGGGCACCGCCGCCACGACACGAGTGCTCATAGAGTCGGGGCGCGGACTCAAGCGCTGGACCACCGTCGGCTGCTCGAGCAACATCATCGAGGCCTCACTCGAGGCCCTTGTGGATTCGATGGAGTATGCGCAATTCACGATCGGCAAGGGCCGTTCTGGAAACGTTCGCACGCCGAAGGCCGCCGGAAAGTCTTGAGGCCCGGCCCAGGCCGTAGGCGCCCCCCTCGCCGCCCCCCTGGAGGGGGGAGGGAGCACGCACGCCAGGAGATGCCGCCTGAGCTCAGGCGCGACGTGCGCATGCTCGGCGAGATTCTCGGCCAGGTCGTTGCGGACTTTGGGGGCGCCAGGCTTCTGCGCGATGTCGAACAGCTCAGGCGGTCGGTGATTCGGGCGAGGGATGACGGAAGCCACGAGCGCAACGCCGAGACGCTCGTTGCTTCGTGGTCGCTGCCACGAGCGGAAGCGGTCGCACGAGCATTCACGTGCTACTTCCACCTGGCCAACCTGGCGGAAGAGCATCATCGGGCTCGCGTGCTGCGTGAGCGCGACCAGGGGCCCAAGCCGTTGCCGGAGTCGCTGGCGGCCACCGTCGCCGAGCTGACCTCGCGAATCGGCAAGCGCCGCCTCCGCGAGGTGCTCGCCGACTTCGAGGTGCATCCGGTCTTCACCGCCCATCCGACCGAGGCGCGCCGGCGAGCTGTCGTGACCGCCATCCGTCGTGTTGGCGAGCAGCTGAGCCGGCTTGACGACCCGATGTGCTCTGAGGGGCAGCGACTCGAAGCGAAGCGCCGGCTGGTCGAGGAGGTGGACATCCTCTGGCGGACCGGGCAGCTGCGCACGACGCAGGTGCAACCGCTCGACGAGGTGCGCTCGGTCATGGCCGTGTTCGACGAAACGCTCTATCTTGTAGTGCCGGAGATCTACCGGGCGCTGGATCGCGCTTTGAGCCCCGCCGACTGCGGCCGGCGGCCCCCGCTGGCGCCGCCGTTCCTGAGGTTTGGCAGCTGGGTCGGTGGCGATCGGGATGGCAACGCTTCGATCACGGCCGGGGTGACCGCCGCCACGATGCTCATCCAGTCAGAGCACGTTCTGATCGCGCTCGAGAATGCGACCAACCGCGTGGGCCGGGCCCTCACCGCCGACGCCGTGACGACCCCGCCCAGCCCCGCCCTGCAGCGGCGCCTGGCCGCGTTCCGGCGCGAGGATCCGGGCCGTTTCGCCGACATCGAAAAACGCTCGCCGCTGGAGAAGCACCGCCAATTCCTGATTCACGTAGCGGACCGTGTCCGCGCCACGCGCATGGGTGATTCGAAGCAGGCCTTTGGTAATGCGGCCGGCCTGCTGGACGACCTGCGGATCGCGCAGGCATCCCTCGCCGCCGCCGGCGCGATACGGCTCGCGTTCGGCGAGCTCCAGCACCTGATCTGGCAGGCCGAGACCTTCGGCTTTCACCTGGCCGAGCTTGAAATCCGCCAGCACAGCCAGGTGCACGCGCGGGCGCTGGCAGAAGTGCGTTCGGGAGGTGATCTATCGAGCGAAACCCAAGAGGTCCTGGACGTTTTTGGTGTCGTCGCCTCGCTGCAGGCACGCTTCGGCCCGGAAGCCTGCCGGCGCTACGTCGTCAGCTTCACTCGCGACGTGGACGACGTCGCGGCCGTCTACGAGCTTGCCGAACACGCCCCCGGCGGTGCAGCCCCAACCCTTGATGTCGTCCCGCTGTTCGAGACCGTCGCCGACCTCCGCCGGTCGCCTTCGGTGATGGAGGCGGTGATCAAGCTCAAGCCCGTGCGGCGCCGCCTGAAACAGGAAGGGAGCCGGCTCGAGGTCATGCTCGGATACTCCGACTCGACCAAGGAGGTGGGTCCCCTCTCGGCCACCCTCGCGCTCTATGACGCGCAGGCGGCCTTGACGTCCTGGGCGGCCGGCCACCGGGTCGGCCTCACGCTCTTTCACGGACGCGGGGGTGCGCTTGGACGTGGCGGCGGTCCAGCCAACCGAGCTGTCCGAGCCCAGGCTCCCGGTTCCGTCGGCGGCCACTTCAAGGTCACCGAGCAGGGAGAGGTGATCTTCGCGCGCTACGGCAACCGGGCCATCGCGCGCCGGCACATCGAGCAGGTCGCCTCTGCGGTGCTCGAGGCCTCGGCGCCTCGCATCGCGGAGCGCTCAAAGCCCGCCGCCCAACGCTTCCGCCGGCTTGCGCTGCAAGTCGACGATGCAGCGCGCGCCGCTTACCGCGAGCTGGTGGAGTCGGACGGGTTCGAAGCATGGTTCGCCCGGGTGAGCCCGATCGAGGAGCTGAGCAGGCTTCGCATCGCCTCCCGTCCAGCCCGCCGCGCCGGCGGACGGAGCCTCGACGACCTTCGCGCCATACCGTGGGTGTTCGCCTGGTCGCAGATGCGGCTCAACCTGCCAGGCTGGTACGGGCTCGGCAGTGGGCTGGCGGCAGCACCCCTCGAGGACGTGAGGCGGGCATACGCCTCATGGCCCCTCTTCAACGCCCTGCTCGACAACGCGGAGATGAGCCTGGCCAAGACCGATCGACGGATCGCCAGCCGTTACCTGGACCTCGGAGAGAACCCTCGCCTGTCGGCGCTCCTTCTGCGCGAATACGACCTGACCAGGGAGCGCGTCCTCGCGGTGACAGGGCACAAGCGCCTCCTCGAGGACCGACGGGTGCTTTCGTGGGCCATCGAGCTCAGGAATCCCTACGTGGATGCTCTGTCGCACCTGCAGCTGAAAGCCCTTCGAGCCCTGAGGGCGAAGGGCTCGGGCGTACGTGAGCGGGCCCTCGCGGAGCGGCTGTTCCTGTTGACCGTGAATGGAGTGGCGGCGGGCCTTCAAAACACGGGCTAGCGTGCTGCGCGGACCGAGTATCGCCGCAGTGCGACGCCGTTCGGGAAGTCGGTCGACTCGATCAGGTCGCGCAGCAGCGGGTCGACGAGATCGTCGAACAGCGGTCGGCCCGAGCCGAGTACGGCGGGATGCACGTAGAGCAGCAGTTCGTCGAGCAGTCCAGCGCGAAGGAGGGCGGTCGCGAGGGTGGCACCACCGACGCCGATCGTGCCTTCAGTGTCGGCTCGGATCGTTGCAAGCTGCTCGATGACGTCGTCGCCGCCGATGACCACCGTGTTGTGGTCGGCGCTCGTACGCGTGCGCGAAACGATCGCTTTCGGCATCGTGGTCCAGATGCGCCCGAATTCCCGCATGTATCCGGGGAGCGATTCGTCGTCCCCTGCTTGTGGCCACGCGGCCTCCATCATCTCGTAGATGACGCGCCCCTCGACCAGCA
>JALZAL010000056.1 GCA_030948325.1 Candidatus Dormiibacterota bacterium
GCGCTGGACGACACCGAGCAGATCTTTTCCGAGGGCTACACGACTAAGGCGGCCGCCCCAGGATCGCGCCGCGGTCTAGGCCTCGCCCTGGTCAAGCAGGTGGCGGCACGTCGCGACGGCCGGGTCACCGTCGTCAACCAGGGCGGCGCCATGTTCACTGTCCGCCTGCCGCTGGCATCCAAGCCAGTTCCGGTGGTGACCCCGGCATGATCCGCACGCTGATCGTGGACGACGACTTCCGGGTGGCCGCCCTCCACCGAGCGTATGTCGAAAAGGTACCGGGGTTCACCGTCGTTGGCGAGGCCGGGACCGGCGCCGACGCGCTCCGACTGATCGCGCAGGCGAAGCCTGATCTCGTCCTGCTCGACATCTATCTCCCCGACATCTCGGGGTTGGACGTAATGCGCAGCATCCGCGAAGGCGGCTCGTCTCGGGTCGACGTGATCGCCATCACCGCGGCTCGCGACGTGGAAAGTCTGCGCGCCGCGATGCACGGCGGTGTCGTGCACTACCTGATCAAACCGTTTCGATTCGCCGCCCTCCAGGAGAAGCTGCAGAGCTACGCCGCGATGCACCAGCGGCTCGAGCAACTCTCGCAGGCGGACCAGCACGCGGTCGACACCCTCTACACGATCCTGAGGCAGGGCGGCGGCGAGACACTCCCCAAAGGCTTGTCGCGGCCGACGCTCGACCTGGTGACTCGCATCCTGCAAGAGGCCGGACGCGACCTAGCGGCGATCGAGGTTGCCGACCTGGCGAGCCTCAGCCGCGTCACCGCCCGTCGCTATCTCGACCACCTCGTGCAGTCGGGAAGGGTCGAAGTCGTGATGCGCTACGGATCGCCCGGCCGGCCCGAGCACCGCTATCACCTGGTTGCGGTCGGCTCCCTGGCCGGACCAACACCCTAAGAGGCCTGGCCCAACTTCATCGCGGCGGCCGTCCTGCTGCGGACGCCCAGCTTGTCGTAGACGTGCTCGAGATGTTTTTGCACGGTCCGCGGGCTGAGCGAAAGGCGGTCGGCGATCTGCAGGTTCGTCTTGCCGTCCGCCACCAGGACAAGGACATCGTGCTCTCGCCTCGTCAGCGAGGCCAGGACCGTCGCTGGCGAGGACCAGAGCGCTCCCTCAGCAGCTTCCGCGCGTTCTTGGAGCGTCGTTCGTTCGGCGGTGTTCCGGTAGGCCTGCGCCAGGTGGGGCCGGATAAGGTCGAGCACCGACCGATCGCGCTCCGAGAAATCCCGCCGGGTCCGGTTGAGGGCGATGCCGATGACCAGGGCATTAGACGATGGGATGGTGACGGCGATCTGATGGTTGACGGACAGGTGGCGGAAGAATTCCTGGTAGAGCTCGAGCCGCCGGAACTCCCTTAGACTGAGAAAGTCCGACACCTTCCGGGCCCGGCTTTCGCGAGTGCGCGCGTAGTGGCTGATCAGGGGATGCTGGTAGGCAAGGCGCTCGAAGGTGCCGCCCAGGGCGGCGCTTATGGCCCGAACGGGCTCCTGGACAAAGTAGGCGCGTTTCCGTTGGGTATCAATCTCGTTGTAGGTCAGCACGTCGCTGGCAATGAGCGCGCCGACGCCGGCCATCGCGCGCCACGGAAACTCATCCATGCGCCCGATCGCGTTGAGCTGACGCACGAAACCCAGCACCGCCTCGTAGTCCGACGGTCCCAGCCGCTCCAAGAGGCCCTCTCCTGGCAGCCAGCATACGCCTTGTGGCGTATTGACGCCACGGATCAGCCCGCTTACATAGGGGGAAACGCCACCGTGGGCAGTGCCCAGGGCACCGAGGAGGAAATATGCGTGCACGAGCGCTGGCCGCAATCGCCGGCCTATCAACCGTGATCTGGATGGGGGTGCCCGTCACCGCCTCGGCGGCGTCGGCGCAGACCTTTACGATCGGCGTCGATCACCTTGATCCGGCGAATCAGCAGATCGACGCCCATGGCGTGCCCACCACGCCGCCGGGCGTGCAGCCGAAGGTATTCGAGTACACCGACTTCTTTACCAGCTCGCTGAAAGTGCACCGCGGGGACACCGTCGACTTCCGCTTCGCCCTTGCGGACCACCTGATACAGGTGGCTTCGAACGAAGCAGCCGCCCGTCAGCAGCTTCCGCTTTTTACGCCCGATGAAACGACAGCCGTTGAGGGGAACGCTCTGGGTTCAGGCGGACCGAAGATCGTGCTCGGCCCCGCCGTCTTTCTGCTCTTCGGCAGCGGACCTGCTTGTGGGCAAACAGCGGCGAGCCAGTGCGTTTTCGACGGTTCTCGTCCATCCGATGCGGGCTTCACAGGGAGTTCGCCCGATTGGTTCGTGCAGGTCAACGCCCCGGCCGGCACCTACACCTACTTCTGCCACCTTCACCCGGGGATGCGCGGAAAGCTCGAGGTCGTGTCGAACAACGTCGCCGTTCAGTCCCAGAAACAGATTGACCGCCTGTCGGCGGTACAGTTCCGTCGGGCCCAGAGAGAGGCTGTCGCGCTCTACAACGAGGCGAACCAGGTGGACGCGCAGCAGGAGAATTCCGGGCCCACGGTGTACAACGTCCACGTTGGAGTAACCAGCCGCGATCGGCACATCGCGATCCACGACATGCTGCCTTCGAAATTGAGCCTCAAACCTGGTGACATCGTCCGCTACCACTGGCAGACCAACGTCATCCATAC
>JALZAL010000129.1 GCA_030948325.1 Candidatus Dormiibacterota bacterium
TCTTGACTGCGGCACCGGCGCGCACCGGCTTGCCGCCGAGTTGATGGCCCAAGGCAAGAAAGCCATTGACTCGAACATTCTCCTCGGACATACGCACTGGGATCACATTCAAGGCTTTCCGTTCTTCACCCCGGCCTTTATCAAAGGGAACTCCGCCTCGATCTATGGTCCGGAAGGCAGCCGCGGTTCGCTGCATGAGGTCCTGGGCGGCCAGATGGAGTACTCCTACTTCCCCATCACGTTGAACCAGCTGCCGGCCGCGATCACCTACTACGACCTGACCGAGGGCATCCACACCATCGGCGGCGCGCGGGTCGCGACGCAATTTCTCAATCATCCGGTCATGACGGTGGGCTACCGAGTCGAAGCCGACGGCGTGGCGGTGGTGTACCTTCTGGACCACGAGCCGTTCTCCGATGAGCTCTGGCGCGCCGGTGCCGAGCCGGGCCGCATCGAGTCCATCCTGCATGAGGGAGACCGCCGGCACGCCCTATTCATGGCCGATGCCGATCTCGTGATCCACGACGCCCAGTACACGCCCGAGGAGTACGGCTCCAAGAAAACCTGGGGACACAGCCCATACGACTACGTGGTGCAAATTGCCGCGGCGGCCGGCGTGAAGCGGGTCGCGCTGACCCACCACGATCCGAGCCACAACGACCACTTCGTCGCGGACATCGAGCGCAAGGCCCGCGCCTTGGCCTTGCAACGCGGGGCGGGACTCGATGTCTTTTGCGCGTATGAAGGCTGCGAACTCGCCCTCGAGCCGCGCTCCACCTTGAAGCCGTTTGTTACGGCGGCCCCCTTCCAGGCGTCCGTCGCGCAGCGCCGCTTTCACATCCTG
The DNA here is from genome assembly GCA_030948325.1 of Candidatus Dormiibacterota bacterium. The sequence continues at coordinate 845 of JALZAL010000129.1, forward strand.
GTGGTTGATGACCAGCCGGACACACTCACGATGATCGTTCGCGCGCTGGAGGAGGATAAGTACGCGGTCAGCAAGGCGACAAGCGGCCCGGAGGCGCTCCGGATGATCGACAAACACATGCCGGATCTCGTGGTGCTGGATTACAAGATGACCGGCATGGACGGCCTGGCGGTCATGAAAACGCTCCGCGCCAAGCCCGAGACACAGGCCCTGCCTGTGCTGATGCTCACCGCCATGACCGATGAGCCCAGCACCCGCGCCGGCTTTGAAGCGGGAGTGACGGACTATGTGACAAAGCCATTTTCGATCCCGCAGCTCACCGCACGCGTCCGTGCCTGCCTCGCCAGAGCCCAGCTCCCGTAATCGTGTGATGGGCTAATCCGAGACGATCTCGACACGATCGAGGTACCTGGACAACTCGCCCACCCACTTGCGCGACGCGTCAGTGTCGGCGCTCTCGGCGGCTTGCTCAAGGGCGGCGCCGATGTCAGTGATGGCCTCGAATCCAAAGCTGCCCCCGGCGCCTTTCATGCCGTGCCCCAGACTCTCCACGGTCTCAAAGTCACCGCGATCCAAGGCGTCCAGCATCGCGATGACATCCTCCCTGCGGTTCTGCAGAAATCCGGGGATCAAGTCTGCGAATTTAGGATTCGCACGCACAAGGATCCTGTCCTTGCGGCTGTTCTCCTTTTTCGATGACGGAGGCGCGACTGAGGAATGGTCCCTGATCGCTTGCAGCAGCACCTCTTGTTTGATTGGTTTCGTCAAAAACGCGGTGCACCCGGCCGCCATGCACTTTTCCCGATCCCCCTTCAAGGCAGCGGCCGTCAGTGCGATGATCGGCGTCGGCGGACGGTCGTTCGCCCGTTCCCACTCTCTAATCGCCCGCGTCGCGGTCAAGCCATCCATGACGGGCATTTGCCGGTCCATGAGCACAAGGTCGTAGTGTCCCGCTGTAAATTTTTCATAGGCGACGGCCCCGTTTTCGGCGATTTCGACGCGGTACGGCGTGCCCTCCAGGTAGGCCACCGCGATCGCGCGGTTGTCGGGGGAGTCCTCCACCAGGAGGATATGCAGCGCTGGCAGCGGCGGCTCCGGACCCGTAGCGACCGGCACGGCCGCCCGCCCCATGGCCCCCGACCAGATCTCGAGCGGCACGGCGAAAGAAAACAGGCTGCCCTTCCCGACTCCGCTTTCGACCCAGATACGCCCGCCCATTAGCTCCACCAGGCGCTTCGAGATCGTCAGCCCCAGCCCCGAGCCCCCGTACCTGCGAGTGGTGGACGAGTCGGCTTGCGTGAATCGCTCGAATACCGCGCTCAACTTATCGTCCGGGATACCGATGCCGGTGTCCGAGATCGTGAACCGCAACGCGTTCGGGACGGAGGAGTCCGCCTCCGGAGCGACTCGTAGGGCCACTTCGCCGGAGTTCGTGAACTTGATCGCGTTGCCGAGCAGATTGAGCAGCACCTGCCGCAGCCGCGTCGGGTCGCCGACCAGGTCGGTGGGCGTGTCCGGCGCGATCTCGCACAGCAGGGCGAGACCTTTTTCATCGGCCCGGCCCGCCACCATCTCCGTCACTTTGTCCAGAAGATCTTTCAACGAAAACCCGGTCCGCTCCAGTTCGAGCTGCTCGGCTTCGACTTTGGAGAGATCGAGGATGTCGTTGACGAGATTCAGCAGGTTGTCGCCGGCGCGGCGAAAGATCTGCACATACTTGTCTTGCTCCGGCGAGAGAGAGGTCTTCGCGAGCAGATCCGCGATGCCGATGATCGCATTCATCGGCGTTCGGATTTCATGGCTCATGCTCGCCAGAAAATCCGACTTGGTCTGGCTCGCGCTCTCGGCCGCGGCCTTGGCCAGCCGCAGCTCCGCCTCAACGCGCTTGCGCTCGGTGACGTCGCGCGCCGCGGCGAAGACGCCCTGCAGCTTGCGGTCCCGGTCGTAAAAGGTGGTCGCGTTGTAGGACACCACCGTTTGCTTCCCGTCGAGGGCGCACGCGGTCAGCTCATAGTCGGTGACGTTCTTTTGGCTCAGCACGAGCTTGATCCCTGCTTCGGCCCGCTCCGGATCGGTGAAGTGGCTCTTGAACGGCGCGCCGATCAGCTCGTCGCGGGTGCAGCCGGTGAGCGCCTCCATCTGCTTGTTGACGTCCGTGATGATGCCGGAGGGATCGGTGGTCATAATCGCGTCGATGTTGGATTCGATCAGCGAGCGCGTGTAGAACTGCTGGTCGCGCAGGCGCTGATCGAGCTTCTTCCGCTCCTCTTCGACCTGCTGGCGCGCGGTGTTGTCGGTGCCAATCAACAGATAGCCGATGATGGCGTCCTGCGCGTCGCGCAGCGCCGTGACTGACACCACTGCGCCAAAGCGACTCCCATCCTTGCGTATGTAGGTCAGCTCGTAGATGTCCTCGATCCCGCGCGAGGCCTTGAACACCAATGCCTCGAAGCCCGGCGTGATCGGGGTTCCGAGCTCGACGCTTAGCGCTTTGGCGCGCGCAATCAGCTCCTGCGGATCGGAAATGTCGGCCGGCGTTATCTTGTTCATCACTTCGGCGGCCGTGTAGCCCAGCATCCGCTCGGCGCCGACGTTGAAGATCTGAATGACGCCGTTGGCGTCGGTGGCGATGCTCGAGAAGTTGGCGCTGTTGAAGAT
>JALZAL010000136.1 GCA_030948325.1 Candidatus Dormiibacterota bacterium
GGCGCCGGCCACGACCTGTTGCGCCATGCGCTTCCGTTGACGCAGCTGAAACCGAGTGATAGCGTCCGCGGCAATTCACCATCGGTCAGCAGGCACGGGAGGAGGGGGAGCACTTGAGCATCACCGATTCAGCCCACCACGCCGACGAACAGGACCTGGCGAGGTTCGGCTACAAGCAAGAGCTGAAGCGCATGCTGGGCGTCTACTCCAGCTTCGCCATCGCCTTTTCATACATCTCGCCGTCGACGGGCATCTTCACTCTTTTCATCCTGGGTCTTGGCCTCGCCGGACCGGCGTTCTTCTGGAGCTGGCCCATCGTGATCGTCGGACAGCTGATCATCGGCCTCAACTTCGCCGAGGTCAGCGCCCACTTTCCGGTCGCGGGCTCGGTCTACCAGTGGACCAAGTACCTCTCGAACAGAACGTACGCCTGGTTTACCGGCTGGATCTACCTGTTCGCCGGCGTGATTACGGTCGCCGGAGTCGTGGCGACAGTGCCACTCGTGCTCATTCCACTCCTGAACAACCTTGGCATCAATATTCCGAGCACACCTGATGCCCAACGCAACACAGCTGCGTTGGTGCTGTTGAGCACCACGCTGCTCAGCATCTTCGGAGTGAGGATCGTCGCGTTCGTGAACAACACCGGCGTGGTGTTCGAGATTGTCGGCATGGTGGTCTTCGCGCTGATGCTCATTCTCTTCTACCACCACCAGTCACCGGCGGTTTTCACCGACTTCAGCTATCTCGGCTCTGGCTTCAACGTCCAGGCCGGAACGTTCCTCGGCGCGATGTTCATGTCGCTGTTCGTGATCTATGGATTTGACACCGCGAGCACCCTTGCCGAGGAAACCAAAAACCCTCGCAAGGCGGCTCCTCAGGCCGTACTCGCATCAATCGTCGGTGCGGCCGTCATCGGAACCATCTTCCTGGTCGCGGTCATCATCGCGATCCCTGGCGATGTCAAGCAATTCGTGACGGACACCGCCGCGGGTAAGTACCCCTTCCCGCTGGTGACCATCATCGAGGCGAACTTCCCGAGTTGGGCCGCCAACCTCTACCTGTTCGTCGTCTTCGCCGCGATTTACATCTGCTGCCTGGCGATCCAAACGTCGACGATCCGCCTGGCCTTCGGCATGGGCCGCGACGGCAAGCTTCCGCTGGCAAAGTACTGGAACAACGTCTCCGCCAGCCTGCACACCCCGGTGGGCACTTGCATCGTTATCGGCGTGCTGGCGGGCATCCCGCTCATCTACTACGCGGGTGCCGGCACCATCGCGATCGCCGCCACAGGAATGATCTACCTCTCTTACATCCTCGGCAACATTGCCATTCTGCGGGCCCGGCTCAAGGGCTGGCCGAAAGAAGACGCACCCTTCAAGCTCGGCGGCTGGGGCACGATCGTCAACGTCCTCGGACTGGTGTGGGGCATCGCGATGGAGATCAACTTCCTGTGGCCTCGCAACCTCGCAGCTGGGAACCAGAACCCCCCGATCAGCTCACTGCCGAACGTCACCATCCCTTCAGCCTTCGGCAATATCCCGATCTTCGAAGCAGTCGTCGGCATAATCGTCATCGTGGGCGCGATCTACTACTTCGCCGCCCAGCGCAATACGCCCGAGACCGTGCAGCCCACCCAAGCCGGCGCCTGAGAACCCTCACTTGGCTGGATGGAAACATCCGGCCTGGTTCCCTCTCCCCCAATCTGGGGGAGAGGGTAGGGTGAGCGCCGTGAGAGCAACCTCCCGTGCCGTGGTGATCGGCGGGGGCGTCGGCGGCGCCGCCATTCTTTACTGGCTTGCGCGACTCGGCTGGACAGAAACCGTGCTCGTGGAGCGGTCGCGCGTTACGAGCGGGTCCACTTTCCACTCAGCGGGCCTGGTCGGCCAGCTGCGCGGTTCCCTGAGCCTGGCCCAGATGATGATGACCTCGGTCGAGCTTTATCGAACCCTCGGCGACGAGGTTGGGCTGGAGACAGGCTGGCACGAAGTCGGCTCGCTGCGCCTAGCCTCGAGCCAGGAACGCATGGAGGAGCTGGCACGCCAGGCGGGCTGGGCGAAGACGTTCGGCCTCCCGCTGGAGCTCATCTCGGCCCAGGAAGCGCAGCGGATGTTCCCGCCGATGTCCGCCGAGGGCGTCCTGGGCGCAGCCTACCTCCCGACCGACGGCTACATCGACCCCAGCCAGCTGACCTTCGCGCTGGTCGAGGGCGCTCGCAGGCGCGGCGCCGAGATCTGCGAGGACACGAGGGTCACCAGCATCGACGTCACCGGCGGGAAGGTTCGCCGGGTGATCACCGACCGGGGCGACATCGAGACCGACCTGGTCGTCAACGCGGGCGGAATGTTCGCGACGGAGATCGGCCGCCTCGCCGGGGTCAACGTCCCGATCATCCCGATGGCACACGAATACCTCATCACCACTCCCTCTGGCCTTCCCCTCGATATGCCGACGATGCGCGATCCCTCCCTGCTCGTGTACTACCGGCCGGAGTCGGGCGGCCTGATCATGGGCGGCTACGAGCGCGACCCAGCCCCATGGGGGCTGGACGGCATTCCGCCGGATTTCAACGGCAAGCTGCTCGAGCCGGACTGGGATCGATTTGAGCCGCTGATGACGAATGCAATAGTCAGGACGCCCGCGATCAAGGACGCCGGTGTCGTGCGCCTGGTCAACGGCCCGGAGGCGTTCACACCCGACGGTGAATTCATCCTGGGGCCCAGCGAGGTGCGCGGCTTCTGGGTGGCGGCCGGCTTCTGCGCGCACGGCCTGGCCGGGGCCGGCGGCATGGGACGCCTGGTCGCCGAGTGGATCGTTGAAGGGCAGCCCGGCCTCGACACGTGGGAGATGGACTCCCGCCGGTTCGGCCGCCACTACACGAGCCGCGAGTACACGCTGGCCCGCATCCGCGAGGTGTACTCCACCTACTACGACGTCAAGTACCCAGGCCATGAGCGAAGCGCCGGCCGGCCACTTCGGGTCTCTCCGATCTACGCAAGGCTGACCGAGCTCGGCGCCGCCTTCGGCGAGAAGTCAGGCTGGGAGAGAGCCAACTGGTTCGAACCGAATGCCGCTCGCGGCAACGAGTCGCTGCGGCCGCGCGGTTGGGCTGGACGTCTATGGTCGCCGGCGATCGAGGCCGAGCACAGGGCGTGTCGCGAGAAGGCCGCCCTGTTCGACTTCACGTCATTCGCAAAGATCGAGATCCGAGGGCGCGGCGCGGCTGCTTACCTCGAGACGCTCTCGGACAATCACGTCGCTCGCGCAGTCGGCTTGCTGACCTATACGCAGATGCTCAACGCAAGGGGCGGGATCGAATGCGACTTCACCGTCACCCGCCTGGCCGACGACCGCTTCCGGGTCATCACCGGCACCGCTTTCGGCCAGCACGACCTCGCCTGGATCCGCGACCACGCTCCGGACGATGGATCGGTCCTGGTCGAAGACGTGACGTCCGCGTACGCCTGCATCGGACTGTGGGGGCCGTCGGCCAGGGAAATCCTGCAGCCGCTGACCCTTACGGACCTCGGCAACGCCGCTTTCCCCTACATGACCTCACAGCAGCTTGCCGTCGGGTCGATTCCGTGCCTGGCGTTGCGCGTCACGTACGTGGGGGAGCTGGGTTGGGAGCTCTATTGCCCTTCAGAGTTCGGCCAGCGGCTCTGGGACACAGTCTGGGAGTCGGGACGAAGCCACGGCCTGGTCGCCGGCGGGTACAAGGCCGTGGATTCGCTGCGCCTCGAAAAGGGCTACCGGGCGTGGGGCTCGGACATCGGGCCCGAGGCGAACCCTTATCAGGCGGGGCTTGGCTTCTGCGTCAAGCTCGACAAAGGCGAATTCATCGGGCGGCACGCGCTGTTGAAAGCCCGGGAAGCCCCGGCCGCGACCAGGCTTGCCTGCCTGGTCCTTGACGACCCCCATTCGGTCGCGCTCGGATCCGAGCCGGTCAGGATCGCCGGCGCCACAGGACGCGTCACGAGCGGAGGCTTTGGCTATTCTGTGGGACGCTCCATCGCGTACGCGTATGTGCCGGCGGACTCCGCGGCCGGCACGCCGGTCGAGGTGGAGATCTTCGGCACCTGGGTCTCAGGCCACGTGTCCGAGGAACCCCTGTACGACGCGCCTGGAAAACGCATCCGTGCATAACGCCTACTCCCTCTCCCGTCGGGTCAGGGAGAGGAGCGTAAGTTGGTACTTGACATCCGTCCAAGGTTCGACGATGATCGAACCCAAGTTAGATGACTGTCGAACCTCAGGCTGCTGTGTTCATTTCCGTGGCCCACGAGCTCGTTTGCCACCTCACGGCCGTAGTCGAGAAGCAAAAGAACCTGGAGGTCGGAGACCGGTGGTTCGCCCGTACGCGGGCCTCGATGTCTCCCGAGCTTCTCAAGGCCATGGCTGCACTTGACATCGGTCATGGCCTCCACGGTCCCTGGAGCGGCCTGATCGGCATGACCTACACCCGCCGCTGGGTAACGGTGGACGACCTGCTACAGGGCCTCGAGTCCGAACCTGATAACGACCTCCTCCTGCAGGTCACCGGCGTAGAGGAGTTCCCCGCCTCGCGCGAACAGATGGCCGACTGGGTCTTGCGCACCGCAGCCGGAGAGAAGGTCGCAGTCCCCGACCTCGGCGAAACCGGTTCGCACGCCTACCACGGCGCACATGGCCTGGCCAGGTGGTTGCCACGGCTGGCGCCCCGGTTGCGCGAGCTGCTGATCGAAATCGCCACTCTGTGGCGCCGCGACCTCTTTTCCGCGGAGGAAGAGAGGCTGACCGCGATCCTTCAGCGGGACGCTCGAGCGAAGCAAGCATTGGCGGGGCGGCTGAGTGCGCGGGACCTGATGGAGGAGGCGACCAACGGTGTCGCCTGGGTCGACCAGCCGGGCGTGGAACTGATTGCCCTGATTCCGACATGGGTCATGCGGCCGTGGACGCTCCACCATCGTGCCCGCAGCACCGCCATCATCAGCTACCCGGTCGCGGACGAGAGTCTGGGCCAGAATGGCGGCGCAGTGGCCGCCCGAGCGGTCAAGCTGGCGCGAGTCCTGGCCGACGAGAGCCGCGTCCGCGCAATCCAGCTGCTGGCATCGGAACCCCTGAGCCTTCAGGAACTTGCCGACAAATTGGGCTTGCGCAAGTCGACAGTCCATCACCACATCGCAGAGCTCAAAGCGGTTGGGCTTCTCAGGGTGCCGATGGGCACCAAGAGGTATTCACTGCGGCCTGAAGTTCTCGACCGCTTCGGGGCTTTGCTGTCGACGCTCGCCAAACCCGCCCACGTGAGCCGTCGAGGCAAACGAAGTGAGTGAGATGTTCAATCAGCAGCTGGTGAAAGAACGACAAGCGGCGCTGCTGGCAGATGCCGACCAACGCCGCCGGGCGCGCATGCAACCACGTGAGCCGCTGGTGCGAATCCGGCTCACGCTCGAGCTCCAGCTGGGCAACCGGACGCCGAAGACGGCGGATCTCTAAACGACTGTCGCCTCGTCGATGTAGTAGTCGAACTCTGAGCCCTCCGCCGCCGTCAGGAGACGCTTGAAGTGCTTGGCGGCGTAGGCGGTGAAGTCAAAGTCCAGCTCGGAGATCCCGCTCTGGAGAACCCCCCACATCGCCTCGCGGAAATCGGACATGACCCGCATGAGTCGCAGCGCGGCCAGATCGGCGGGCCGCTGCACCCCAAAGTAGGCGGCAAGCAGCAGGGCATCCTCCTCGAGCCCGAACTCGTGGTTGACCGACAGGTTGGCGAGGTCGAAGAAGCGGTCACCCATGCCTGCGTACTCCCAATCGACGACCCGGATCTCGCCGTCGTCAAGGAAGTTGGCATTCAACAGGTCGTTATGGCACGGAACGAGTGGCTGAGGGCCGCGAGCGCGGCGGATCTCCTCCGAGACCAGGTGGGCCATGGCGAACTCGCCCGGTATCGGCACGAAGTGTGCTTCGGCCTCCGCGCGGTACTGGTCGACGACGGCGTGCGCATCGAAGCGCCCCGGAATGGCAACCGCGTTGTGGATCCGCCGCAAGACCTCGGCCACCCGCCGTATGCCATCGGGCCGGCGAATCTCCTCAGGCGGCACGCTCCGGCCCTCGATGAAGCGAGTCACCAGCCAGCTTTCGGATTCGACGAACGCGACCACATCGGGCCCGACTCCGATCTCCGCCGCCCGCAGGCTCGCGGCATGCTCCGTGGCACGGTCGATGCCAAGCAACTCGGTGTCGTTGCCGCCAAGGCGCAGCACGTAGGAGGACCCGTCGACCTCCACCCGGTAGTTCCTGTTGGTGATACCCCCCGAAAGGGCGACAATGCTGGCGCGCCGGCCCGGCCAGAGCCGCTCGACCACGACGGCGGCTTCCACAGTGGTTCGGATACTAATGCCCGAAAGACCTACGCGCCGCCGGTCGCAGCCGTGTTTGAATGAGCCCTTCGAGAGGGTGAGGAGGCCAAGTGAAATCGGGGCATAAGACGGAAAGGGTCCTGGCGCCGGAAGCGTCGATCGAAGAACAGCTGGCGGAGCTTCGCCGGCGCTACATCCCACGCGGGATCACCACGGCGCACCCGCTGGTCGTCGATCATGCCAAGGGGGCCGAGCTCTGGGACGTCTCCGGCCGCCGCTACATCGACTTTGCGGGCGGCATCGGCGTCCTCAACGTTGGCCACGGCCATCCTCACGTGATGGAGGCTGTGAAAGCTCAGCTGGACCGGGTCACGCACACCTCGTTCCAGGTCGTCATGTACGAGCCCTACCTCCGCCTGGCGGAGCGCCTGTGCGCCCTGGCGCCTGGAGATGGCGCCAAGAAGGCGATCTTCTTCAGCACCGGAGCAGAGGCGGTTGAGAATGCCGTCAAGATCGCTCGGGCGCACACCAACCGTCCTGCCGTGATCAGCTTCCACGGCGGCTTCCACGGCAGGACGCTGCTGGCGCTGACCCTGACGGGTTCCGTCATCCCCTACAAGCAGAACTTCGGGCCGTACGCGACCGAGGTCTACCAGGTGCCTTTCCCGTACGAGTACAGAGGCTGGAGCACCGAGAAGGCGCTCGCCTCTCTCAACGAGCTGTTCGAATCGTCCGTCGCGCCCCAGCGGGTGGCTGCGGTGATCATCGAGCCCGTCCTTGGTGAGGGCGGCTTCGTGCCGGCGCCCGCTGCCTTCATGCGTGGTCTGCGAGCCCTGACCGAGCAGCACGGGATCCTGCTCATAATCGACGAGATCCAGACTGGTTTCGGACGCACGGGCAAGTTCTTTGCGGTCGAGCACTCCGGAGTGACGCCGGACCTGATGACGGTGGCCAAGAGCCTCGCGGCAGGCTTCCCGCTTTCGGGAGTCGTCGGCCGCGCCGAGGTCATGGACGCTCCCGGACCTGGCGGCCTCGGCGGCACGTACGGTGGCAATCCGGTTGCTTGCGCAGCCGGGCTGGCGGTGCTAGACGTCATGCGCGACGAGCGGCTGCCCGAGCGAGCGGCCAGGATCGGGTCGGTGGTGGAGGAGCGCATGCGGAGCTGGGCATCCGAGCACAAGCTCGTCGGAGACGTCCGCGTCATGGGCGCCATGGCCGGCATGGAGCTGGTGCGCGACCGCAAGACCAAGACGCCGGCCGACACCGAGACCGCGCAGGTCCTTGCTCTCGCCCGCGAACGCGGTCTGGTCCTGCTGCGCGCCGGCATGCATCACAACGTGATCCGTACTCTCATGCCGCTGACCATCCCTGACGACCAGCTGGATGAAGGCCTTGACATCATCGGCTCGGCACTGGCCGAAGTCGCCGCAACCGCCCGCTAGTAACTTGACCCGCAAGGAGGGACAAATGAGCACCACGCTGAAGCGTCAGAAGATGTTTGTCGGCGGCGATTGGGTCGACAGCTCGGGCGGTGACGTCCAGGAGATCATCAACCCCGCCAACGGCAAGCTCATCGCGCACGTGCCAAAGGGCACCGCGGAAGACGTCGACCGCGCCGTAGCCGCGGCAAGCAAGGCTTACGACGAAGTTTGGTTCGACAGCACGCCGCGCGAACGCAGCGAGGCGCTGCTCAAGATTGCGGACGCCATCCTGGAGCACGGCGAGGAGCTCGCGGCCCTGGAGTCCGAGAACGTCGGAAAGCCGTTGGCCACGACGCTGTCTGAGGAAATCCCCCCGACGGCAGACTGCTTTCGATTCTTCGCCGGCGCCGCGCGAATTCTCGAGGGCAAGTCGGCCGGCGAGTACATGAAGGGCTTCACTAGCATGATCCGGCGGGAGTCGCTGGGCGTGGTCGGATCGATCGCCCCCTGGAACTACCCACTGATGATGGCGGCCTGGAAGCTTGGGCCCGCGCTCGCGGCCGGCAACACCGTCGTGTTGAAGCCTTCTGAGTGGACGCCCCTGACCGCCCTCCGCCTCGCAGAGCTGGTGGCGGACATCCTCCCACCGGGCGTGCTCAACGTGATCACCGGCGACGGGGAGCCTGTCGGCGCGGGTCTCGTTCGCCACAAGGATGTCGCGATGGTGTCGCTGACTGGTGACGTCGCGACCGGAAAGGAGGTGGCGAAGGCCGCCGCTGCGACGCTGAAGCGGGTGCACCTCGAGCTCGGAGGCAAGGCGCCGGTCGTCGTATTCGACGACGCAGACCTTGACGCAGTGGTCGAAGGCATCAAGATCGGTGGCTTCTTCAACGCGGGCCAGGACTGCACGGCGGCCACGCGCGTGATCGCCGGGCCGAGGATCTTCGACAAGCTCCTTGGCGGCCTGGTCCCTGCGATCGAGTCGCTCAAAGTCGGTGATCCCAAGGCGGATGAGACCGAGATGGGTCCGCTGGTTTCCGAGGAGCAGGCGGAGCGCGTCTCAGGGTTCGTCGACCGCGCCCGCAAGGATGGAGCGGAGGTGCTCACGGGCGGCGCGCGCATCAAGCAGGCAGGCTCGTGGTATTCACCGACGTTGGTCGTTCCTTCCGGCCCGGATGCGGAGATCGTGAAGCGCGAGGTGTTCGGCCCCGTCGTCACGGTCCAGCAGTTCAGTGACGAGGAGCAGGCGCTGGCGTGGGCGAACGGCGTCGACTACGGTCTCGCCGCGTCGGTTTGGACACGCGACGTCGGCAGGGCCCTGCGAATGGCACGCCGGCTCAAATTTGGAGCTGTCTGGATCAACACTCACATCCCTGTCGTGAACGAGATGCCACACGGCGGATACCAGGGAAGCGGTTACGGCAAGGACATGTCGATGTATTCGCTCGAGGACTACACGCAGATCAAGCACGTAATGGCATCGCTCGACTGATTTAGGTTCCTCGTTGGCCATCCGCCGCCCCACGGAAGCCGAGCGAACGGCTTCCGCCGAGGTCGCCTTGCGCCCACCGGCCTTGCGGGTGATCGGCGTGCGTAAAAGCTATGGGCACGTGCTCGCCGTCGCGGGCGTCGACCTGACCATCGAAGCGGGAGAGTTCTTCACCCTGCTCGGGCCTTCGGGGTCCGGCAAGACGACGCTGTTGCGCCTCATCGCGGGTTTCGAAAGCCCGGACGCCGGACGGATCGAGCTTGCCGGCCACGATGTGACCTCGACCCCACCAAACATGCGACAGACCAACACCGTCTTCCAGGACTACGCACTTTTCCCTCACATGACTGTCGCCGAGAACATCGGGTATGGGCTTCGGGTCAAGGGGATCGGCCAACCTGAGCGCCGCGAGCGAGTCGAGCGGGCGCTTGGCATGGTGCGCCTCTCGGGCCTGGACGGCCGCAAGCCGAACCAGCTTTCAGGCGGCCAGCGGCAGAGGGTGGCGCTCGCCCGAGCAGTTATCAACGAGCCCGAGGTCCTGCTTCTCGATGAACCGTTGGGTGCACTCGACCTCAAGCTGCGCCAGGAGATGCAGCTCGAGCTGAAGCGCATACAGAAGAAGGTAGGGATCACGTTCGTCTACGTCACGCACGACCAGGAAGAGGCTTTGACGATGAGCGACCGAATGGCCGTGATGTCGAACGGCAGCATCGAGCAGGTCGGTCCACCGGTTGACGTTTACGAGCGCCCGGCGACGGAGTTCGTGGCGGGTTTCATCGGCATCTCGAACCTCCTGGAGAGGGACGGGATCCGGTTTGTGGTGCGCCCCGAGAAGCTCCGGGTGCTTGACGAGGGCGAGGAGGCGCCACGCGGGATGACCGTTGAGCCGGCGACGGTCGACCAGGTCGTTTATGTCGGCATGTCGACCCGCTTCATCGTCCGGCTCGACCGCGGTGAGCAGCTGGTGGCGGTGCGCCAGAATATGGACGCGCCTGGCCAGGCGAGTGAATACGAAGGACGCCGCGTCCGGCTCGCATGGGTTCCCGGCCACACGTACGTTCTCGATCAGCCGCATGCCGGGAGTGCCTCGACCGCGGCGAACTCGGAACTGAGGAGAGGTAAGGAAGCATGAACAGGACAGGGGTCCGGAGCAGGTTCCGGCTCGTGACGGCGGGTGCGGCCGCGATCATCGCGCTGACCGCATGTGGCTCAACCGGCAGCACGGGAGGCTCGAGCCTCAAACCACCACCGACCGCGAACATGGCGCCGCTGACGTCGATCGGAGCGGGCGAAGGCGCGCTGAACCTCGTCGATTGGGGCGGCTACGTCGACCCGCTCTGGAAGGCACCGTTCGAGAAGCAGACCGGATGCAAGATCAACGCCAAGGACGCTGGTTCGTCCGACGAGATGGTCAGCCTCATGGCGAATGGTGGAGGCGGCCAGTGGGACATGGTCTCCGCATCGGGTGACGCCGACCTGCGCCTGATCTACGGCGGCGATGTCAGGCCGATGAACACAGCCCTGATCCCGGATTGGGCCAACTTCCAGCCGCAGTTCAAATCGCCCGCCTTCAACACGATCAACGGCATCCACTACGGCATCTCGCTCCAGTGGGGCCCCAACACGCTCCTGTACAGCACCAAGAAATTCCCCAACGCGCCGACGAGCTGGAGCGTCATCTACGACCCGGCGCTGTCTGGCCTGATCACGATCCCGGACAACGCGATCCAGATCGCAGACGCGGCCCTGTACCTGAGCAAGAAGCAGCCAGGCCTGAACATCAAGGATCCCTACGAGCTGACCAAGGCCCAGTTCGACGCCGCCGTGAACCTCCTCAAGCAGCAGCGGCCGCTGGTCAAGAAGTACTGGGCTGACGTCCCGACCGTCGAGACTCTCTTCAAGAGTGGCGACGCTGTGGCGGCCGCCGCTTGGCCCGTCATGACCAGCGACCTGAAGAAAGCCGGTGCGGCGACAGCGGACACGATTCCGTCTGAAGGGGCGACAGGCTGGGCCGACACGTGGATGCTGGCCACCAAGGCCCCTCATCCGAACTGCGCGTATATGTGGACGGCGTGGGTCAGCACGCCGTTCGTACAGGCCCAGCAGGCACTCACCTGGGGCGAGACGCCCGTCAACACAAAGGCTTGCGCTGAGATGGAGCTGCAGCAGCCAGGCTCCTGCTCTCAGTACCACGCCGACGCGCCAGGCTCTTACTTCGACAACCTCAAGTTCTGGAAGACGCCGGTCGCTGCCTGTGGTGACGGGAGCAACAACTGCATCCCCTACTCCCTGTGGCAGACAGCATGGACATCGATCAAGGGATGACCACCCGCTGAGCACGGGCGTCGAAGATGGCCGGAGGCTCCGTCCCAAGGGGGGCAGAGCCTCCGGTCTCCAGGAGCTGATGTGGCGTCTCCCGTGGCTGCGGCCGGCGCTCCTCCTCGTGCCGCCTCTCGGCTGGATGGTGCTCGTCTACCTGGCCTCGCTCGCCCTTCTTCTGGTCACCGCGTTCTGGACGATCGACACCTTCACGACTCAGGTCGTACAGGTCTGGAACCTCGACAACTTTCGAATCATCGCCACAGATCCCACCTACCTCCACATCATCGGGCGCACAGTCGGTATTGCCGCGCTGGTCACAGTCACCGATATCGTCCTCGCGTTTCCCCTCGCCTACTACATGGCGCGAGTCGCCTCACGAAGGGTGCAGGCGCTGCTGTTTGCAGCAGTCTTGCTGCCGCTATGGGCGTCCTATATCGCGCGACTCTATGCCTGGATCCTCATCCTCAACCACAGCGGCGCGCTGAACTGGAGCCTGCAATCCATCGGCTTGCCTGCCCCCAACATCGGCTACACGAACACCGCGATGTGGATCGTGTTTTCGTACATCTGGCTGCCCTTCATGATCATCCCGACCTACGCCGCCTTGGAGCGGGTGCCCGATTCGCTCCTCGAGGCAGCGGCCGACCTTGGTGCCAGACGGTGGCGTGCGGTGAGAGAAATCGTGCTGCCTCTTGTCCTGCCCGGCATAGTCGCCGGCTCGATCTTCACCTTCTCACTGACGTTGGGTGATTACGTAACGCCCATCCTCGTCGGGGGGGCGGACTCTCAGTTCATCGGCAACGTGGTGTACGGCAACATCGGCATCGCTAACAACGTTCCCTTCGCCGCGGCACTCTCAATCGTCCCGGTCGCCATCATGGCCGTATATCTGCTCGCCGCCAAACGCCTCGGGGCATTCGAAGCCCTGTGACGGAATCTTTCTGGACCAGGATGGCTCTGCGGATCTGGGCCGTGCTCATCCTTCTTTTCCTGTTCATCCCCATCCTCATCATCTTCCTGTATGCCTTCAATCAGTCGAACATCGAGAGCTGGCCAATTTCGCGCTTGAGCCTGAGGTGGTTCGGATCGACATGGAACGATCCTGATGTACGAACGGCGCTGCAACTGTCCGTCAAGACGGCGCTGGGAGCGACGGTCCTTGCGCTCGCTCTCGGTACTTGCGCCGCGTTGGCGATCCAGCGCGCTGCGTTCTTCGGCCGCGATGCGATCAGTTTCCTGTTCGTGCTGCCGCTTGCCTTGCCCGGCATCATCACCGGAATCGCGCTTCGCGCGTTTTTCAACTTCAACGGCATCGACCTGTCGATCTGGACGATCGTGGTCGGACACACCACGTTCTGCATCGTCGTGGTCTACAACAACGTTCTAGCCCGCCTGAGGCGGACGCAGGGCTCACTCGTCGAAGCTGCGATGGATCTTGGGGCCGGCCCATTCCGGACCTTCATGGACGTGACCCTGCCGTTGATCTCGACCTCTTTGGTCGCGGGCGCGATGCTCGCATTCGCTCTTTCTTTCGACGAGGTCATCGTCACCACGTTCACAGCCGGCGCTCAGAACACACTGCCGATCTGGATCTTCGCCGCGCTCCGCACCGGACGGCACCTGCCCGAGGTCAACGTGGTCGTGTCTTTCGTGATCCTGGTCACGATCGTGCCCGTGGTCATCGCCGCGCGCCTGACCGGCGGCAGCGGCGTCGCGCGAACGCAGGCGGCTCGCTAGGCGCCACCCTCCAACCTGATCGCCTGTTGTCCTTACTTGATGACGAGCACTACGAGATACGCGGCCATCCACAGAGCCAGTCCGACGCCGATCAGCCCGACCTTCTTGTATCCCCATCCAATCGCGGCCAGCACGAAGGCGATGAAGGCGAGGATCAGGAGAATCGTGCTCAGGGTGATGTGACTCAGGTTGGTGATGAACGTCGTCAGCACCCACGCCGCCAGGCCGATGGCGATCAGGTCGACCTTCTTGTAGCTCCAGCCGATCGCGGCAACTGCGAATGCTATGAACGCGATGATCAAAAGTAGGGTTGTGATGCTCATTGGCGCATTATCCCCGCCCTCCAGGATCGGCAATCGCCCCAGTGAACTTCACGCTCTCAGGTCGTGCGCCATCTCCGCAAAGTTGTCCACGTAGCGCTGCACGTCCTCCTGTGAGTGTTGAACCGACAGGGTCCAGTTCTCCTCGGCACCAGGAGCCATGAGCACCCCGCGGTTGCACTGGTACAACCAGGACAGGTAGGCCGCCGGCTTGTCCACGCTCAGGTAATCTCGGTAGTTGCGCACCCGCTCCGCCCGGTAGGTGATGCTTCCGCGCGCGGCCATTGTCGTGACATGGAACGGGAGCGAGTGCTCGGAGATCACGTTGTCCAGCCCGCCCTGAAGTACCTCGGACAGTGCGTCGAAGTGGGCGTAGGCGTTCGGGGTGAGGATGTCCTGGAGCGTGACCCTGGCAGCGGCCAGCGTCAGCGGGTTGCCGTTGAAAGTGCCCATCTGGGCCACGCGCTTGTCCTCGATCACGGCCATCACGTCCTGGCGGCCGCCTATGGCGCCGCACGGAAGTCCGCCGCCGATCGCCTTGGCGAGCGCGATCAGGTCAGGCTGCACCCCAAATCGCTCGGTCGCGCCTCCCGGCGCGATCGTCACGCCCGTCTTGACCTCATCGAAGATCAGGAGCGCGCCGTTCCGATGCGCCAGCTCCTTGACCCCGGCGAGATATCCGACGTCCGGGACGACGATCCCCACGTTCATCATAGCCGGCTCGACGATCACGGCCGCGATGTCATCGGGGTACTTCTTGAAGACACGCTCCATGGCGGCGAGATCGTTGAAAGGAACGACGCTGGTCAGGGCAACCACGGCTTTCGGGATGCCTTCGCTCTGAGCCCACGATGCCGGCTCCTCCGCCGGACCCATCTTGTCGGGAGGTGGCTCGACCGAGACCATGAGAGCGTCATGGTGGCCGTGATACGAAGCCTCGATCTTGACCAGGCGCTCGCGGCCCGTGAAGCCACGAGCGATTCGGACCGCATCCAGGGTGGACTCCGTCCCGCTGTTGGTGAACCGCCACTGGGGCAGGCCGAAGCGCTTTGCCAGCTCCTCGGCAACGATGGCAACCTCCGCAACCGGCTGCGCGAAATGGGATCCTCTCGCGATGCGGTTGGAGACCGCATCCACGATCAATGGATGGGCATGGCCGACGACCATCACTCCAAAGCCGTTGTGGAAGTCGACGTACTCGTTGCCATCGACGTCCCAGACCCGACTTCCGCGCCCGTTCTCGACGAAGATCGGCTGCGGAGACGCGTCCTGGAACGAGGATGGCACCCCTCGTGGGCTGAAGGCGCGCGCCTTTCGCCAGAGGTCGTCCGACCGGGTTCGCGCCGCGCGGAATCTCTCTTCCTCGCGCGCGATCAGAGATTGGACTCGTTCCGCGTCGACTTCCACCGCCGCCATCTTGTGTGCCATCACCTTGGCATCGTACCCCCTCCAATCAGTCGCGGTTTTTGAGCCCGCGGCGGTGCCTGGCCGCCGGCCACCCAGCCAGGCAGAAGCCTCAGGATGATCGGGTGAGCTCGAATATGCCTGCCCTGAACTTGACAGGCAACGCTCTGAAGCCAGGCGCCCAGCGGAGCTGGTGGTTGCGCGAGGCCCTGGCAGCAGAGCAGAACGCAGCTTCCTGCCCACCCCTCGCCGGCGACGTCAACGCGGACGTGGTGATCGTAGGCGGGGGATTCACGGGCTTATGGACTGCTTACTTCCTGACCCAGGCCAAGCCCGACCTGAAAGTGGTGGTGCTGGAGCAGGACATCTGCGGCGGCGGCCCGAGTGGCCGGAATGGCGGGTTTGCAAGCGGTTGGTGGGACGAGCTGGACGGCCTGGTCACCCTCTACGGCCCGATCGAAGCGGTACGCGCTTGCCGTGCCATCTCGGACAGCATCAAGGGCATCGGCGAGTTCTGCCGCACACACGAGGTCGACGCCTGGTTCAAACATGCCGGCTACCTCTATGCCGCCACCGTGCCGCAGCACGAAACCATCTGCGAGGAGATGGCCAAGCTGGCGCGCGAGCTCGGCGCACCCGATGAGATGCGCGCACTCACACCGCAGGAGGTCAAAGCGAGATGCGCATCGCCCGCTTTTCACGGCGGGGCTTTCATGAGGGATGGCGCCTCCGTGCAGCCCGCGCTCCTGGCCCGCGGCCTTCGTCGCGTGGTCCTGGAGCGTGGCGTCACCATCTACGAAGGCACGCCGGTGACCCGATTCGGCGCAGGCCCGCCTGCCGTCGCGATCACGCCGGGAGGCAGCGTCCGGGCCCCTAAAGCGGTACTGGCGCTGAACGCGTGGGCGGTCGGGTGGCAGCAGCTGCGCCGGCGGCTGGTCGCATGGAGCAGCTACATCGTGCTGACCGCGCCGGCACCGGAGAAGCTGACCGAGATCGGTTGGACGGGAGGCGAGCTGGTGACCGACCTACGCACCTCCGTTCGCTATTTCCGGACCACACGCGACGGAAGGATCGCCTTTGGCGGCGGCGGCGGCCGCGCCTCCAGCAGGATCGATCATTCATTCACCCGCGACCTGCGCGCGGTGAAAGAAGCCGCCGAAGGCTTCCGGCGCCTGTTTCCCAGCTTTGCAGACGTGCCTCTGGAAGATGCGTGGGGTGGGCCGATCGACGTCTCTCCCACCCACCTGCCGAACTTTGGGAGCCTCGAGTCTGGAAACGTCTTTTATGCCCTCGGCTACACGGGAAATGGTGTCGCGCCCTCGCATCTGGCCGGTGTGGTCATCGCCGACCTCGTGACCGGGGCCGACACCGATTCGGCGCGGCTCCCTATGGTCAACCACAAGTCCCGCATGTTCCCGCCAGAGCCCCTGCGATCGGTCGGCGCGGCGATCGTGCGGCGAGCCATCATCGCAAAGGACACCGCTGAGGAAAGGGGCCAACGACCAAATGTCGTGATGTCAGCGATCGCTCAAACGCCGCGCCGTATGGGGTACCTACTGGGTCCCTGAGCCCGACCGGGAGGGAGTCAAGTCGCCCAGAAGGTGTACTCCCCAGGTCGCCGGCAGCAGCTGCTCGGATAGAACCGACGCCTTGAACATGAAGTTGTTGAGGGCCAAGTAGGTGGGGTCCGCGATGACCTTGAGCTCGGCGACCTCCATCCCGCAAAGGGTCGCCAACGCGCGAATCGACGCCAAGGTGTTGGCCCGGTAGCGGACAGGAAAGGTGTCGGCCTCGGTGCGGCCGTAAAGCCGGGGGACGAGGCGTCGCTGGAGCTGCGGCAGCGCCTTCGCGACGCGGTTGGCCATCAGGAGCGGGTTCCGAAGGTTGGGCGTCAGGAATACGAAATGGCCACCTGGTCGGAGGACCCTCCGCACCTCGGTGAAGACGACGTCGGGGCGGTCGAGATGCTCCAGCACCCACAGGCAGACGATCACATCGAACGACTCGCTTGCAAACGGAAGATGCTCTCCCCGCCCCTGGATCACCGGCATGCCTCGAGCGCGGTGCTCGGCCAGGGAAGGCACATCAGGGTCGAGCCCGGCAGCCAGCTTGACCTCCCGCCAGAAGAGCTCGACCACCCCTCCTCGGCCGCAACCGAGGTCCAGGACGTGGCTCTCGGCCCGCAGGTGGCTGCGTACGAGCGCCTCGAGCTGCTCGCCACTGGAACGCCATCCAGGGCGGATGGCCCGGTACCGATCGCGGTATGCGTTCTGTGCGGTGAGCGGGAGGAGCGCCCGATTTGGAGGCTTGCTGCTCAATGTGATCTAACCTGCGGTTCATGGTGACCGGGGCAAGGCGCTGGCTTCCGATTTCCGGCACCTTGGCCGTCGTGGCGATGGGCTCGACCAGCCAGATCGCGCCGCCGCCGCCGGTCGCCGGCGCGCCTGCCGGCACGGTGCTGGCCTACTTTACAGCTCACCATGTGGGGCTCGAGATCGAGAACGTGATTCTCAGTGTCGGGATGATCCTGCTCATGGTGTTCGCAGCCACCCTGCACGCCAGGTTGGGCACAATCGCCTCGCTTACGGCGTTCGCCGCCGTCGCGGTGATTGCCGCTTGCACGCTCGTTGAGGTGGCCGTCTTCCAGGCGCTGGCATATAGACCGAATCCGGATGCCGCCAGGGCCACGCTCCTCAACGATCTTCAGGACTTGCGTTTCAGGTCACCACGTTCCCAGCGCTGCTGTTCCTTGCGGCGGCCTCCTCGGCGATCCTGTCGACCGGCGCGCTTCCCCGGTGGCTGGGCTTCGCCGCTGCCGTCGCTGCGGTTCTTCAGACCGTCGCGTGGATATCGTTCTTCGCAGTATCCGGATCCCTTGCGGCAGGTGGAATACCCAGCATCATCGCCTTTGCAGCGCTGCTCGCCTGGATGGCAGCCTGCTCCGTCACGATGGTTGCAATTCCTGCTGCCGCGCGCCCGACGCCGAGGGTTGCTTAAACTGGCGTCTTGACCACAACAACACCGACCGAACCGGAAGTCTTCGTCCTCGCCGACCGAGCGCTGAACGAGGTCGTCTCGCGGATCAGTGACGACCAGTGGTCGATGGAGATGCCCCCTTGGTTCCAGACTCGGCGCACGGGCCACACGCCGACGTTGCGCGAGATTGTCAGTTACCACGCATACGACGATTCCTGGGTGCCAGACATGCTCGCGGGTCGAACGATGGACGAGGTCGGTCGCGAAAAATTCAAGGGCGACCTGCTGGGCGACGACCCGCATGGCCGATTCGCCGAAATCGTGGATAAGGCCTGCGCAGCCGCATCGGAATTGGCTGACCTAGACCGTATTGTCCACACCTCATTCGGCGACTTCAGCGCGCGCGAATACTTCTGGCAGATCAACATGTTCCGCGCCCTTCGCGCACGCGACATCGCCAAAGTGATCGGCGCCGATATCACGCTGCCGGACGACTTGGTCCAAGGCATATGGGATGAGATCAGCCCCAAGGCCGACGAGTATCGTCAGATCGGAGTCTTTCCGGCAGCTGTTCCGGTGGCGCAGGATGCCCCGCTGCTCGACCGCCTGCTCGGCCTGACCGGTCGCGATCCCAAGCAGGCGTAGGCGGCTATTTCAGCAGGCGGCTTCGTAGACGCAGCGCCGCGATTGCGACCCCGATCAGGCCCATCACCACGAGGTAGGCGACGTCCCCCAACAGTCCTGGCCCGACACCGCCGGTGGTAAGGCCGCGCACGAGGTCGATCCCGCGATACAGGGGCGTCCACTCGACCACCAGGCGCAGGGCCGGCGGATAAACGGTGATCGGGAAGAATGTCGCCGAGAACAGGAACATCGGCTGCAGGGCAAGCTGCACCATGTCGAGGTCCTGCCACTGGCGGATGAACGTTGTGACCGCGCTGCCCAAAGCGGCAAATGCAAAGCCGACCAGGACTGACGCCGGGATTGCCAGGATCGCCCACGGGGATTCGACCAGGCCGAGGGCGAGCATCACCACCAGAAACCCGACGGAGTAGAGGCTGCCGCGCCCGACCGCCCAGATGACCTCGCCCAGGGTCGCATCCTCGACGCCGACAGGTGTGGAGATGACTGACTCGAACGTCTTGACGTATCGGAGCTTGTAAAACAGGTTGAACGTGGACTCGTAGATCGCTCCGTTCATGGCCGACGATGCCATGAGAGCGGGCGCCACGAACACCGCGTAGCTGACCGTGTGGCCGTCGCCGACAGTCAGGGTCCTAACGAGGGACCCGATGCCAAAGCCGATTCCGAGCAGGTAGAGGACGGGCTCGACGAATCCGGAGAAGATGACCATCCAGTGATGGCGTGTCGCCATCACGTTGCGCTCGATCATGCGGGTCGATCTGGTTGGAAAGCGGAGGGCCCGGATGGCGCTCGTGCGGGTTCGGGATCGGAGCAACTGATCGCTCACTTGACCAGCCTCCTGGTCAGGAGTGGCCGTGTCAGTGCCACGCCGGCAGTGGCGTATGCCATCAAGACGATCACGTGCAGCAGAGCCGGTCCGGCGACAAGATTCCCGAGCACCAGCCCGCGGCAGAGCTCGACCCCATGCGCCAGCGGGCTTGCCCAGGCCACCACTTGTAGGAAGCCCGGCAGCTTGCTGATCGGGAAGAACGCACCACCTAGCAGGTAGAGCGGGGTGATGACGAAGCGGAAGATCGTGCTGAACGAGGTGTCTGTCCGCTGCAACGCGGTGAAGGCCATCAGCGGCAGGGCAAACGCAAGGCCGTTCAGCGTGGCTGCGGGGATCACCAGCAGCGACTCAGGTGTGTGGGCG
>JALZAL010000142.1 GCA_030948325.1 Candidatus Dormiibacterota bacterium
TTAAGAGTCAGCTGCTCTACCAACTGAGCTATGCAGGCGCACCGGTAATTGTATTCGCCGAATCGTCCTCTGCGTGTCGCCGGAGCCACGGACGTCCACCGGCGTTGTTGTCAAAATTGTTGTCAAACCTCGAAACTGTTGTCAAACCTCGGGGTGGCGACAAGGGCAAATTCCTAGAGTCTCCGGACCTCGTTTCCGACGCCAGGGACTTGAAGGTCCCGAGCCAGAGGAGTGTTCGCGCGCTGCTCAATACGATGTGGCCTTCCGCATCCGCCATCGGGTCGCCGGGTAGACGACGCTGAGGCGCGGCCGCTCTTATCGGTGAGAACCCTTGCGCTCAGAAGCCTTCCTTCTTGATCCCGGCGGACATAGCGTTGGAGAGTTCTGCGAGAACTGGGCGCAGCTCCTGGTCGGCCCAGCCGTCAATCAGTCTCCGGCGGCCTCAGTGATTTCGGGATGAAGGTCTTCAACTCGCAGCCGGAGCGGGTCGGCCATGGGCCTGTTGGCATCGATGACCATGAAGGTGGATGGATTTTTCGTGTCGTCAGCCAGCCCAGTGAAGGGCGTCATTTCGCTTTGCACCTGGATTGATCGGTCGATGCGAAATCCGAACTTAAAGGCCCCGCCGTTGTTTAGGCAGTGATAGGGTCGTGTGAAGTCGCATTGCAACCGGCCCTGCTTGGGCTCGATCCAGCGAAGGACGTCGGACGAGAGACCGATCTCATCGACTGTCTCCCGCTGGCGTCTTGAAGGGTCTGGGTCAACCGATGACCGACCGTCTGCACCTCAGCATGCGAAAGTCCGCCATGTGAGATGAGTAAAGCTCGAAGCCTGACAGCCTCATCGCTCAACGGTGCCTTGGATTGTCTGAGCAGATCGCCGATCATGGCCATCGTATCGATCGCCCTCGCTTCGATGAACGACACGAACGCCTGGGGTTGTCCGCTATCGGCTTTCGCAAGAGCATCCCAGTAACGCACCTGCTGATCCGCAAAAACAACCAGCGGGACGCCCGCAGCACGATATAGGTAGACCGAGGCGAGGGCACGCGCCGTCCGGCCGTTACCATCGTTGGAACGGATGGACTGCTGTTAGGGCGTAGTGGGCGTAGCTTGTGGAGAACCGCGTGAGTGGTCTGGAAGCGGTTCCCGCCAGCTCGTCCGTCAAGCGCTCCATCTCTGGCGTCACCTCCTACAGTGGCGCATACGAATGCTTGCTGCCGTCCGCCAGGATCACGCTGTTGTCGTGCTGGCGTAGCGCGTATGGGCATGCTTCCCGATCTGATGGCCGAGTTTGAAGCGATGGGCGTTAGCTCTGACGACCTAATGCCACCGATGGCTTCAGCTCAGTGCTGGGTTGACACATGGCGGAGGCGTGGACGAAACGGACCGTTCAGCTTCAGGTACATCGAGGATTGGCCCCGGACAGTGCCTATCTATCCGCGGACCGGGCCGGGAGCGAGCCATCCGCTCGTGCCCTTTGGAAGAACACGGCCTTACGCTGACATCCGGATCCGCCACGCCCGATTACCTGACGGACGCCGCCGTGCAGGGTGAAAGCGGCAATTGGGAAGCGGCTTCTGATGGCCCCTGTTAGCGGGACGCGAGCCGCTGCTTTACGGTCTGCTAGCACCCGGCCGCCCATAGGCTACTAGTCATTCGGAGGTACTGATCGTTTTGGTCGTTATGGTCGGTTTGCTTCGACGTAATGAGTCGATAAGATGAAGCTGGTGGCAAGACCTCGGCTTAGCCTAGCGTCGCGGATCTTGGCCCTTCAGCTAGCCATCATCCTTGGCGCGTTGATAATGGGCTTGGCCGTGTCTGCTGCCGTGACCAGCGCCAGCCTCGACGTCCGTTACATAAACCGAGCACTGAATCTGGCCGAGTCGGTGGCGACAATGCCGTCTGTGCGGGAAGCGCTTCGCGATTCGGACCCTTCGCGGATCCTGCAGCCGCTCGCCGAGGGTATGCGCAAGGCGTCGGGCGCAAGCTTTATCGTGATTGCCGGCCCGACTGGGATCCGCTACTCGCATCCCAATCCCGCCCTAATCGGGAAGCCGATTGATGAGGATCCTTCCGCCATCTTCAACGGTCAGACCTTCAAGGGCATCCAGCGAGGTACGCTCGGCACCTCGGCCCGTGCGAAAGTGCCGATCTTCGACGGAACAGGTCGCGTGGTCGGCATCGTTTCGGTGGGCTTCCTGGAGACCGGCCTGTCGCGTCAGCTGATGGCCGACCTCTCCCCCTACCTGCCACAGATCGCGGTGTACTTGCTCGTCGCCATCGGTCTCGCCGTGATCGGCTCGCTCCTCCTCGCTGGGCACCTCAAGCGCCAGACCTATGGGCTCGAGCCGGAGGAAATCTCCGTGCTGCTCGAGCAGCGCGAGGCCAGCCTGCAGGGCATTCGCGAGGGCACTGTCGCGACCGACCTCGACGGAAGGATTACGCTGATGAACGACGAGGCTCGCCGCCTGCTCCGACTACCCGAAAAGCTGGAAGGTAAACCGCTGATCGACGTCCTGCCATCCGGCCGCGTGCGTGACGTGCTGAGCGGCGAAGTCACCGGCATCGACGCCGTGGTGCTTGCTGCCGACCGAGTGCTGGTCGTAAGCCGCATGCCGGTCGTGGTTCGCGGCCGTACGATCGGATACGTCGCCACTTTCCGCGACCGAACCGAGCTGGAGGGCCTCCTGCGCGAACTGGACAGCGCTCGAAGCGTGAGCGACGCGTTGCGTGCCCAGGCCCACGACTTCTCCAACCGCCTGCACACCATCGCCGGATTGATTGAATTCGGCCGCTACGACGAGGCGATCAAGCTCATTACCGAATCGTCAGGGGTGTCGCAGGAGCTGACCGAATCATTGCTGGAGCGCGTCGGCGACCCGGTGCTGGGCGCATTGCTGCTGGGGAAGTCGGCGGTCGCTGCCGAGCGGGGCATCCAGTTCCGTCTCTTGGACGCCAGCCATCTCGACGCCGATACCGGTCAGCCGCACGATCTGATCACGGTCGTCGGCAACCTCATTGACAACGCCTTCGAGGCGGTCGCGTCGCCGCAGAACGGTGGTCCGCGCTGGGTAGAGGTTTCGATCCAGCAGGTCGATGGCGAGGTCGTGATCAAGGTCCACGACTCGGGACCCGGCATCGTGTTGGATGACACCGAGCAAATCTTTTCCGAGGGCTATACCACTAAGGTGGCCGCGCCGGGATCACAGCGCGGCCTAGGCCTGGCGCTCGTCAAGCAGGTGGCCGCGCGGCGCGGTGGTGAGGTGTCCGTCGTCAACCAGGGGGGCGCGATATTCACGGTCCGCTTACCGCTGGCGGCAAATCGCCCGAGGGCGAAGGCCCCGGCATGATCCGCAGAAACCACTTACGTAGCGTTGGACTGGCAGGGTGGCGTGCATTTAAGCAGCTCACCCTGCACGAATAAACGTCTACGGCCTATTTGCCTATTCTACTTCAGCAAACGACATTGAAATAGAAGCCATACGCGTTCTGCTGCCCACCATATCCGTAAAGGATCGAGTCAATCCACAGGTAGGTTACGCCGCAATAGGACGTGCTGTAGGTGTGGTCGACATAATACGTCCCGCTGCCACAGTTACTCCAGCAATTGTAGGTACTGTGAGTACCATCATCCCAAGACGTGTGGAAGCTTTGATTGAAGTAGCCCTGACCGCACGACCAGTTGACGCGCACCTTTAGGTAACGATGGTTTTCCGACACCATGCTCGTGAAAGTTGTTGGCGTACAAGAACTAAAAACTTGTGGGGATGCAGTTGGGCTTGCGTAGGCTCCCACCTCAACGGTTGATGCGAGAAATAGCGCCATGGCGAAACTAAGCGCGATAAATCGCAGCTTGGAAAGCATCTTTGAACCCCCTTTTAGCAGCATTAGCCGGTCGTTGGTTCAATCGCGTCTTACGCGAACGAGCCTGATGACGATTCCGACGCGGGCGCAAAGCAATATGGATGGTTGCCTCTGTTATCACCCCCTTTCTAAGTTGACTATCGACCCCCACCGCCGGGCGCCTCAGGTGCGCGGCGATCAAGCGTTTGTGCATCGCGCGAGCTAGCACTCGATGTGAACAACATCGATCTCGGATCTCAGCCAGAAGAGATTGATCGACTGCCAAGCCATAGCAATCTCTGGCCATCTCACGGGAGGTCACGGCGGTGCTGAACTGCCCCCAAACACCAAGAAACCCCTAACAGGTACATGCTAAACACTACTGCGCGCCTTTCAACATGTCAAATCCCCAAACGAGCGTTGTTGGAGTTCAGCGAGATCTGACCTCCCCTAGCAGTTCAGCGATTCTGTCCTCTCATGGCGTCTATCTCAATCCGGGACCCAGCAGTCCTCGCGTCCCTCCGCTGCCCGAACCGTTCGCCCGAGCCGTTGGCCCCCCGCTGACTGCCCCGCCCACAGCGCCAAAGCTCAACAGACCGCCTTGGCGACCCCCAAAGGATCACCCATGGCGACGCATGTGACCCAAAAAGGACAAAATGACTGATCAGTTAGCCGGACGGGATCGCTGACCTGGGACAATCCCCAAACGAGCGTTCGTCACTGATGCTCCCAGCCGATAAGGGGTCAAGCGGCCCGACTGCTTAAGCGACCAGGTGAAACCTAATCTAATGCCGTCCTTGCCTGAGGCAACTGATTTGAGTCAGTCGGAACGCCGTCCACAGGCGTCCACCAAGGTTCGCTGGTTAAGAGTCAGCTGCTCTACCAACTGAGCTATGCAGGCGCACCGCATATTGTATTCGGCAAATCGTCCGCGGCGTGCCACCGTGGCCACGGACGTCCACCGGCGTTGTTGTCAAATTGTTGTCAAATCCCAAAACTGTTGTCAAACCTCATGGCGTCTAAAACGGGCAAAAATCGCCGGGATCTTGGTTGGACCGGTTATTCGAATCCGCGCGGCACCCTCGCCTGCAAATGCCTGACGACGAGCTAATCGTTCGATCGATCAAGCGTGCAGAGCTCGACGCCTTCTCGTCCTTTGCCGCCGGGCCAGACCGAGGCTTCGCACCCGAAGGTCGAGCGATCTTCCGCGATTGGCTGGTCGACCTTTGGAGGACTAAGCAAAGCGCGCCAGCGCGATGCTTCGTGGCGTGCAAAGCGGACGAGGATGTCTTTTTAGGAGCGATCGTGTTTTGGGGGCCGCTCAGCGCCGCTCAACACCTTGAGCATATTCGAGTCTCGGCAGGACACACCGGTCCGGCGATTCGCCACCGACTAATCAAAGAGAGCGTCCGATTACTGGGTTCGAAGGGGTTTCGCACGGTCTACATCCTTTTGCTCTCTCCTCCGCTATCCGTCGGAAGCGTACGACGGTGGAAAGCAGTGCTAACCAGCCTTGGCTTTCGCCTGCGGACGCATGGTTACCGGTATGAATGGCGTTCGAGCGGAGGGCTACCAAAGGCCGCCGGCCGACTGCGTTTCGTCGCACTCGACGAAGCAGGCGAGCGAGCGTGGCGCAACGCCGACACACGCGTCCGCAAGGGGAGCTTGGACCCGCCGGACTTTACTCCGCTTGGGTCTGTTCTGCCGGACACAGCGAAGTGGTGGCGTCTCGCTTATGACCCTAGCGGAAGCCTCGTCGGGCTCGTACAACCCGGGCAGACTGAAAGCGGCGCCACGATCGAATGGATCGGTGTGGTTCCCGAGCAGCGGGGTCGCGGCTATGTTCACGAACTGCTCGCGGGTGGGATGTCCCTGTTGTCCACGACTGGAGCGGATACGATACGAGCCGACACGCATGTCAGGAACCGAGCCATGCAACGCGCTCTACGGCAAGCTGGCTTTGATCGGATTGGGGCACGGTGGTGGTACGAGTGCTTAGCCGCAAAACGCGCCCATTAGGTTGGTACGGCATCTTTAACCTCGTTACTGGACGCTCCCCCGGCTAAGCCGCAAGGTAACCTTCGGGCGGCATCCTGCAACTATTAGGTAGACGAGATGGAGATGCGGCCCGAAGACGAAGAGTGGCTGGTTCATGCCGCGCAGGAGGGCGATCGGGTCGCTCTCGGGGCCCTGGTCGGCCGCCATCGTTTAATGGCACTCAGCCTCTGCCGACGGCTCCTCAGTGACGATGCCCTGGCCGAAGACGCCGTCCAGGAAGCATCGCTGCAGGCGCTTCTCCATATCACCCGGCTGCGCAAGCCTGACCGGTTTGGCGCGTGGCTGGCGGGAATCGCGCTCAACGTGTGCCGCTCTTGGCTTCGGGAGCGAGCCCGCGAATCGTGGTCATGGGACGCGATCCTGGGCGGACAGCGTGTTCTTGGGGCGGTCGATTGGCAATCGGATCCAGAGGAAATTGCAGTCGAGGCCGATCTAGCCCACCGTGTTCAGGCCGCGGTTGCACAGCTGCCGGCCTCGCAACGCCAGGCGGTGACGCTCTTCTATCTTTCGGGCCTCACCTATCAGGAGATGATGACTGCGCTCGGGATTTCGCTCGGAGCGGTCAAAGCACGTCTGCACAAAGCCCGCAAAACGCTTCGGACGAGACTCTTTGAAGAACTGGAGGAAATGCCGATGCCTGCCCAGCAAGCTACTAACCCAATCGCCATGCACGTAGTTGACGTGCGACGCACCCGCACAGGCGAGGAGCAGAAGGAACGCTTCGTCGTGCTACTCCAAGAAACTGATGGGGACCAGCAGCTCCCGATCTGGATTGGACCTCACGAAGGCACTGCGATAGCGCTGCACCTCGAAAAAGTCGAGGTGCCACGGCCACACGCCTATATGTTCCTCGCGAACGTCCTTCGAGCCGCGGGCGGTCAGCTGGTCGAGGCGCGAATTAGCCGCTTGGAGGGCGAGGTCTTCTACGCCGTTGCGAAAATCCGCTCCGGCGGCGGAAGGACCCTCGAGGTCGACGCCCGGCCCAGCGATGTCATCAACCTTGCGCTTTTGACCGGAACGCCGCTCCTCGTTGAGCCTTCGATTCTTAATCTTGACGCACAACCGGAGCGCGCTCAGGCGTGCGAGCCTTTGACACAGGAGAATTCGGTAGGAGCTGCGGCCATCGCGCAAGAAGCGAAGACTAACTGGATGCGTCCCACAAAGTAGGCAGTACACAGCGGCCCACCGAGCCCGTCGCCGCGCTGTCGAATCTTGCGTCGGCCTGTTCAAACTCTTGTCCGCTTTACGGGTGCTGCAAGCCATAGCTGCGGCTGATACTTTCAATGGATGATGGACAACGATCCCTCGAGGTCGCTCGCCCTGGGCGAGATGCGGAAAAAGCTGTGAGCTCGATGAGCCCGGCGCGCGCCCGCCAGTTTTGGGCCGATACCTTTCGGCTCCTGGAGCTGTCCGCAGCCACGAGAGACGAGGATGCTCTCGCTCTCGCAGTCGGCATCGCGGAGCGATTTCCCGATCAGGCTGCTGAGAGTTCCTACCTGCTCGCATGCGCATACAATCGGGCCGGGCACGACCGGCAGGCGCTCCGCACACTCGAGGCCGCGCTCGACCGGGGGAGCTGCTGGCACGACTCGCTCCTTCTCTGGTCACCCAGCCTGAAGTCGCTGCGAAACCGGCCGCAGTTCCGTCGAATCCTCACGAGATCGAAGGCGATGATGGACGCGTTGGAGGCAGGCACTCGTGTTAGGGTCGCCGTCTTCCCGCCTCAAGCTGTTGAGACGGCAGGCACACCTCCACTTTTCTTGCCGCTCCACGGGGGAGCGGATATTCCTGGGGAACACGACGCATACTGGGCTGCGGCCGTCGGCCTTGGTGTGCTCGTTGCCGTTCCTCGATCGTCCCAGCGGCGATCGAGCGACACGTTCTGGTGGGGCGGGCCGGACGAGCCATTTGATCGCGAGCGATCCGAGCGGGACGTTCAGGTGGCCTACGACGAGGTGCGTGCGACGTACGCTTTCGATGTCGCCCGGGTCCTGCTGGGCGGATTCTCGCAGGGTGCGGGCGTCGCCGTCACGCTGGCCCTGCAGAACCAGCCCTTTCCCGTCCACGGCTTTGCGTGCGTGGGACCTGGTATCGAGGACCTAGAACCGCTCCTGCCGCTGATGGAGCCGGCGGCGGCGCGTGGCCTGCGCGGATGGATCCTTGCCGGCGAAAGAGAGCGCGGCCTCGACCTGATCACGCGGGTAGGCCATGAACTAACGTCGCATGGCGTTTCCTGTCAGCTCGACGTCGTCCCAGGGCTCGGCCACGAGTTTCCCGACGACTTCGGCTGTCGGCTCCAATCGGGGCTTCGCTTCGTGCTCGGTTAGAACTTGGTGAGAGCGCGTCCACGAAAGCGTGCCGCCTTGGGCCGCCAGGCTGAGTTCCTGGCCGATGAAGCAGCAAGGGTGCTGCCAACCAGCCAAGGTGAGCTCAAGTTGGGGCGCCACTTTCCCGAATCGAGTGCCCAATCCGCGCTTGGTCCAGCGGGGTGCGTTGAAACTGCGCCTCCCCGCGGATAGGGCGGCCCTCGTCTGGATCTCCCTGCATAGCGTGGATAGAGATGCATATGTAGATGCGGAATCGTGTTGCCATGAATCTCATAGTTCATCTTCAGTGGGTTGAAGAGGCGGGCCAGCGCCCGAGCCGCCCGCATGGAGTCCTCCCGGAACGCGAGTCGCTCGGCCTCGCCTAACTCAAAAGGCTCCGTGACGTGGCGCTTGGCGACGACGCAAGCGTAGCCAGGAAGCGGCGCCTCGATGCCGCCGGTCACCCATGTGGTGGGGAACTCGGCGAGGACATCAAGGGGATAGCCGCGGGCGCAAATCGGGCAGTCGCTGACCGCGATGCATGGCATCTCTGGATGTAATCATCCTCAAAGTCCTAGCACCTTGATGGAGTCCCATTGCTAGATGTTGAGTCACCCCATCTCCGATCATGCTGGTTGTGATGTTTCCTTCGAGGTTGCTACCATAAAAGGAAGCGACTACAGAGACGCTCCGGTGTGATTCAATCAGGACCTAGCCACTTCGCTTGACAACTTCTCGCCAGAGGACTATTACACGTACGAGCCTGAGCGGTCCGGTGGTTGGTAGGGGTCAGCCTGGGGAGAGGGGAAGGACGACATACGGCAACGATTGGTCAAGCGCTTGCGCAGCTAGCCCCGCGTAAACGGCGCGGCGGTACCAGCCCCGATCACGGTCGATTCGCCGTGACGCAAGACTTCGCGGTCATCCTGAGTGCCGCTCTGCGGGCGGCCGGCTCCCAAGCGAGAGTGAAAGCGGATCCGAGCGGCCATTGGCTCTATGTAAGAAACAAACAAAGACTCAAGTCGACCCAGGGATGGAAACTGCACGTATCCGCAGACTCCCTGTCTGCTCCGAGCGTCATTCGCGCCGTAGTCCCGATCTTGGCCAAGCGGAGCGTCAACTTTAAGGTGGCAGCCACTTCCGAGGAGTTATGGTTGCTAAATCGCGGAGTCCAAGGCATCAGCCAAATAGGAAAGTTCATAACGGTTTATCCGAGCACCGATGAAGAAGCGGTCGCGGTCGCGCGTTCCCTTGCTGAAGCCACGAGCAGCCTCGATGGACCTGCGGTCCCATCAGACGCACAGATAATAGGGAGCCGAGTGATCTACTACCGGCATGGATCATTTAGCGATCGATACCTCCAGATGCGCTCTGGTGAGGTAGTGGCGGTTATCATTGATGGAGTTGGTCAGCTTATTCCCGATGACCGGTCAATCCCTTTCCGCCGGCCTTCCTGGCTGACCGATCCCTTTGTCAAGGCCGGCTTAGCACGTACCCGTGTTGGTGAAGGCATTTCGATCGCGGGTCGATATGTGGTTTTAGGGACTATCGAGTTCAATGCCCGAGGAACGGTACATGTGGCAGTTGATGTAAGTGGCCGCCGTGCGGCTGTAGTCAAGCGTGCTTTTAGGAGAGGCGTTGCCCTTTACGACGGCAGTGATGCGTGTGATCACCTAGCGGACGAGGCGGACATCCTGCGGAGGCTCGGTGCGAGTAGGCGATGGCCGGAGCTATACGAGTACAAACGCACCAACGACGACGCCTTCCTCGTGATGAGCTATATAGATGCCCCAACGCTCGCGGACAGCATTGACAATGCGCGGTCCGGCGTAGCGATTTCCGAGGATCGGATATTGCGCTGGTCTCAATCGCTCTGCGCAGCAGTGGCCGCCATGCACGATCGGGGGGTTATTCACGGGGATCTTAAACCGACGAATGTATTGATCAGGCCGGGCGATGAAGTCTGCCTTGTCGATTTTGGATGTGCACGAGCGACCCGCTCTGGTTCGTCTCTAAGGCCGAGGGGAACAGCCGGATACAGTTCGCCCCAACAGCTTCGAGGAGAACCGCTGCACGTAACTGACGACATCTTCAGCATAGGTGCCCTCCTGTATTTCATGATCGGCGGAGTAGAGCCGTCGCGGCGGCCCGATCCGATGAATCTCCACTCCATCCCCCTGCGGCTTCTTGCACCAGTTGCGAACAAACGACTTATCCAAGTAGCTGAACGTTGCCTTCACAGACACCCCGCTCAACGTTACTCATCAGCCAGCGAGGTCGGCGACGCGCTGGCTCAGGTCAACGCATCTCCACATGCGCGAGGAAGCACACACTCGACCCGACGCCTCTCACATGGCGCCATTTGGCGCACAGCCTTGGCGCTAGCCAACAGACTGGCGCGCGCCGAGGAGGACGGACGCTCGCGCGATGGGAGATCAGCTAACTTGGGCGGCCCTCCGACGGTCCGGGATCTTGGAAGCGGGTTGGCGGGCCGTGTCCTTGCATTACACCATGCACACTCTGCCTTCGGACAAGGCAGACACCGCGATGCTCTGCGCCGAGCATCAACGGCACTTGTTCCTCCGTCGAATCTGATGTCAATCGAGCCACTGCCAGGACTCTACGTGGGCGCAGCTGGAATCTCTTTGTCCATCATGGCGGCGGCCGTTAGTCTGGGCTGCTCGGACATGTATAACCAGGCCCTCACACTAGGAGCCAAAGTTGCGGGACTTCCACATTTGTCTCCGGACATGTTTCATGGCAGCGCCGGACGCATTCGAGCCCATTTATATCTTTGGAGACAGAGTGGGGATCAGACCCATTTAGACGCCGCAAAGAAGGCGGCTCGGCACATTCTTGAGACCGTAGTCCTCGATCAGACTGGGCCGAGATGGGTGATCCCTCCCGGTTACGGCGGTTCAAGTGGTTCTGCCTTCTTCGGTTACGCGCACGGTTCCGCGGGGATCGCCGACGCATTACTGGAGCTATACGAGGTGACACAGGAAGCGCACTTGATCGAGTGTGCTTTAGAGGTTTATGCGAGCCTAAGACGCGTCGCGGTGGTCGGGGGAGCATCCGATACCGAGGCTTACTGGCCGGTGTCTCCGGGAACACGTTTGAGCCAACCGTTCTGGTGTCACGGTGCTGGAGGCATTGGACGCTTCCTGCTGCGCGCAAGCCTATATGAGCGATTTGTGGGAGCGTCGGAAATGGCGCTGAAGGCTGCGCGGGCGGTGCTCGCTGGTTCGAGATGGAGCAACGTCAGCTACTGCCATGGGCTCGCCGGAAACATCGATTTCCTTCTGGATGCTGCCAGATTGCTTGATGCGCG
Organism: Candidatus Dormiibacterota bacterium; assembly: GCA_030948325.1. The sequence continues at coordinate 11,541 of JALZAL010000142.1, forward strand.
GTGGCTATCGACTGCCGCTGATGAGCTGGCGGAGATAATGCTGTGCTGGCTGAACAACATTGATGGACAGATAGTCGGTCGCAACGAGCTCGAACCCTCTGGGCCAGGCTGGTTGGCTGGCTGGTCGGGCACTCTCAGCTGCCTGGTGCGGCTTGCGAACCCCAACTTCCACCCGGTTGAGCTCGGCGGCCTTGCGTTGGGCTCGCCCGACGCAACTAAACTAATCTAGACCAAATAGCTTCGGGTGCATTCGGACGTCTTCTTGATGCATGTAGCGCTGCAGTGGGCGGTGTTTTCCAGATGTGGAAACAGGATCCCGAAGGCCAAGTCATCATATATGGTCGGCGTTATGCCGAACTCCATAAGTGCTACAGCAGGCGCTTCAAGGAGCTTGTCAGCGAAAGCGGGCTCCGTCTGTAATCGGTCAATCACGCGCGTGACACGCTCGCGGTAAATTGCCAGCTGGTCTTCATGAGCCATATTCGCGCCTCCAGCAACCGCAGGGCGTTATCGTGATTATCTGGTTGCGGCCGGTGCCTTGTCAATCTGGTAACCACCAGTTCGCGAGCTCCGGACGCTGCGTGTTGGCAAAACTGGTTGAGCTTTCCATTAGCCCCTACTCCTTCGGTAGTCCTACTCCGGGCCAGCAAAAAGGGATTGCGCTCTGCGCCATCGAGTGCAGAATTTAGACTACGGCGACGACAAGGAAGGCCGCTGTGAGGCACGCGATGCTGCGATTGGCGCGGGTTTCGCGACCGACCTGGCCGAGTCCCTTACCGCCCATTACCGGATCGATCCTGGTTGGAGGGCCCGCGCCCCGGAAGCACAACTTCTTTCGCCGAGGCCCGCCATCGACCTATGACGTAGAGACCCGGGGATGCGATTGCCGCTTTGGATGGAAGATCGACGCCCACGGCGGGACCGAGGTGTGGGAGGCGGCCCAGACTTCAACGAGTTCGGAGTACCCTAGCCGCCTCAGCGGAGCCAACGACGCATTGATGACGTCAAAAGTCGAGAGCGCAGTTGACCTCCAGCCTCTGGTACAAAATCGGGTGACCCTGGTTGTCATCGTTGGGTCCCCTGAGGAGCGACTTGAGAATGCGGTCCGTGCCTTCGAAGCGGAGGGCTTCGCCGAGCCTTCACCATCAGCGGGGACCCTAGGGAGGGAAATGTCGTGGTGCCGCTGAGCGTAACGGCGGCTGCGATTCTTGACCAGGCCGACCGTGACGGGCTTCGCTACGTACTGGTTCATCACGGGCCCGACGATCGCCTCAACAAGGGCACCTACGGGCGGGCACATCATCGGGTTGAGACGCCCCCAACTGGCGGAGTTGGCACGGAGGCTGGGCGCGGACCAAAGAATGTTGGTCAGATGCGTCGCGTTTGCATTCAAAGAAGGAATCCCCAAAGACAGCGCCTTTGGTGTCGATGCTCGCTGCCTCGACAATCCTTACTGGGTGGAACCTGCGTGATCTCGACGGGCGCGACCCAAGAGTTGCGCAATTTGTCCTAGACCAGCTCGAGGCGACCGCGTTGTTGGGCTCGCTCGAAAGTATGCTCGGTGCGCTCCTTCCCGCCTATCGAGCCCGGGGCAGAATGGAACTAACGCTGGCCTTTGGCTGCAACGGGGGCCGGCAACGTTCTGTCGCCCTAGCCACCGAATTGGCGCGCCGTCTCGAAGTTGGCGTTGAGTTGCGCAACCTTGAGCATCCGACTATTGAGTAGCAGGATGGAGACGTCATGGCGAGGTTTGACAAGGAGGGCGATGTCGAGACGGGACTCGGGATCCTCCCCCACCTTGGCCTGATCTGGAACGGTCCAGCATCTCCAGGGTGACCGTCGACGGTGGGCTCTCGGCTGCCCGGAGTGGGCGCTTAATGATCCTTTTCAGAAGCGTTTCGAATTCGCCCAGCCCGGTTCAAAACCTGTTTTGGGTGGTGTCCCCAACCGTACAGGTTTTGAACTCCATCTGCCCGCCGAGATGAGCGCTTGGTATTCGGCGGTCGAGCTCCAGCGGACGCTCAGCGGACGCTCCGCGGACCCTCGGCGGACGCTTTAGAGCGCTGCCGGTCACACCCAGCCCTTCCTTTAGGGCTCGATCTGCCTCCAGGTACGTCCGCCATCATTCGTTTCGGTGAGGAAGTTCTGGCTGCCGGAAGGGTTCAGCACGGCAATCGCGTGGTCCGCATCGATGGGATCGAGGCCCTGGGGCCCGGTGAGCAGGGGAGCAGGCCGGAAGCTCGTCCAGTGCTGGCCACCGTCGTTGGTGCGGTAGATCAGCGTGCCATCGCCGGAAATCATCCACCCATCGGTGAGGCTGCTGAAGCTTATTGCTCCAAGAGGTTGCGACCAGCCGCCGGCCGGAAGTCGATGTGGCACCCAGCTTGTCCCGCCATCCGTCGTCGTGTAGGCAACCGTTTCACTCCCGCCGAGGATGAAATACCCCGACCGGTTGCTGAAAAACATGGGAAGCGACGTCCTTGAGCCCCCGTCTCCCGAAAAGCCTGCAGGGATCGGGAACGATTGCGCACTCCACGTCCGGCCCGCATCGTGCGTGACTGCGAAGAAGGGCCCGCCTCCCGCGCAACTCCCTGTGGCCCATCCGGTCGTCGTGTTGATAAACGACACGCCCGCCTTATCGCAGCCAAATCCCAAGCTTCCGGGTGCGTCCTGAATGCCGACCGTCTTCTCGACCTCAGTCCATTGCGCCCCGCCGTCCACCGTTCGGTAAACGGCGCCTCCCATGCTCCCCGCCGCCGCTCCATAGGAAACGAAGAGCCAGCCGTGGGTCGCGTCGACGAAGTCAACCTGACCTGGGCCCACCCCCGAGGGATCGGACACTGAGAATCGCGCCCAGGTTGCTCCGCCGTCGGTCGTGTGGAAGATGGTGCTCGTTTGCGGTGCGGAAGGGCCGTTTCCGGCGACGACCCATGCGGCGGCATCAGTTAAGAACTGGACGTCTCCGACGAGATGGGAAGTACCCGGCGGTCCCACGTTGACCCAGTGGACCCATCCGTCCGTCGTGCGCAGGACACCCTGGTCGGTCAAAGCCCAACCGGTTTGTGGCGTGAACATGCGGATCCTGTCAAAAAACGGCGGCGCCGCTGGAGTTGCTGATGCGGTAGGGCTCGTTGCCGGAGTCGTCACTGGCGTCGGCCTCGGCTTGACCGCCGCATTCTGGCGACTGGCGCGGAGTCCGAAAAATACGCCGACTGCAACCGCAATCAGCGCCGTGGCAGCAACCACTTGGGTGACCCATGCGTGTCGACGCGGTCCGTCCGCCCCCAAAATCCGGCGTGAGACCCGATCCTCCCATCCAATGGGCGCCGGAGTCCCGACGACGCGAGCAAGGTGGGCGCGAAGTCGCTCGTCGACGTCAGCCACGATCCTCACCTCCAAGCTCGTGTCGCAGCACGTCAAGTGCTCGTGCCAGGTGGCTGCGAACGGTTCCAGGCCGACAGCCCATCAGCCCTGCGCACTCGTCCAACGAATAGCCGTAGTGGTAATGCAGCGTAATCACCGCGCGCTGCTGCCGCGTCAAGTCGCGGCACGCCCGGTCTAGCGCTGGGTCAACGAGATCAAGTGCCTGAGTCTCAAGCGGAGTTATGTCATTCAGAAACACTCGCCGGATCAGGCCTCGCCGAACCCGTAGGCATCGGCGCACACAGATTTGTCGCAACCAGGCGGTCCGGCGCTCCTCCTCGCGCACCGAGCGCCACGACCGCCAAGCCAGTTCCATGGTGTCCTGCACCGCATCCTCCGCTTCGTGTATGTCTCGAAGAATGGCCAGGGCCAGGCCGAGAAGCGCGCGGGTATCCCGCCGAAAGCGAGCCTCGAAGGCGGGCTGGTCCGACGCTACCCCCGGCATAGCCATGCTTCTATAACTAACGAGACCGCCCCCTGGTTTCCGGTTTACCTAGGTCTCGAAGAGTCGCCAACGCTAGGCCGAGGAGCGCCCGGACATCGCCCCGGAAGCGAGCTTCAAGGGCTGGCTCGTCGGACTCTGCCCCCGGCATGGCCATGACTTCTATAACAAGGAGACCTGCCAGCCGTTTCTGGTTTACCTGTGGCAGGCCCGTGATTATCTCGTAATCCAAGCCGATAGAAGTATCGATTAGTTCGATGCCTATTCGCCCCCATTCATGATTCGGCTAAGGGCGGATGATCCGGTTCATTTGGCGAGTCCGGCTCCAGAACCGGAGGAAGTCGGTGATCTATGCGGCGGCCCCGCCTTGTCTTTCACTTAGTTGCTCCAGTGCCGGCCGTCAGGTATCTCACAACGAGAGCAGTTCTGCTGTGCACAGCGTGCTTACGAAGCAACCGATCGATGTGGGTACGGACAGTGTGGCGTGATATCCCCAGCTTCACCGCAACCTGCTTGTCAGAAAGACCGACGGCGAGCAACTGAAGTATCGCAGTTTCTCGCGGACTGAAGGTCATGCAAACGCCCCCCAAGTAGACGACTTCAGCAGCAACTAGTGTAGCGCCGATTACCACCGTGTTAAGGTAGGCTGTATCGCATGTTGTAGTTCTGGGATTTTGTCCCCTGTGAGTGGTTCTGTGATTTTGTCCTCCATGCAAGGAACAGGATCACGTTGAGTCGCGCTGAACAACGCCGCGTCCTCGTTCTGAACCACCTGCCCGCCGGCCAGGAGGCCGCTGAAGCTTTCTAGCTCGTGGTCGACGCAGCGTACGGGAAGCGAAGCCTGGCCGTCACCAGCAATCTGCATCCCGCCGGTTTCGACACTATCATGCCCAAAGCCCTGGCGACTCCTGCTGTTGATCGACTCCTCCACCACGCCCACCTCATCCTCACCGAAGTCTCCTCGCGCCGTCTGGCTGAGGCAGCAGCTGGAAAGGGGGTGAAACCTCTGACCTAACCGACCGGGAGGAAGGCTGTCCGTCTACCTGGAGATTTAGTCCGCGTACCCGGAGGTCAGCTGTCCGCCCATCTGAAGATCCTGCTGTCCATTGACAGTGAATGGGCCGGCCCGTCTTGGAGTGAGTCTCACCAAGCCCAATTGGGTTTCGAGAACGACGCCATCTTGGCTATAAGCACCGCCCATAGCCGAAAATATGATAATTCTCGTCCGTCCGTAGGCCTTTTGCTCGTAGAAGCTTAAGACCGACGGCCTGATCGGTTGTGAGCCTCGCGGCTAACTTCAGCCGCCGGTCCAGGTCTCAGGTTGGCCAAAGTCCTTCTGTCCGGGATCTACAAACAGAACGATCTCCTTGCCTGACCGGTCATATGCCATGGCAGCACCACCGCCACCAGGCGGCGAGGTCGACGTGTCACGTCGCGACCAGGCATGCCCATCCCACGTCCAGGAGTCATTCAGTTCCTGGTCGATCGATTTCCCCAGCCCTCCAAAGACAAGCACTGAATCATCAGCGTCAACGTAGGACGCCAACCCGGCGAGACGCGCCGGCGGCTCGCCATTGGGGTGGTTTTCCGCCCAGTCACTTCCATTCCATGACCACGTGTCGCCGAGTTGGACGCCCATAGTCCCACCAAAAAGTAGGATTTCGCCGCTCGATTTGTGCACAGCCATTGACGCTGCGCTTCGTCCAGGTGGCTTATGTGTTGAGGCAACCCGCAGCCATGCGTAACCAGTCCACCTCCAGGTATCGTCCCAGAAGGTTGCAACCCTACGGCCAGCTTCGCCCCCAAAAAGCAACAGCGTGTCAGCAGAAGGTTCGGGCGCTAAGGAAGCGGCGCTCCGGGCGGGAGGCGAACTTGATGGGTGCATCTGAGTCCACAACGACGCTAAACCATTCCAAACCCATGTGTCGCCCGTGACGCTCCCGTCTGCTCCTACTCCACCGAACAACACGATCCCTTGGCTTCCGACGCCGCTTGAAGTCGCGCCAAATGCTCGTGGCGTAGGGGCGTCCTTTTGGTGGTGCTCGAGCCAAGTGCGACCGTCCCACGACCAGGTGTCGTTCAACATCCCTTTGGAGCCGACTCCGCCGAAAAGGACTACAGACTTCGTGGCCTCATCAAATGCCATCATCGCGCCTCGTCGTGCTGGAGGCTGTTTAACCGGGTTTCGTTGTGTCCAGGACAGTTTTTGGCTCATCTGTTTTCCTTTCTAGGCCGACCTTTCACACCGCAATCAGGGGCATGGTGAACCGGCGCCACACCCGGGGCAAACGTAACCACTACCTGAATAAGCGCTGATGTAGGTGTTGCAAGATTGGCTTGATACGTCCCAATCCCCGCCATAAGCGCACCCACCAATCCAGTACTGCCAAACAGCTACGGGGTTTCCGCCTAAAACCGTCTTGCTTACGGTATTCGCGTAGAGACTGTCAACCTGACTGACGGTACCACCGCAGTGTGGGTTTGCCGGAGCGCAACCAATGGAACACGTCTGGCAGCTTGTCAGCCAGAGAGCGAAGTTATTGGTAGTCGAATAGCCCGAACCAAAGTAGGAAACCCAGTTACCAGCACTAATGTATAGGCCGGGGACCCAGATATAGGGGTTATAGAGTAGTACCCCGTCGATCCAGCCCCTAAGCACTTCCCTATTCTTGGCTTGGTCTGTCGGATTGTCCCACCATTCATTGGCCTCGATATCGGCAAAGATTGTTCGTCCGTAAGCATATGGGGCATTGGGATTCGTGTACCAAGAACTGACGGCAGCATTAGCTTGGTTCACACCCCACTGGTGCATATCAGTGGGGGCACCAGGATAGTTAGGCCCGCCGAGATCCCAGTATTCGTAGGCATAGTATTTGCTTGGGCACTGTCGTGCAGCGGTGACGTTGAATCCGCTCGTCGTCTGAGTTAGTTGGTAACCAAATCTCCCTATATAGAACGTATAGGGCATGCTGCAGCAGTTGGTCGTGTTCGTGTCGACGCCATAACTGTTGCTTGACGCTGCTGCTTCCAGAGGGAGGAGGCCTGCGCCTACTGCGGCACCGGTAGCCACGCCTGCGGCGATCCCCTTGAGAACGGCACGGCGACTGATGAAATGGGCTGCGCCAAGCCCTAGTTGTTTTGTAATGGCAGTGCGGATCTCATCTTCGGTCGCTCCATGGGTACGTGCAAGATCAAAGTAGCCGTGTGCACAGCTGTCACAACCGGCGACCACTTTTTGCACTCCCGTTCTAATCGCATCGCGGCGGATGCTCTCCGACGAGCGCTCCCGCATAACCATCCCTCCACGTAAGGAATCGACTTAGGAGTCGAAACAACCAGATCCTAGTCGTCCCGGCCGGGCCGGTCAATTCAGCAAAAAAACCTACATCGCGTACTGCGAGGCGTTCCAACGGCGAGGGGCCCGCGCCCGTCGAGCTCGGCGGTGCGCCGATCGGGGGCTTCCACAAACGGCGTGCTGCGAAGTCGCACCTTCACGATTCGTCATGCTAGAAGCGATGAGGAGGCTGCTTTCGCAGGCTTGGCAGTGGCTAATCCGGCAGGTGCTGGCCATCGGCCAACAGGTCGTGGTCTGGGTGCGAACACGACTTCGGGAAAGACATTTCGTCCGGGCCTGGAGATGGTTGGCGAGCAACGACCCGTTTAGCCTCATGGCGGCTTGGCTTATTCCACATCGGGCCCTGCTCGGGTGGGCATCGCTCGTTGCTTTCGCCGGGCTCCTTGCCTATGAACCGCTGCGCTGGAACGCAATTGCAACGCTATGGGGCATAGTGGGTGCTGGCCTCCTCGTGTCGGTAATCCTCCAGGAGCGAGGTGAGCCGATTCAGCGGCGCGCATGGCTAAGACGTAATAGCGACACAGTCCGGTTCTTTTTGGGAGAGATCCGTCGGGCATCTGGGCATGTTGTAGACACCGCACTCGGTCTCGAGCAGCGGTTGAAACAGCCGTTGCTTTACGGCGCGACAATGACCGAGACGCAAATGGCAATTGATGAAACACGCGCTCTAATCGCGGCGGACAGTGACGGCTCACATCTGCGTCCGCTGCCCACAGACTTCGAAGCCTGGGCGATGTACATGGAGGACGTGCATGACAGGATCATGGCTGCCGTGGCGCGTAATTCTGGCCTAATCGATCGAATGACTGAATTGCAGGGCGCTATAACCAGGTTTAACATCGCGTTCTCGTTCCTCGATTTCGGAGTCGGATTGCAAATGGAGGGCACTACAAGAGTTCAACTCGCGGGGGGCGCACTCGACATTTGTGAGCAATGCTGCAAGCTGCTTTACGAGGGGGGCATAATCGAATAGAGCCCCATCTATGGCCTGGCCGGCGGATCAGCCCCGATGACTTGTACCGGGCGACCGGCATGCCTTGAAGGGAGCCTTGCCCTGAGCCCGACGATCATGCTGTGAAGCGTGTTCTGTGAGCTGGGCAACTGATTACGGTTAGTCGTCGCTAGTCCACCGGCGTCCATCAGGGTTCGCTGGTTAAGAGTCAAGTGATCAGTTTTCGAATACGAACCGTCGCGTAGACCAACTGACGAACAATCAGCTCAGCTATCACCTCCAATCGCTGTTAGCCGGTGCAGCATACCGCACCGGCGCACTCATCTGACGGGTGACCCCCGGCCCAGACGCATCTTCTCGAAAGTTGCTAGGAGCTCGCTGGAAGTTCCGCGGCGCGGACGATCGAACGGACCTCGCCGAGGAGTCCTCGCTTGGCGTCGCTGAGTTGATCAACCATCAGCGCCAGTCCGAGGAACGTCGCTCGGCGCTGTTCGATTAAGCGCTTCGCCGCGATAGCCTGGCTGCCCTCCTCGGCCCAGTCATCGACCAAGAGAACCCGATCGTTTGCCGCTAGCGCGCGTTGTTGAATCTCCAGCTGATGAACCATTCCGCGGTAGTCGGGAGCGGTCTTTTGACTATCCTTCGGGCCAGGGAATAATGCTCCCGCCTTGCGGATTGCGACGAAGCCGGCACCCAATCTGAGTGCTACGGCCGATCCCAGGATGAAGCCACGAGCCTCCACGCCACAGACCTTAGAAACGCGTGAGGCGAGCCATGGCGCGGCGAGACCGGCCACGACTGCAGCAAAGGCCGACTCGTCGTCAAACACGCGCCAGACATCAGCGTGCCCATTTTGCCAGGCGAACCGGGCAAGAAGTGCATCACGAGCGAGTGCCTCGGCGCGTTCCACTTATCGATATTGCCGGATCATGGCTCGGTCTGGTCTGGCTCCTTCGGAGAATGGCGGGCCGCCTTTACGACGAGGTTTAAGAGCCGGCCGGGTACATAGAAGACCTGGCGAGGGAGCTTCTCGTCTAGATGTCTTGTGACTTCAGGGAGAGCCAGGGCGCTTTCCAGAGCCTCTTCCTTCGTCAGTTCGAACCGGCCCTGGAAGCGACCGCGCAGGCGGCCGTTAACCTGGACGACGATCTCGACCTCCTGCGCAGTCAGTGCCGCTGGATCGTACGAAGGCCACTCCTGCGAGTGCACGGAGTAGGGCCCTCCGACCCGCTGCCACAGCTCCTCGGCCAGGTGGGGAGCGAAGGGAGCAAGGAGCAAGGTCGCTGTGCGGGTCGCGCGTTTCCATTGCGTCGCCGACAGGTGAGGCCGCTCCCTATCCAGCCACCGCACGAGTTCCATCAGACGCGCGATCGCGGTGTTGAACCGGGACCGGTCAATCGCCTCTTGAATACGCGCGGTCGTTCGGTCCAGTTCGCTCATGTCCGCCGAGCCGTCCCCGGGTTTACCTTCAGCCTGTAAGAGTTTCCATATCCGGCTTGTAAAGCGAACAACCCCGGCGAGGCTGGCGTCACTGAAGTCGCCCCCCTCTTCCCAGGGGCCGCAGAAGAGTAAGTACATGCGCAGGCTGTCGGCTCCAACCTGGGCGATGTACTCGTCCGGATTGACGACGTTGCCCCGACTCTTGCTCATCTTGGCTCCTTCGTAGACGAGCAATCCGTGCAGTCGAAGGTGTGGGAATGGCTCGGCGAACGGGACCAGGCCAAGGTCGTAGAGCGCCATGGTGATGAACCGGGCGTACAGGTGATGACGCATCACGTGTTCCCGCCCGCCCGCGTACATGTCGACCGGCAGCCAGCGCTTAGTTCGATCCGGATCCCAGGCCCGGTCGTGCGAATCGGCCGACGGATACCGAAGGAAGTACCAGGCCGAGTCCAGGAAGGTGTCAGAGACATCAGTTTCCCGCCGAGCCGGCCGGCCACAGCGCGGACATACGGTCTGCACGAACTCGGGGACTGAGGCGAGCGGCGACTGTCCAGTCCCGGTGGGGCGGAAGTTCTCCAGTTCAGGGAGCAGCACGGGAAGCTGCTCCTCTGGCACAGGAACGGTCCCACAACGGGCGCAGTACACGATCGGGATCGGCGGGCCCCAATAGCGCTGACGCGAGATAAGCCAGTCATGGAGGCGGTACCGCGTGGCCCGGTGGCCATAGCCCTTTTGCTCGAGCCAGTCAGCGATCTCCTCGCGTGCCGTGCTGGACTCCAGCCCCGTGAACGGACCGGAGTCCACGAGCCTCCCCTCCCCATCCCAGGCGCCTTCGGCAGGTGCCTGGGGTGATTCGATCACCCGCCGGATCGGGAGACCCATTCGCCCAGCAAAGTCGTGGTCGCGGGCATCGTGCGCGGGAACGCCCATCACCACACCGGTGCCATAGGTTGCCTGGACATAGTCCGCCACAAGGATCGGAACCGGTTCGCGGGTCGCCGGGTTGACCGCGCGCCGGCCGGCGATGTTTGCAGCAGGATGGTCCGGCGAGACGGCCAGGAACGTAATGCCGAAGAGCGTGTCCGGTCGCGTAGTGAAGACAGTCAGGGTGTCGCCGGAATCGTGCAGAGGAAACTCGATCTCGACACCCATCGACCGGCCGATCCATTCCCGCTGCAGCCGCTTGGAGATCTCGGGCCAATCAAGATCGTCAAGGCCGTCGACCAGCCGGTCGGCGTAGGCGGTGATCCGGAGGAACCATTGCTCCATGACGCGCGTTGTTACCAGCGTCCGGCAGCGCTCGCAGCGGTCGTCCTCGACCTGTTCGTTGGCCAGCACCGTCAGGCAGGACGGACACCAGACCACCGGTGCCTCCTTTCGTACCGCCAGGCCGGCCTGGAAGAGTTTGAGGAAAATCCACTGCGTCCAGCGGTAGTAGGACGGATCGCTGGTCACGATCTCCTGATCCCACGACCAGGCGGCGCCCAGCCGACGAAGCTGGCGCCGGTAGTTGTCGATGGTGCGCCCGGTCAGTCGATCCGGCCTCTCCCCGACGCGCAGCGCGAAGTTTTCCGTGTGGATGCCGAAGGAATCGAAGCCGATCGGTTGAAAGACCTTACGGTGCCGCATGCGAAGATACCGCCCGTAGCTGTCCGCACCGCAGTAGGTGTAGACGTGCCCGACATGGAGGCCCTCCGCAGAGGGATACGGAAACTCGACCAGGCTGTAGAACTTCTGGTCGGGAGGGACCGCATCCAGGTCTAATTCGAACAGTCGATCATCGGCCCACCGCTGCAGCCAGCGGGCCTCGACTTCTTCAAATGGATAATCGCTTCCAGACAAAAGAAAAACCTCCCGACCAGTTCGATCGGGAGGTTCCAGAGCGCGTACGGCTACGCGCTAGAACCTCCCAAGCGCAGCAGCCCGGAACCGCAATCGACCACCGGTTTCGGCGCCATATTGCCGACGAGTATAACCCCGACGGTCCAAACCGGGTTGCTTCGGTTAGACGTGTTAAGGGACGGTTGAGACTAGGTCCAGTCGCGCGATCGTCTGGACGATGTCTGGGAGGCGACGCCCGAGATCAGCCTGTCCAGCGGCGCCTCTTGAGCGCTCTCGTTGCCGCTGAGCGGATCTCCCTGATCCGAGCAGCCGGATGGAGTGATCTTCGCCCTGGCCTGCCCACCGAACAGATCGATTCGAGCAGTTTCTGCTGAGAGCCCTCATCTATCGCGCCGTCACGGACCGGCTCTTTCGAGAGCACGAGCCCATCAGGCCCAATACGGATGATCTATACATGCCCGCTGTGGAGCTTGCACTACGACTCGCGGGTTAAGGCATCGCTGTCCGACTCATCGGTGTGCCCAGCCCGAGGATGAGTAGTCGAGGCAGTCAGAGGCCACGCAGCGAGAGGATGCGCTTCAATTGATACGGCATGGTACAGCCTCCGCGTCCGGAAGATCGAGTTCGCGCCTATTACGCGTCTCGCGGTGAGCAAGAATGGGATCGGCTCTCAGCTCCAGATGACGGGGCAGTAGAGGAGGCACTCCACCGGCGCGCGTTTGCCCAATACCTCCCGAGTGGGGTTCGCATTCTCGACATAGGCGGTGGTCCGGGGCGCTGGACCGTCTGGCTGGCTGAGCGAGGACACCAGCTCGTCCTTGCCGATCTCACTCCTTCGCTTCTAGAGATCGCACGGCGGAAGATTGCGGAGGCGCGCGTCCAGCGATTGGTAGAGGACGTGGTTGAGGCTGACGCGAGGGATCTTTCCCGCTGGGACGATGGCTCTTTCGGCGCAGTCTTGGCGTTGGGACCGTTCTACCACTTACCAATTGCAGGCGATCGCGAGCGCGCCCTCGCCGAAGTTCGCCGCGTTCTCGAACCTAATGGTCTTCTCTTTGCAACCGTAATGCCTCGCTATCCCCGGGCGTTCTTTTACGCATGGGAGCGAGGCACCCCTGGCATTGAACTCGCCCGATCGATCGTCGAGACCGGAACGTTCCAGCAGGACCAGCCAGGACGCTTCACTGATGGTTACCACTTCAAGCCGGCGGAGGTGCGCCCGTTTTTTGAGTCGGGCGGTTTTCAGACACTGCGCTTGATGGCTTCTCAGGGATTCCTTTTCGCGCTGCAGCCTCTAGTCAGTGAGTTGGGCGAGCGGGATCCAGAGGCTCGGGATCAACTTCTGGATCTTGCCTACAAGACCGCTGACGATCCGTCCATCTTCGGTTTTACCGGCCATTTGATGTTCATTGGCAGGAAGGAATCGGGGTAGGGCGAGCGTGGGCCAATAACCCGAGAGTCCGGCTTAGGCTTAGATCGGGGAGCAAGCTAGAGCCCGACTCTCATAGGTTCTTTTGGCGGACCCTGCTTGAGAAGATTCCGAAGCAGGCGTGGAAGGGCTCGTGGCGACAGCTCCTGGTCGGTCGACTCCAGCTCTTCCGGAGTCCACCAGCGCAGGTCACGCAATACCTGCGCTTCTGCGGGCTCGAGTCCGGTGAGCTTGGGAATAAAGGCGGCAACGCGGGTCATGAAGAACCGCTCCTGCTGGTGGTAGAGCTGATCACCAAACTGGAAAACATGCTCCCGCGTCCACACCCAGGGTCCCAATTCGACCAACTCTAGACCAGTCTCCTCCATAGTCTCGCGTCTAGCGGCATCTACATGGGTCTCGCCTGGCTTCAGCGCGCCGCCAGGGGTTGCCCACCACTCTTTCCCGCCGCGCGCGTCTTCGAAGCGTACGAGCAGCACACGGTTAGCTTCATCGAGAAGGATTACGCGAGACGCTGCTCTGGGTAGAGGAACGCGTTGGTTCTGATCGATGACTCGACTCTAGCTTGGAGCCCAGCAACGCGTTGCCGGTGCCGACCGTCAATCGGGGATAAGCGGTCACCTCCGACGGTGTGCGACGCGCAGTTCGGCCAGATATCGCTTGACGATCCGCCCACTGTAGCGGGAATCGATGAGTTGGCTGATGCAGCTGAGCAGGTTAGTTCGGGCATCCGATCCTAGCGCGCGATGGCCCGAGTAGGTGAGTAGCAAGTCGATGTACGCCGCAGTCGAGTACGAGAGTTCCCACTCGTAGCGACGGAAGACCGCCGGTCCGAACCGACCTGACTGCTCCAGCTCTTCGCTATTCGATGGAATTTCACCCGCCGTCAGTAGGCGGTGCCCCGGAGGGGTGGCGGTGTCCCAGCGCTCATAGCAGCTTTGAACCTCGGCAAAGAACTCCTCGTCACCCCCGGCTATGTGATGGGTCGCAACGGTTGCCAAAGCGCCTCCAGATCTCAGGGCGTCCGCCGCTTTGATCACACGCACTGCGGGGTCGATCCAGTGAAACGCGGTCGCGGACACGACTGCGTCAAATGGCTCAACTGGCAGGGGCCAGTCTTCAAACAGGGACACGATTACGCGGACGGATGGGAAGCCTGCCAGGTTACGCCGTGCGACCGCAGCCAGACTGGTCCCCCTCTCTACGGCGACAACCTGGCTGCCGCGCTTGGCGAGGGGAACCGTGGCCTGACCGGTCCCACAGCCGATCTCGAGCACACGACTGCCCGGCCGCAGTGGGACAAGCTCGACGATATCGTCGAAAAGTTCTGGCGGGTAGCCGGGTCGAGCCCGGTCATACAGCTCGGCCGCTTGATCGAACGTCTCGCCAAGCCTCTGGCTACTTAAATCGGCCACCGTCAAGA
>JALZAL010000173.1 GCA_030948325.1 Candidatus Dormiibacterota bacterium
GCGCCAAACATCACCTCAACGAATGCGTAGATAGGAATCATGAGCAGGTAGTAGCGGGCCGCCTCGATGACACGATCCCCCTGCGCTGCGAGGAGGACAGGCATTGCGAGGTAGCCAATGGCGCCGGCCAGCAATGAGACGCACAGCGCTAGCGCAACGGCGGTTCCTAGATACTGTCCAGAGTCTCCCGTGCGCTTGGCGGTGAAGAAGATGACAGCTTGTGGTAACCCGACCATCGCCACTAAAGACAGAAACGTCGGGAACGTCTGGATGGCGGCCAAATCACCACGACCAGCGGGCCCCAGGATGCGTGCGACCAAGATTCCGGCCGCCGCGCCCAATATTGCGAGCGCGATGTTGGCGGCGAACGTGAACGCGACGGAGCGGCCTGCGCGAGCCACTAGCTAATCGAAGCGGCCAAGCCCTGCGAATTCAACGTCGCTTGGGCAGTTGAACGTCGCGAGCTCCGAACTGCTGACGTCACTTTGGAAGGACACGAGAGCTCTCTGGTCTCGCTTCGCGAGTCGGTCATCATTCGGCGTGTCTTCGGGCAATGTCCCTAGCGCCCGGTGCGGCTACTTGGTTGCCTCAACCAGGAGCAGAAGACCATGGGCGTGCATGATCCGTCTTATAGCTGCTCGAGGCCAAAGCTGTCGGGCTAAGAGGCTGGCGGCATGTCTTCTGCCTGCCATGCCTTGCAGGAGATCAGCGAAGCTGAGTTGAACACGAACTCTTACCCTGCTGAAGGACGACATCATTCCCTCCATCGCTTCAATGCGGAAGGCCTGGGTGTCAGGGCTCTCCAGGTGCGTTGCGTACACGTCGGTCAACGACCGTCGCGGCTTGCCTACTAGCAGCGCGTAGCGCAGCCACAACAAGTATCCGACAATCGACCGCGAGTGGTACACCATGATGCGGGCGGTTCCCCCTGGTCGAAGGACCCGATGCAATTCGGCAATTGCGCGCCGCGTGTCGAGGGTGTGATGCAGCACTCCCCAGCTGTACACGAGGTCAAACGAAGCGGAACTGAACGGGAGATTCTCGGCATCGGCGGTTGCGAGGCGGGATGACAGCCCTTGACTAGCTAGTCGATCGGCAGTCCAGTCGATGGCGCGGTGAGTGAAGTCGACGCCCGAAAGGGTGCGGGGACATGCCTTGGCCCACTCCACGTGATCGGCACCCATGCCCACTCCGATCTCAAGCACGTCGAGTCCCCGGCCTTCGGGAAACTTGGCGAAGTCTTTGATATACGGCTCGAGCGCGTAGCGGGCAGTGGTGTGGGCCGCGAGTCGAGCTTCGAGCGTTTTGCCCTTTGCGTAGTTTTCCCCGCAGGAGGCTTCCTCCCAGAACTCGCGTTCCGCCCTTTTGGCGTCAGGGCCCCTTCGGGTATCAGTCATCGCTCCGTGCCGCCCAGATCACGGTCGTTCGGCCGCGTGACTGTCGGTGGTTGTATCCGTCGAAATCGGAAGCGACAAGCGGCGAAGAGCATCAGCCGCCAACAGCGTCGTCTTGGTTGTCGCGATGCTCGCCAGCGTTGCTGCCTCTCCGCCACCGCGAAGACTGCGACGGAATTCGACCACTTCGGCGACGTGGCCTTTGTCTTGCCTTTTGACCGTGATGGTCTTCCCGTCGAGAACGAGATCCCGGAAATCGCTGATCACAGCGGTCCGCCCCCGACCCAGTATCTCGATTCGCTCTTTGTCGGTCGAGGGATGCCCACCTGCGGCGTAGCTGATGGTGGCCACCGAACCGCTCGGGTACCGCAGCGTCACGACGAGGTTCTCTTCGAGAGCGGGCTCGTCCCGGCCGGAGCCCATGGCCTGCACCGCAACCGCGTCCTCACCGACAATCGCCGCGCAGGTATCGACGAAGTGGCAGACCTCGCCGAGGAGCCGACCGCCCTGACGCCGGTCTCGGTACCAATGCTCGGATGGGAGTGCTCCGGCACTTACCCGGTAGGTCACAACCAACGGTCCCGTCCGTGCACCGAAATGCTCCCGAACCTTCGCGATCGCCGGAGACCAGCGCCGATTGAAGCCGACGAACAACGACCCTCCACCGTCCTGCCAAGCCGCGACAACCTCATCGACCTCTTCCATAGAGAGAGCCAGGGGCTTCTCGCAAAAGACGTGCTTCCCTCGCCTGAGCGCACGCGCAGTCAATGATGAGTGCGAGTCATGCGGTGTTGCGATCACGACGACGTCCACATCGGGATCGTCCAACACCGCCTCGACCCCGGATGCAGCCTTCTCGAAATCGAAGCGAGCGGCCACCCGGCGTGCGGACAATCCCGATGCCGACGCCACGGACACGAGCCGGGAGAAGCCCGCATCCTTCAAAGCCGGGATCAGGACCGAAGAGGCGAAGGTCCCGGCGCCCACGAGTCCTACTCGATCACCAGCGGGTTGCTGTTTCAGTCTGACGCGCGGAGGCTCTGGCGTTTTGGAAGTGCCACCCGCGTACGCGAGTAGCACGCCGAGGTGAGGCTCACTCTTCGATTCGATCAGCTGATAGGCCGCGGGCGCATCGGTTATTGAGAAGCGATGGGTCACGAGGTCTGTCACCACCAGCCGACTCATGGCGACCAAATCGAGGATCGCCTCGAGATTGCGACCCTCGGTGAAGCGTACGTACCCAGACGGATAGTCGACGCCCCATTCCTCGTACGAGCGCTCGTAACGACCGGGTCCGTATGACCTGGCAAAGCGCAGATTCAGTTCCTTCTCGTAGAACGGAGCGCGCTTGAGGGAAAGGCCAACGTCACC
>JALZAL010000178.1 GCA_030948325.1 Candidatus Dormiibacterota bacterium
GCCCAAGGCGTGAGCATGCAGATTCTGGCGACCGAGCACTGGAGCTTGCTCGCCACTCGATCGCTGGGCTATACGGATTCGTTCAGCCGCGTGAACATGTTCTTCTCGGTGCTGTCAGGAGCGGTTATCGCACTGGCCCTCATCGCTCAAGCCGGTCACTTCAACGAGACGTTCGTCGTCGCCGCGCTCCTCCTTCTGTCGATCGTGTTCTTCGTCGGGGAGACGACGATTGCGCGGGTTGCGAGTCTCAACAATGAAGATGCGTACTGGGTCAAGGGCATGAACAGGATCCGGCATGCCTATCTGGAGCTGCACCCCGAGCTGAGCGAGTACTTCGTGACGGGGCAGCACGACGATTTGCGCGGCATCTTCACTACTCTTGGCCTGACCTCTGCGCTGCCTGGGCAACTTGGTGGGCTCAGTCATGGCCTTCAGACCCTGCCCGGGATGCTGACGGTCATCGTGGCGGTGGTAGCGGGGGCCTGGGGGGCGTTGGCGGTGGTCGCGTTGGGCGCGCCTCAATCCCTGGCCATCGCTGCGGGTGCCGCGTGTTTCCTTCTTACGGTGGTTGCAAACGGCATCTCCGCCCGGCGATTGATCTTCCGCTTTTCGAAGGGGGCGGAAACGAGGTTCCCCACGCCGGACTGAGGATCTACGACGGTCCGCACACGATGACGATTGCGGAGCACAATCAGAGGAAGGTTGGCGGCAGCGAGCGGACCGGGGTCCGAAATGGGAGGCGAATATGAGCGTAGGCGTCGTTAGCAAGTTGGAGGCTCGTTCCCACGACAGCCCGGATGAAGTGCGCAGACCGGACAAGGCCACGGTTGAGGTGAACAACCTGGGGGACTTTTCCATCGGCAGGTTCACCTTCCAGCCGGGATGGAGCTGGTCGTCGTCAATCAAGCCAGTGGCGAAGACTGAGCATTGTGAGAAGAGCCATGTCGGCTATTGCGTCTCGGGCGAGTTGGAGACGTGGCTGACGGACGGCACCCGGATCACCATCAAGCCTGGTGAGTCATACACGATCCCGCCCGGCCACGACGCCCGGGTGGTGGGCGATGAGCCGTTCGTCGGCATCGAGTTCGCCAGCGCCGCGACTTTCGCCAAGAGCTGAGCGTGTAGATCCGGGGCGGGCCGGCCGCGAGGATGCGGCCCGCCCCGGCGGCTTCCGCCTACGTTGGCACCGCATTACGGCCGCGTCAGGTCTTGTATCGCGGTCGATATACGTAGGCCACCCCGGGGACAGGCGGGGGAGACGGAGTAGGGGTGGGGTGTGTAGCCGAATTGGTCGCGGAGTGGCGGAGCGCGTGGGTGAGAGGACTGGGACGAGGGCGTCGGCTCGCTGCGTGGAGACCGTGGGGACGTCTTTTGGTTCAGCGACGTCGGGTTGGAAGGACTGCAATTAACGATCCGAACCATTGACATCACGAACATTTGTTTGTACCATGGCTGATCGCGTCGCCGTAGGCGAGCTGGTCGGCGAGCTCGAGCAAACAATCGAAGCCTTAGTTGATGGACAGGTCGGTTTCGCCCACCTGACTGTGATGGCCAGGACGTCGAACGCGGTCGGTCCGAGCTTCAACGAGAAAGCGTTGCTCGACCAGGCCCGGCAGAACTCACCTGGCAAGTTCCATCACATCTGCCGGCATTACCGACACTCTGTTGACCCCAAAGGCTTCGCCGCCGAGGAGGTCGAGCTTGTCGAGAATCGACGGCTCTCGCTCAGCACATGGGAAGACGGCTCCCTGTTGTTCAGCGGCATCCTCGACCCGGTCGGCGGTGCTGCATTGCGCACAGCACTCGAACCCCTGGCTCGCAGGTCGGGTGCTCATGACGATCGGAATCGTGAGCGCCGGCTGGCAGACGCGCTTGTCGATCTTTCAATGCATGCGCTGGACACTGGCTTGATCCCGCAGCAAGCTTCGCAGCGAACTCACCTGCAGGTCACGACATCGCTCGAGACGCTGCGCGGCCTGCCGGGCGCAGCCGCGGCCGAGATGGAGTTCTCGCTTCCGATCTCAGCCAAAACTGTTGAGCGGCTGGCTTGCGATTGCTCCATTACTCGCATCCTGCTTGGATCCGACTCCACGGTCATCGACGTGGGTCGCGCGAAGCGCGTGATCTCTGGGCCGCAGCGCAAAGCGCTCAACGCTCGCGACAAAGGCTGCGTCTGGCCGGGTTGTGACCGGCCGGCATCCTGGACATCCGGCCATCACCTCGAGCATTGGATCCGTGGTGGTTCGGGTGATCTTCCGAACCTGGTGTTGC
>JALZAL010000180.1 GCA_030948325.1 Candidatus Dormiibacterota bacterium
CCCTCGACGCGTACTTCGCGGTGCCGTCGGGAGGTATCGGCGCGGGCGGCGTCGAGGAACTTACGCCAGGCCACGGTGACCAGCCAGCCCTTGGGGTCCCGCGGCGGGTCGTCCGGCCACATGCGCACGGCCTCGACCAGGGCGTCCTGCACGGCATCCTCGGCCGCCGCGAAGTCGGCTCCGCGACGGACGAGGACGCCAACCACGGTGGGGGTGAGGGTCCGCAGCAGGGTTTCATCCACGTCCACCGTGCGTCACTCTGTGATGGTCGGGGCCGCGGCCAGGAACGGGCGCACCTCGAGCCACTCGTGGATCGGCTTCCCACCCGCACCCGGCGCCGCGGACAACTCGCCGGCCAGCTCGAGCGCGCGCTCGTAGGTCTCGACGTCGATCACCATCCAGCCGGCGATCAGGTCCTTGGTCTCGGCGAACGGGCCGTCGGTGACCGGCGGCTGCCCCTCGCCGCCGTTGCGGACGAACGTGCCCTCCGGCGAGAGCGCGTGCTCGTCGACGAACTCGCCGCTGCCCTTGAGTCGATCGGCGAAGTCATCCATGTACTGCACGTGGGCCGAAAGCTCCTCCGGC
The DNA here is from genome assembly GCA_030948325.1 of Candidatus Dormiibacterota bacterium. Next base: position 586 of record JALZAL010000180.1, read on the forward strand.
GTCCACTGGTCCATCGGCACGTCGTTGACCGATGCCGGCGCGCCCCGGTAGTGCTTGAGTAGCAGGTACTTGGCCATCAGGTTCTCCTTCGGGCGGTTTGCTCGTCCCGCTGCCGGACCAGCTCCGCGACCGCGCTCGGCAGCGTCGTCTCGAAGTCAATCAGCTTCGCCCAGGTCGGCGTCACGACGATCCGGACCATGCCGTCGTAGAGCGAGCGCACCTCCGCCTCCCAGTCGACCCGTTGCTCGGGGGTCATCGTGTAGGTGCCGTTCATCTGGAGATACTCGTCCGGAATGCCCTCGACGACGTCCAGCTCGGCCCGACCGCGGATGAGCAGGATCTTGGGCGGGTGCACCTCGGTGTCGATGGTCAGGGCAACCGTCGGGTTGTGGCGGAGGAACACGAGCTTCGGCGCGTTCTTCGAAGTGCACATGACGATCTGCGAGCCGTTCCAGGTGAACGCGATCGGGACGTTGCGGGGTGTGCCGTCTCTGGCGACGTAGGCCAGGCGCGTCAGGTCGCGGGCCAGCAGCTCCTGGCTGATCGGCCGGTTCAGAATTTCGGTGATCTCGTTCGGTTGCACGGTTATGCCTCATGTTGTCTTTCGTGAGTCGGCCAGATCCTTACCGGCTGAGCTCCTCGGCGAGTGCGATGATGATGCCCTCGGGGCCGCGGACGTAGCACAGCCGGTATTGGTCCTCGTACTGCACCACCTCGCCAACGAGTTCGGCGCCATGGGCCTTCAGGCGGGCAAGGACGTCCTCGATGTCCTCAACGGCGAACATGATGCGACCCATGCCCAGCGTATTCACCGGTGCGTTCGGCTCAGCGGTGGTAGCCGGCGGCGTGTGAAACTTGCTCAGCTCGAGCCGGCCGTGGCCGTCCGGAGTCTTGAGCATGGCGATGTCGCTTCGGACGCCTTCGAGTCCGATGCAGCGGTCCACCCACTGCCCCTCGACTGTCGTCTCGCCCTCCAGCTCCAGACCAAGTTCGACAAAGAACGCGGTAGCAGCCTTGAGGTCGTCGACGACGATGCCTACGTTGTCCATCCGTTTGATCATGGTGGTTCTCCTTCTTCGTCACGCGGCCTGTCGTGGCCGCTGGTGTCTCTGGGACGGAGCCAGCGCCACATTCTCGACATCCGGAAGCGTGCTGAGTTCCCGGACCATGCCGTTTTCGGTGATGTTCGTCGAGGCAGTCCACACGGCGACGGGCATGGGCGCGCCACGGCGATGGGCGGACTCGAGCGCGCGCAGGACGGCGAGCCACTGGAACTCATATAGGTCGTCCTCGCGGCGAATGGCAAAACCGAGACAGCCCGTGCGGCGGGCGTCGGTGAAGGCGAGGCCGAGCAGTACCACGTGGTTGCCCGCAATTGCGTCGACAGTCAGCCGATCGGCGGTCGCCCGCTTGCGCATCGCACCCCTCCCGTCCCGGGGTGGCAAGACTGGGTGAAGGTCAAACGCCTGCGCACAGCGGACTGTGTGGTGATCGGCGTGGCCGGCGACAATCTCAAACCCGCGCTAGTACTAGGCCTCCGGCACGGCGACGGAAACCTGCACATTTCGGCGAGGAGGGGTATTGGCCACTGCGCTCCACCGCGCTCCGAACGTACTTGAGGCCGCTGGGCTACCATGGAACCTGGCGTGAAAGCCCAGTTCGCGAGTTGACGTTCGGAACCGTGTGATGCTGATCTTCGAAGCGGATCGGCCATCGGACTCGCCCTTCGTCGAGCGCGTGTGGCGGTATCACAGCGAGGGCGGCGGTTCCTTCTTCTCTATAGCCGAGTGCCGCTCGGAGCTGGTCGTCGCCTGGCACGAGGGCCGGGTCACCGTGACGGTGCGCGGGCCGGAGACCAGGCCCACGCTCTCGG
>JALZAL010000190.1 GCA_030948325.1 Candidatus Dormiibacterota bacterium
TTGATGATCCCCAGCCGGTGGGCGTCCGCTGCGGCAAGCGGTTTGCCGGTGAAGAACATCTCGTAAGCCACCGCTGTGCCGGCCAGCCGAGGAAGCAGCCAGCTGACGCCACCGTCGGGAGCCAGGCCGATGTTGACGAACGCCTCTAGCAGGTAAGCGTCGGGGACGGCGATGCGGATGTCGCACGCCAGCGCATAGCTCGCGCCGATGCCGACGGCGGGACCGTTCATCGCGGCGATCACCGGCTTCGGCATCGTGCGCAGCCGCACGAGCATTGGCATGTACTCGTTGCGAAGCACATTGCCGACATCTTCGGGCGTTCTCATGACACCATCGCCAACCATCTCGGTCACATCAGCGCCCGAGCAGAACGCGCGGCCGGAACCGGTCAGGACCACGACGCCCACCGCGTCGTCACGCTCTGCCTGCTTGATCGCATCGCCGAGCTGCCGGCGCGTGAGCGTGCCGATCGCGTTCATCTTCTCCGGGCGGTCGAGCCGGATCCAGCCGACGCCACCCTCGACCTCGAACTTCACATGCTGCTCGATCTCGGTCTCTTTCATCGTCCCTTGAACACCCCGCGTCTCTTCTCCAGGAAGGCGTGCATACCCTCTTTCTGGTCCTCGGTCGAGAACAAGAAGTAAAAGCTCTTGCGCTCGACCGCCAGGCCTTCGGCAAGAGGCGTCTCGAACGCTTTCAAAACGGCCTCCTTGGCCATCCGAAGAGCGAGCGGCGCTTTGTCCGCAGCCTGACGGGCGAAGCGCTGGGCGACGGTGACCGTCATCTCGGCGGGCACGACCTTGTTGACCAGGCCCAGCTCGTAGGCCCTGCGCGCGGTGATCGGTGCCCCGATGAGCATCACCTCCATCGCCGCATGCTTGCCGGCGGTGCGCGGCCATCGCTGCGTGCCCCCGGCGCCGGGGATGATCCCGAGATTGACCTCGGGCTGCCCGAGCCGGGCGGAGTCGCCGGCGATGATCAGGTCGCACATGAGCGCCAGCTCACAGCCGCCACCAAGCGCGTAGCCGTTGACCGCAGCTACGAGCGGCTTGCTGAAGGCGGCGATGCCCGCCCAGCGGCCCGTCTGATCGCGCTGCAGCTGGTCAACCGCAGTGCGGTCGGCCATGTCAGAGATGTCGGCCCCGGCGGCAAATACGCGCGGACCGCCGGTGATCACGACTGCCCTCACGTTGGCGTCCGTCTCCAGCTCGCCGAGGGCCTCGTTGACCTCCCGGATGAGATCGGGGCTGAGGGCGTTCAGAACCTTGGGGCGGTTGAGGGTGATCGTGGCGATCGGGGCCTCGACCTCGACCAGGATGTTTTCGTACCCCATCGCCGTATCATCGACCATGTGGGGATGGCGAGTCTAAGGGACTCCTACGGCCGTGTTGCCGACGATCTCAGGATCTCGATCACCGACCGCTGCAACTTTCGCTGCATCTACTGCATGCCCGCCGAGGGGTTGAAGTGGTTGAAGCGCGACGACCTCCTGCGCTTCGAAGAGATCACCCGCCTTGCCCGAATTTTCGTCCAGAGGTACGGGGTCCGGACGATCCGCATCACGGGCGGCGAACCATTGGTTCGCATCAAGGTCGAGGAGCTGGTCGGCATGATCAACGACATCGACCCGACCCTCGACATCACCATGACCACCAACGGCGTGCTGCTCCGTGAGAAGGCCCAGCTGCTCAAAGCTGCAGGCCTGAAGCGCATCAACATCTCGCTCGACACCCTCAACATGGAGCGCTTCCACGAGATGGCACGAAGCGACGCATTCCACCGGACGATGGACGGCATCGACGCCTCACGAGAGGTGGGCCTGTGGCCGATCAAGCTGAACATGGTCGTGATGAAGGGCCACAACGACCTCGAGGTCGTGGACTTCGCACGGCTGGCGCGCGACAAAGGCTACGAGGTGCGCTTCATCGAGTACATGCCGCTGGACGGCGACAGCACCTGGACCAACGAACAGGTGGTGCCGAGCCGCCGCATCCAGGAGCAGATCGAAGACCTGTTCCCCCTTGTGCCGGTGACCGACGCCCGACCCGGGCCGGCGACGCGTTACAGGTTCGCAGACGGGGCACCGGGCGGCCTCGGTTTCATCTCATCGGTCAGTCAGGCTTTCTGCAGCACATGCAACCGGGTTCGCCTCACCGCCGAGGGCGGACTGCGAACCTGCCTGTTCTCGCTGCAGGAGACCCCGCTGCGGGACCTTCTCCGTTCGGGAGCGTCGGACGATCATCTTGGACGCGTCATCGAAACCGCCATCTGGCGCAAGGAGGAGGGTCACCTCATCAACCAGCCGGGCTTCATCAAGCCGATGAAGTCGATGTCTCAGATTGGCGGGTAGGCGCACTCAATAACGATCTGTTGACGATTCCCGTCGACGATGAAGGGGAAGTTCATTCAGTCTCAATCCCCGGCCGTACGTCCCGAATTACTAAGCTGATGGCATGATCCGGGACCTTCACGCCGGAGAGACCCATCTCGCCTACAAAGCAATGCTCGAGCTCAGACCGGCCATGGGCGACGAGGCCGCGTTCGTCGACCGCGTCGACAACGTTCAGCGTCCCGAGGGCTACCGGCTCGTCGCTTCGTTCATCGACGGTGACGTCCAGGCGGCCGCCGTGGCCGGCTTCCGCGTCGTGCACTACATCAGTTGGGGCGACGCTCTCTACTGCGACGATCTGAGTACGCGAGCCGAGCACCGCGGTAAGGGCCATGCGGGCAAGCTGCTCGACTGGATGATCGAGGAAGCACGGCGGCTGGGCTGTGGCCAGTTTCATCTGGACTCCGGGCCGGGAGAGGATCGGCAGGATGCCCACCGCCTCTACTTCAACAAAGGCATGAGGATCTCCGCGTATCACTTTTCTCGTCCGGTCTAGGTGCGCCGACTCGCCGTACTCCTCGCCGTCGGTCTGCTGTGCGCATGCGGTGAAGGGGCTCCAATCGCCTCGCAACCTTCGCCAACCCCATCGACTGGCGGGTGCACCTCCATGGGCTATGCCTCCCTTTCTTGGACGCTGCCGCAGCCCGCGTCAAACCCAGCGCCACCGATCGTGTCGGCGGCCGTGTCCGGAGACACGTTCACGCTCACATTTTTCCAAGGGACCCCGCACTTGACACTGATTTCTCAGCCGGACGCCCACTTCACGCAGGACCCTTCCGGCAACCCGGTCAACCTGGCCGGCAACGGCGGGGTTCGCATCCTGCTGATCGGTTTTCGCGGTTTTCATCCCAACTACGCCGGACCCAGAATGCTCACGTCCACCGGCCCCCTCCTCCTCCAGGTCGCCCTGCTGGGAGACTTCGAAGGTTCGGTGAGCTGGGGAGCCGGCCTGAGCGCCGCTGGTTGCGCGAATGTCACCAGCAACGGGTCCACGCTGACTTTCCACTTCATCAAGGCGCCCTAGAGCCGAGCGGCGCCCTACCCGTAAGCTAAACCACGTGTTGCGACCCGAGGAAGCGCCGCGTCCTTACACCGTCACCGAGCTGGCAAACGAGATCCGGCGCGAGCTCCGGCCACTTACTGCTCTGCTGCTCAAGGGCGAGGTCAGCGGCATGAAGCGCGGTGCGGCGGGACACTTCAACTTCTCCATCCAGGATGGCGTGAGCCGTCTGGACGCTGTTCTTTTCGCGGACGACGCGCGACGCGTGACGATCCTGCCCGAGGACGGCCAGGTCTTCGTGTTCCGAGGCCGGATCGACTTCTTTGGAAAGACCGGGCGGCTCAGCTTCATCGTCGACCAGGTCGAGTTCGACGACGTTGGAAAGATGCGTGCGCGGCTGGAGGAGCTAAAGCGCCGCCTGGAGGCCGAGGGCGCTTTTGCTGCTGGACGCAAGCGCCGCCTTCCCTTCCTGCCGCGAGCCGTCGCGCTGCTCACGTCGCCCACCGGCGCGGTGATCCACGACCTGCAGGAGACGATCTGGGAGCGGTACCCGAACATGGGCGTGGTCGTCTATCCGGTCCAGGTGCAGGGGGCCGCAGCGCCCATGAGCATCTCCAGGGCCCTGCGGCGGTGTAATGAAGAAGGGCTTGCCGATGTCGTCGTCATCGCCCGCGGCGGTGGCAGCTTTGAGGAAATGTATGCCTTCAACAGCGAGGTGGTGGCGCGCGCCATCATGGCCTCGAAGCTGCCGGTGGTGACAGCGCTCGGGCACACGTCGGATCGCACTGTCGCCGACCTGGTCGCCGATGCCGAATGCCGCACGCCCACCGAGGCCGGGTCACGTGTCGTACCCAAGAAGTCCGACCTCGTCGCCCTGCTTCGCGAGCGTGGACGGCGCCTCGACCGCGAAGCGGGACAGCGGATCGCGCGCGAGGTGGAACGCCTGCTGCTCAAGAAGCAGCGAGTGATCCAGCTGCTCCCCGCGCTCGTTCGCCTGCGCACCGAGCGCCTCGCTCGCGCCGCATCTGACCTGGCCAGGCTGAGCCCCGTGCAGCAGGTTGCACGTCGAGAAGAGGCCCTTCGAGAGCGAGGGCGCCGGCTCAACACGGCGGCTTCCGCAAGGCTGGCGCGAAGTCTTACCACGCTGGCAGGTCGGCGCGCCCCGGACCGCCTCGAACGAGCGCTCGCAAAGCGATTCGACACCGCCACGCGCGGGCTCGAGCACCGCCGCCAGCGCCTGACCGCCCTCAGCCCGGACGGCGTGCTGGCACGCGGCTACAGCATCACGCAGGATGCTGAATCGGGCGCTGTCCTTCGCTCGGCGACGGCGACGGCTGTCAAGCGGATGCTGCGTATTCGTCTTTTCGCCGGCCACCTGGCCGCTCGAGTCGAGGAGGTCGAACCGTGACCGATGAGTTGACCTATGAGAAGGCGCTCGAGAAGCTGGACGAGAAGCTCAAGCTCCTCGAGGACGGCGACCTATCGCTCGAGGACGCGCTGACGGCCGTCGACGAAGCCCGCCTGTACTTGAAGATCTGCACCGAGCGCCTGGAGGCGGCCCGACACAAGATCGAAATCCGCCCAGAAGCGGCCGATTAAAGACGCCTGCCTCGGAACAGCCACCGGGCGACGATGGCCCCGCAGAGCGCGATGGTGGCGATAGCTGCGATCACATCCTGGTGGGTGATTCGGTCAAAGACGAATATCACCCCGAGCCCCACCAACAGCAATCCCAGCGGCACAAGATTGGTGTGGGTGCCCTGGTCAGACATTCGGTCTCTCCCAGGCGTCGAGCTGCTCATTCATCACCCGGATGCGCTGGCTCAGGTTCCTGACGAACTCCAGGAGCACTTCCGGGTGCTCGTGAACGACGGCCCTGAGCTTGTCGCGCCTCAAAACGCGAACTGTGGTGTTGACGCTTGACTGCGCGCTCGCGGAGCGTGGCTGTTCGTCGAATACGGCCATCTCGCCCAGCACCATGCTGGGGCCGACGCGCGCCAGCGTCACCTCGCGGCCGTCGCGGTCCAGGTGGATCCTGATCTCGCCCTCCAGCACCACGAACAGCTCCGATCCGACATCGCCTCTTGTGAATACCGGCTCGCCGGGCGCGTAGGTTCGCGTGACCATCAGCCGGTCGATGCTCGCGAGCTGCTCCAGCGTCAACGTGCTGAACAGCGGCACCTTCTTGAGCGCGATCAGTTCCTTCATGCGTTCGTCGAGCCCGGAGGAAACCGCCGTCGCGGCTTCTTTGACCCACCTGTCGCGATGGTTTGCAAGCGCTTCGATCTCGCCATGCGACAGGGGTCTTGCCGGCCCCGAGTCGAAAGCGCCTGGGTCGAGCAGCTGCGCCAGCGGCCCGGCGAGCCAGGCCGGGCCGAAGTTTAACAGCGTCTCCAGGCCCTCCACCCTCGCCACCGGCCCCGCTGAACGAAGGCCGCGCTCGACCGTGGCGAAGCCTCGCTTGCCGTGAAGAGCGCGCATCGCCGCCAGGCCCGACTCGGTCGCGTGCCGCGCATAGTCATCGACGGTGATCCGGAGGAAGAGATACCGATCGTCTTCACCACCGTGATTCCCGCTGCCGGCCACCCTCCCGGAGAGCCTCGCCATGTGCAAGCCCTCGCCGAGCAGCTCCTCCAGGTGAGCTCGCACCTGTTTGAACATGTCAGGGCGACCGCTGCGGATGAGCGCCTCGACGGTGGTCGCGGCGCTGTCGTCCCGCAGAAGAAGCAGCGGAAGTGTGCGATCCAGCGCCCCGGGCACCTGCGATGCCATAGCCTGAGCCGCCAGAGAACGAACCTCCTGATCTGCGCTGGTCAGTCCTTCGATCAGCGCCTCTATGTAGCCCGTGCTTTCTTCGGCGGGCGGCGACCAGCGAACAGCCTGCTGAAGGGCCTCGCGCCGGACACGGACATCGGCATCGGTCAGGCACGCGACCATCGGAGCAGCAGCGTTTGGAACGGCTGACTTCAGCTTCGCGAAACTGCGAATTGCCTCAAGGCGTACACGCGGCACGGAGTCTCGCAGACCACTGACGACCCTTTCGTGATCACCCTGGAACGAAGCCGCCCAGACGGCTGCGGCGCGATCGTCGTCCGTCGACTTCCACAGGCTGTCCAGCAGCTCTTTCGACCGGTCCCACGGAGGCTGGCGGCCCGCGCCGGCCGCGGCGGCCGACGCCACCACCCACCCATCGAGGTCATTCGCGGCCGCCTCCAGCTGGTCGAGGGCGACGATGTCGGGCGGCGCCATCTGAAAGCCGAGCCGTCGCACGCGCCGGTCGTCCGACGCCAGCAGCTCAGGCAGCATCCCGGCGAAGGTGTCCGGCGCAAGCCTGCCGAGGGCGGCAGCGGCAAACTGGCGGACTTTGTCGTCGCCCTGCCTGATTAGAACCTGCAGCTCATCGATCTCCTCCTGGCTGGGTCGGCCTATGGCTCGCTGGAAGTCGCTGAGCGTCATTGCGTGCGTGCGCAACCGAGCGTAGATGGCGCTCACGTAGAGGCTTCGAACGCGCAGCGCCGCAGCGATGAAGAGGACCGCCGTCACGATCCCGATCACCGCCAGCACCCGTTCGCTGGCTGCGATGGTGTGCTGGACCACGAGCAGGATGACGCCGCTGAGGACCGCCGCACCGGGCAGCACGACGTTGTCGAGCAGGAACTTCAGCTTCGGTCCGACCTGCGCCGGCACGGCACTCGAGAGCACGCTCTCCGCGGGATCGTCAAGCCCGGTCTGGAGCCCGTTGCGCACGATGAAAAGGAAGAGCGAGGTGGCCAGCACGGGGCTCGCAGCCACCGCCGCGAAACCGATGAGCGTGAAGACCGGCAGCGCGAGGATCGCGTTTTTGACGCCCAGCTTGTCAAGGACCCATGGCGTAACGAAGAGGCTGATGACGAGCTGCACCGCGTAGCTGGCGAGCCACGCGTTGCCGATGAGGATCGTGAGCGCCTGGAGGCTGTGGTGGGTTGCGTTCACGAAGATGAGAGCCACGAGGTAGTCGCCGATGCGACTCGCAACCTGGAGCACAAGCGCGAGCAACACAAGGGCGAGCACGAGAGGACTGCCGGTCACGTACCGGAAAGCCGCACGGACCATGGCGATGGCGCTCTGCCGTCCGCGGACCGCGTGCTCGTGCGCGACGAACTCGTCGGCGTCATCGTCGAAAGCCGGCCGGTAGAGGGTTCGCTCCAATCGCACCGACATCACCGCTGCGACCATGGCGCCAAAGGCCCAAACGAGTAGCAGGGGCTCGATCGCGACGAGCGCGATGAGCGTGGTCGTCACGCCGGCGAGGATGTAGCCGATGCTCAAGCCCGCAGCGATGACGGGGAAGATGCGTTTCCCCTCGAGCAGGTTGAAATGCTGGCTCACGAAGCCCCAGAACTGGAGCATCACCAGCTCGAAACCGACCGAATAGACGAGGTATGCGCCGAACGCGACACCGGGGCTCTCGCTGAACAGGTAGGTGACGAAAATCCCAAGCGCCGCCAGGCCGTTGAAAGCAAGGATTACGCGGAATGCCCGGCCGACGCCAAGCCTTCGGGTCAGGGCGCCCTGCAGAGCCACCATCGGCCACACCGCCAGCGCCACGAGGACGAAGAAGAGGGGATATGACCCCGGACCCGCTCTGTTGAGAAAGATCGCCTGGGTTCCGCTGAACGCCGTGTACGCGGCCCATCCGATGACGATCGCGAAGCCGGCGACCTGCAACGTCCGGGCGAGCTCCGCGCGCCGGACGTGAAGAAATTTCGCCAGGAACGGCACGCGGGAAATATATGGGGTCGAACCGGCTAGGTTTTGCCCTCTCGCAGTGCGGTCATGGCTTTGTCGATGTTTCTCTGCCGAGTCTCGGGAGTCTTCCCGTTGGCGACGGGTAGCACCAGGCGCTGCTTCTTGCTGTTGGACAGGCCGTCGAAGACTCGCTTGGCCCGGGCGTCACCATCGAGGGCTTTTTTGAAGTCGTCGGGCAGCTCCAGCCGGCGGGGCTCCGTGTCGACCTCGAGGTCGACATCAACGGTCTCGCCGGCAGCGACCCCCGCCGCCTTACGGTTCGCGTTGCTCACCCCGATCATGAACTTGCCGCCCATGACCGCAACGGCGCTGCGATATTGGTAGCCGTTGATGGTGACGCGCACAAGCGGAACCCTGGTCGAGCCCAACGCCTCAACCACTTTGGGCGGCACTTCGATCCCCGCAGCGGTCTTTCCAGCGGCCAGGATCTTGGTACGAAACCTCACTGAAGGGAAGTATGGACCGGCGCTCAGGTCTGCTGGACGCTGGCGATTCGCTCCAGCGCTGCGATGCGCTCCTCGATCGGCGGGTGGGTATCGAAGAGGTGGTTGAAGAAGCTGCCGTGGTGCTCCTTCGGGTTGTCGATGCACATTGCGGCGACCGCATGGTTGAAGTTCTTCATAGGCTGCTCGTTCTGGGCGATCTTCTTCAGGGCGCTGAGGAGGCCGGCTGGGTTTCGGGTCAGCTCCACCCCACTCGCGTCAGCCAGCGACTCACGCTGGCGTGAAAGCGCCATCTGCATGATCGGCCCGACGATCACGGCGATCAGGGTGAAGATGATGCCGATCGCGAAGACAATGAGAACCGCGCGCTCATCGCGACTTCTGATGCGAAAAGCCCCGTTCCAGACCACGCTCGCGATCAGGCCGGCCAGCCCGATCATGGTGGTGACAACCAGCAGCAGCCGGACGTCGAAGTTCTTGACGTGGCTCAGTTCGTGACTCAGGACGCCCTCGAGCTCCTCCCGGTTCATCATCTGGAGGAGGCCGGTGGTCACCGTCACCGCCGCATGCTTGGGGTCCCGGCCCGTGGCGAAGGCGTTGGGGCTGGGATCCTCGATCACATAGACCTTCGGCATCGGCAGTCCATCGCCGATCGCCAGGGCCTGGACGATGTTGTAGAGCTGCTGGTACTGCTGCGGATCGGCTTCGTGTGCCCCTGCCGCCGCGAGCACCGTCGCCGAGCCGAGGTAATAGGAATACAGCGCGGCAAGCACGCCCAGGACTCCAAGGGCGATGGCCCCAAGAATCGCGGTGTTGAGGCCGCCGCCACCGAATTGGCCGATGACGAATCCCGCCAGCAGCCACACCACTATGAACAGCACGATCACGATCAGGCTGTTCCTCTTGTTCCGGGCGATCTGGTGATACATCTGGATCGAATGCTACGAGGACTTGCGCTGGCTTTTTCCCACCGAGTCCCGCACCGACGCTGCCACCCACCGACCCCATATCTGTGCCCAAACCAGCCCGTTGCCGAAGGCCGAAACCCCCTCAGAGTGGTGCTTGAAGTGGAAGGTCCACATCGCGCGGTGGCGCTCATACAGCGCTTCGCGCTGGGCCCTGGTGGTGACGGCTGTCTTGTGGTGGACAGCGCTCGCGGCCGGTAGATAGAACACCTTCCAACCGCCGAGCTTCAGCCGGTAGCAGAGGTCGATGTCCTCGCCGAACATGAAGTAGCGCGGGTCGAAGAACCCAATCCTGTCGACGGCGGCCATTCTTAACATCAGGCAGTCCGCCGTTCCCGCGTCCATCTCGTGGACGTCCGAAGGGTCCACGTGGCCCATGTTGTGGCGGCCGAATCGAGCGCTCTTGGGAAAGAGGCGGCTCAGACCGACCGTGCGGTAGAAGAGCGTGCTGGGGACCGGGAAGGAGCGGCGGCAGTCAGGATCCAGCTTGCCGTCGGACATGAGCACACGCGGACCGACCGCGCCCGCGTCGGGCCGGGTAAGGAGGAAGTCGTACAGCCGGCTGACAGCCTGTGGCTCGACCTTGACGTCCGGGTTGAGGAGCAGCACGAACCTCCCTTCGCATCGCTCCAGGCCCACATTGGCGGCGCGACCGTAGCCCAGCCCCTTCGGTTCCACAAGCACCGTCGCATCCGGGAACTCGGCTGTGACCGCGGCAGCCGAGCCGTCGGTCGAGGCGTTGTCCACGACCACCGCCTCGACTGGCACGTCGGCGGTTGAGTAGAACGCTCTCAAGCACTGCAGAAGCAGCTCCTTGGAGTTGTGGCTGACGACCAGCGCTGAGACCATGGGTTTTGGCGGTTCGGGCATCGCGTTCGAATTATCCGCGCCGGGGGGTGCCGTTCGCGTCGATTAGAATGCCGAGGACTGTGCAGACCGGCGCGCGAGTGGGTCTCGGCCAGCGGCTGGCCCAGATCCGCGAAAGCCGGTTGGTCCGGCAGAACCTGACGCTCTTTGTCGGCGGCCTGGTCGCCGGGATTGGCGGTTTCGTCTACCACGCGATTGCCGGCCGCGTGCTGGGGCCGACGACCTACGGCCAGGTTGCCTTCCTGATCGCTGTTTACGCGGTGGGCACGGCCCCGGCGCTGATCCTCATCGTCGTCCTCGCACGCTACACGGCCACCCTGGTGGCCAGGGGCGATGCCGGCGTTCGCTCGCTGATGACGCGCACGATCCGGCTGGTCGCGATACCGGGTCTGGCCGTCATCCTGGTGACCACCCTCATCGCCCGGCCTGTGGCGGAGTTCGAGCACCTGGGCTCCGCGCTGCCTGTGCTGATCCTCGGCTTCTCGGTTGCCCTGATCTGGCAGGTGGCCATACCCCGCGGGATCCTGCAGGGCCTTCAGCGGTTCACAGCCCTGGCGCTCAACCTCGGTCTCGAGCTGATCATCCGCACCACCGTCGTGTTCGGGTTGCTGGTCGCCGGCTACGCGGTCTCAGGGGCCATGTTCGCGGTTTTCGCCGGCCTGGCCTTTTGCTACGCGCTGGGCTTGTTCTCGCTCCGAGATCATTTCCGACGCGCTGGTCCTCGGGTGCCTCTTCGGGCGATGGCCGGATTCTCCCTGACCGCGGCCGCCGGGATCATCGGCATTCAGATCCTCTACAACCAGGACGTAATCCTCGCGGTGCACTACCTGAGCGGCCATGCCGGAGGTATCTATGGCGGGCTCAACAAGATCGGAACGATCCTCTTCTTTCTGACCCTGAGCGTAAGCCAGGTGCTTTTCCCCCGCGTCGTCGAAGCGGTCGCCAAGGAGCAGCACCCCGGGCGGATCTTGCTTTCGTCGGCGGGCATCCTCACTGCGCTGGGGGCCGGAGCGCTCCTGGTGTTCGCGGTGTTGCCGGGCGTGGTGGTCGGGATCCTGTTCGGGCCGAGCTTCCGTGACGCCACGCCATACGTGCTCCCGGTTGGGGTCATCGGGTTGGCGCTCTCGCTCGACAACCTGCTGATCCAGTTCTTCATGGCCGTCCACGACCGGGTGTTCGTGCCTATCCTTGCTGCGGCCTGCATTGCGGAAGCGACGCTCATCGTCCTGTTCCACGGGGGGGTCGGCCAGATCGTCACCGACGTGCTCGCCTGCCTGCTGGGGCTGCTCGCGCTCCTGAGCTTGCGGTGCTACCTGTTGCTGCCAACGCTCCACGCCGACAGCCTGGCCGAGCCGGCACCGCCAATCTGACCTCGCCAGTAGAGCGGCACCCTCTCGTGCTGCGCCGCGGGCGGAGAATACCTCCCCCGCAGAGCGGGGGAGGTTAGAACGCTCGGCAACGACCTACTCTCCCACCGGGTTACCCCGACAGTACCATCGGCGCTGGAGGGCTTAACTACCGTGTTCGGAATGGGAACGGGTGTCTCCCCTCCGCCAAAGTCACCGAACTGACCAATTGTAATTCAATCGGCAGAGGCGAGGTAACCCGCGCCGGACGCGGGAGGTGCCGCTAGCGAGTGCGGCGCCGCCGGGCGCGGAGGCTCTTGATCTTCCTGGCCTCCGACGGCGGCACGTAGTGCGCCCGTCGACGCATCTCGCGCACGAGCCCCTGCTCCTGCACCTTGCGCCGGAAGTCCCGCAAAGCCTGCTCGAACTCCCCGGGATCCTTTACGACGATTCGCACAACCCGGTAAGGATACCGGTTAACCGTTCGATCTCGCTTTTACTCCAAAACGTCAGGGCGGACAGCCCGGCCGACGGCGATGACGGCGAAAACCAGCGCCCAGACCCCGATCACGATCAGCGCATGCCTGCCATCGATCGTGGTGAGGGGCGGCGCCAGAGCGCTGATGGCCTGGTGGTCGGGCTCGATCAGGTTCAGGACCACGTTGAGGTTGGGCCCCAGCAGGTACTCGGTGATGTTGTGCCATGGCGAGTCGTGGCGGGTGGCACGGGCCGTCAGGGCCATGATCCCGACCAGGAAGTTGTCGATCGGGAAGAAGGCGAGTGAGGCGGCCATCCCGAAGGCCAGCGAGCGCCCCAGCCCGGCGGCCGCGGCGGCGAGCAGGATGACGACCACCATGCTGATCGCCTGGACCAGGAGCCAGTATCGGAAGTCCTGCCAGAAGTCCGGTTTAAGGCTGCCGAGCCCGCCCAGGCCGCCGGTCCACGAGGCGTACAGGGCGGCCACGATTCCGCCCACCACGAGCAGATAACCCGCGAGCAGCACTATCCCGATGATCGCCAGCAGGGCCAGCTTGGCGAGCAGCAGGTGCATCCTGCCCACGCCGCGCGCATACGCGATACGGATCGTGCCGGCGGAGTACTCCATGGCGATGAGCCGCGAGCCGACCAGCAGGAGCAAGATGCCCGAGCCGATCTGAAAGACGGTCCCGTAGAGGTTCAGCATCTGGATCGCGAAGCCGGACGGGTCAGTCTTCGCAGTTTCCTGGAGGTTCCCCGCGGTGGTGATTCCGACGACCGTGATCCCCAGCAGCACAAAGGCGCCGGCGAGCATCAGCCAGAAGCTGAGCTGCCGCGAAACCTTGATCGCCTCGCCGCGGACGGTCCCAAAGAAGCTCGGGCGCTTCACGAGTCGCCGCCCGTGAGGCTCAAAAAGATGTCCTCAAGGTCGCGTTGCCGCTCGCTGACGGAGTCAGGATGGTGACCGTTCTCCACCAAGAACGCGATGAGGTTGCGCCCGCGGGCGTCAGGGGCGCGAGTGATGACCAGGCCGTGTTCGACGCGAGCCTCCTGGCCCCATGGCTGCAACCGGAGGGCGACGACGAGGTCATCAGGAGCATCGACCTTGATCTCGAACTCACCGGGGGCGTCCAGGAGCTCGGCCACGGGCGCGACACGAACGAGCCGGCCGTGGTTGATGATCGCCACACGCGTGCAGATCTGCTGCACCTCGCTGAGGACGTGGCTCGAGATGAATACGGTCTTGCCTTCCGCAGCGAGGGTGCGCAGAAGGTCGCGCATCTCAACGATGCCGGCGGGGTCCAACCCGTTCGCGGGTTCATCCAGGATCAGGAGGTCGGGGTCGTTGAGCAGCGCGATGGCAAGGCCAAGGCGCTGCTTCATGCCCATCGAGTAGGTCTTGACGCGATCCTTGTCCCGCCCATTCAGGGAGACGATCTCAAGCACCTCGTCGATGCGCTTCTCGTTCACGCCGCCGAGGAGGTCGGCAAACGCACGCAGGTTGTTGCGGCCCGACATGTAGCCGTACAGCGCCGGGGATTCGACAAGCGCGCCCACGCGCGGAAGGACCTTGGCTCTGTTGTGACGCACCTCATGCCCGAGGATCTCGACGGAACCGTTGGTCGGCGCGACCAATCCCAGCGCCATCCGAATGGTCGTGGTCTTTCCCGCACCGTTGGGCCCGAGGAAGCCGAACAGCTCGCCGCGGTCGACCAGCAGGTCGAGATGATCGACCGCCAGCCGCTTTCCGTACGCCTTCGAAAGAGCGACGGCACGGAACGCGGGTTCAGCGCTGGTCATCCCTGACTGAGCACCGCGCGTATGGGTTTTGTGACGCCCGGCCTTAGGGGTTCACTCCCGCGAGGGTCACTGTCGCGGTGTGTGTGCCGTGCTGGTCGACCCACGTCACGGAGATTTGCTCGCCCGGCTTGTGAGCCTGGATCGCGGTCCCCAGCGTGGCGCTCGACGTGACCTTGGTGCCGCCGACGCTGGTGATGACCGATCCCGGGGTGATGCCGCCGGACTCGGCCGGCGAACCAGGCGAGACATCCCGCACGTAGGCACCCGACGAGACGTTGAACCCCAGCTGCGCTGTGATGTCGGCGCTGAGGTCCTGCACGGAGACGCCCATGAGGCCGACCTGCCCGTAGATGATGTCGGAGCTGGCCACGCCTGCGTTGATCTTGTTGGCGTAGCTCAGCAGGGTGTCGGACGGGATCGCGTAGTTGACGGTGGAAGTCTGCGACCGGAAGCCCTGGACGTCGCCGGCGGTGATCATGCCGACCACCTGGCCGGCCGAGTTGACGATGGGGCCGCCGGAGTCTCCAGGGCTGATGGGCGCGTCGCTCTGGATCATGCCGGCGAGCTGCTCGGACTTTCCCGAGCCCTCACTCGCGGTGATGGACTGGTTGAGGGCGATGACGCTGCCCGTGGACACGGTGGGCGTGCCGCCGAGGCCGAGGGCGTTGCCCAGCGCGACTATTGAATCACCGATCTTCAGGGTCGACGACGAGGTGATCGTGATGGTCGGCAGGTTCGACACGCCCTCGATCTGGATGAGGGCGACATCTGCGTGGGGTGCCACGCCGATCACGTGGGCGGTGTAGGTGCCCGAGTGCGCGGCGATCGCCACGCGGATGGAAGACGAGCCGTTGACGACGTGGTTGTTGGTCAGCACCTCGCCGCCGGAGGTGAGGATCATGCCGGTCCCGGCCGCCTGTGAGGAGCCGACGACCGTGTTGATGTCGACGATCGCGGGATCGACCTTGGCGGCGATCGCATTCGCGCCGGCGCTGCCGTTGATCGGCCCGGTGGTGGGGCTGGCGATGGCGATCGGCGACTGGACTGCCGGTTGGTGGCGGATCACATTGGCGATGCTCCAGCCGACGCCGATCCCGCTGCCTCCGGCGGCGATGACGGCGACGAGCACCGAGATGAGGATCCAGCGGCCCACGTGTGGGTCTCCGCGGTGTGGGGGCGCAGGAGGCGCAGGTGGCGGTGGAGGCGGCGGCGGCACCCAGTACGTCGTTGGAGGCTCGCCCTGACCCGTCGGGGCGGCCTGCAAGTACGGTTCTGGAGTCATCTGCGACATCGGGGTTACCTCCGCATCCTGCGCCATTTATTTGTTGATCACACGTTGAAGAGGGAACCTTTGAACTGGCTGGACGAATTCTTACAGTTTGCTGAGAATCGCCTGGTCAGAAGGGCTTCATCACCATCATGAAGATAACTACCAGCAGGCCGATACCCCCAACGGCCATCAAGACGATGGGGCGCGCTCCTTTCAGCCGGCTCTCGAGCTCGGCTGTGGGCTGGTTGTCTCGCACGGCTTCACGGGCACGGTGGTAGGGCAGGCTGAGGGCCGACATCACGACGAAGACGATGAACAGGACGACGATCGCCGTCCAGATCCAGGCGGAGTGCCACCAAGAACCCTGAAAGCCCATCCAGACCCCGGTGACGAGTAGGAGCAGCAGCCCAGGGAAGGCGACATAGTTCGCGCGCATCGAGAGCTGAAGCAGCGCGCTACGCGTGGCGTCCGCCATCGGGCGCCGAAGCACCAGGGAGCCGGCCGCCGAGACTCCATGACCGAGAAGGAAGACGCCCAGGCCGGCCAGGTGCAGGAACTTCAGCCAGAAATAGAAGCTGGACAAGGCTACGAGGCGCGCTTTGCTTTGACAGGTCGCCGAACCTTTCGCCGCCTGGGCAGGCTCGGATCTTCCATGACCTCGGCGAAGCGTTCCCAGGTGAGCGTCGTCGGCGTGGCTTTGTTCATGTAGCCCCACCAATCGACGGACCCCCTGCTGATCCGAAGCTCGCCCATCTTGCGATCCTCGTTCGACACCACCAGGACGATGTCTCGGCTCTTGAGCTCCATCCGCAAACCGCGACCGAAGGCGATCTCAACCTTGTACATAGGATTCCCTCACTTGCGATTCATGCGGTGGCCGGTGTTACCCCCACGGGATTGGGCCTTTGGCGAAGAAGTGTCCCAGCAATGCACCGAGGAACAGCGCAAAACCGATGTCCATCAGAGGACGGTGGATGAGGAAGTCCCAAACGTAGGCGCCAACCGGCTTGCCGCCCTTCAAGGTGAGCCAAATCTCAAGCCCCACCAGGTAGAGAAGCACGCCGACGAAGCCGTCGACCAGGATCACAGGCACCCACGAGTGCCACATCAGGTGTCCGGCCCCGTCGGAGCCGCATGCCATAGCCAGTTCCCGAGCAACAGGCAGAGCGCGCAGGCGCCCGCCGCCGCCCAGTAGGGCGACACGTCATTCCCGCAGCGCACGTAGTGGGTCACCGCCCAGTCGTTGTTCCAGACGGCCCAGCTCTCGAAGAGCAATGCACCTGTCGAGAACAGCAGCATCAGGGCGAGGCCGATCTGAACAAGAGCTCGAGCTCTTCGGAGGTCCCTGGTGCCCCCCGCGAGCAAGCTCTTCAGCCGCGACTTTCTGCCTGCGTAGCTGGCCATCGAGCCGATGAGCAGGCAGCCCATGCACAGGGCCACGGTGCCGAACTGCCTTCCCAGGACTGGATGGTCTGGCATGTCCTGGGGCCACGCTCCACACGGGGTCGGCTGGCCCAGGATCTTGAACCAGGGGAGGACGAGCAGCACCACGAGCGCGCCTGCCACGCCGAACAGATACGCGAGACGGAGGTTCCGGCCGCTTACCAATAGAGCCAGCCGAGCAGGAAGCCGGCAATGAGTCCGCCCAGGAACAGGAATGGCAACAGCCGGCTGGGAATCGCGGGGAACCTCGGAATCCGTTCCCAGGTCCTTGCCGAGACCAGGTTGATGAGGACGACAGCACACAGGGTGGCGACGAACAGCAGCCCGGCAAGCGATGCGAGCAAGCCGAGCCGGACGACGTGGAGAAAATACTCAACGCCAAGGGTTGCCAGCCCGCCCGCCACCGCCGCGGTGATGACCTGATACACGTGACGTGCCCTGGCCAAGGGGGCTGCGGAGTGAGCCGCCGGCGGCGGCGGCGGCCGTGGCGACGATTCCACCAAGCGTGATTGTGATCGCGGCAGATTGGGCAGTCAATCCGGTTTGCGAGGTGGACGGGTGACGGCGCCGATCACGTGACCGGCGCCGTCCGGAAGCGCTTGTTGACTTACGTCGTCTAGTTGAAGAACGGCGGTGTCAGGCCCGTGTAGTCCCCGATCACCTTGGCGTCGTAGGGCCCGTTCAGCAACCTGCCGCCGATGCCCGGAGTGTTCAACTTGCCCTCGCTGAATACGATGTGCCCCCCATGGGTGACCTCGATCACCCGATCGTTGAACTGATCGCTGATCAACGTGTGCCCGTTCCGGAGGCGCACCGCCCGAGTCGGCGCCGGCGAAGGGTTGCTCCCCTTCTGGGTGTTGGTCAGGTACTGCCAAACCGGCACGTCGGCCGCCGTCACCTCGACGATGCGGTTGTTCCCGGAATCGGTGATCAGCGTGTGGCCGTTGGCGAGGCGGCTTGCAAAAGCAACGCCACCTGTGGTGCCGCCGGCGCTGAACACCCGCAGGATGTGCTTGGCCCGGTTGACCTCGATCGCGCGGTTGTTGTTCTCGTCCGCGATGAGGATGTGACCGTTGGCCAGCAGCTCGGCGCTGTTGGGGTTGTTGAGGAGGTTGTCACCCATGCCGGTAACGCCTGTGTGGCCGAACTGCCAGACGATCTCCTTCGCGCGGTTCACCTCGATGACCCGCTCGTTGGCCTGGTCGGTGATGAGGATGTGGCCGTTGGGAAGGTAGGTGTTCTGGACCGGGGTGTTGAGCTGGCCGGGGCCGGAGCCCCCAGGACCGAAATGGCCGTACTGCCACACGATCTTGCCGCTCTGGTTGACCAGGAGCACGCGGTTGTCAGGGCAGCCCGTAGGGTTGGTGCAGCTGGGAACCGTGTTTGGGGGTATGCCGGTGCCCGCCATCAACGTAAGGTCGCCCACCCGCTGAGCGTCGTTGACCCCGATGATCGAGGTGGGTCCGAGGTCGTTCGGCCCCACTCCCCATTGCCAAACGATGTGGTGGTGCCGATCGATTTCGATCACGCGGTTGTTGAACTGGTCGGCGATCAGGATGTTTCCCGGACTGTTGAACCCGCCCGAACTCGCCGACGCGGGCGCCGCGGTGACGAGCGCGCCGAGGAGGACCACCCCGACGGCAAAGGTTCGGAACATGAGGCCACTCCACAGTTTTCGTAGGCTTCTATGCATCTCAGCTACCCCGACCTCCAAATTTCAACCGGCTCTGCGCGAGCCGCAGTTGCCCCTATGGGTCGGTACCGGACGGAGTTACATGCGCCATCCGGCACGAGGTGGAACCTGTTGGGCGGCCAGGCGCCGGAAAACATCAGCTCCGCTCTTGCCCACCAGGTGTCGGCGGTTAGGGGCAAGGTTCCCGACAACGTCTACCAGAAAGTCCTGTCGATCCAGCAAACAATCCTTTCCATCCTCCCTAAGATCGACAGGCGGGGCCCCGGCTCTCGCGACGCTTTCGTCGTGCAAAAGACCGCCACCGACTACCTGCCGTCGACTCTTCAAACCTATCTCAACCTGCCGCGGGCCTACGCGACCCTGCACCGAATGGATGGCGGCCGGACGGCGGCCGGACGGCTGCCGATGTGCTGCTGGACCAGCTCACGCTTCTCGACAGCAAGATGAATGAGGTGGCAGATGCCGTCAACAAGAACGACACCGACGCTCTGCTCGCCAACGGCCGCTTCCTGGAAGATCGTTTCGGGGGCTCGTCGCTGAAGCTCCCGGCGCCCGGGGACTCGCCGGCCGGCTGACTTTAGGCGGACTCTGCTTCGATCACGTGGAATCCGGAAGCTGTTGGGATGGCCCGGCTCAGCCGCAGGCCTGCTGCCTGGAATAGAGCCTCGAACTCTTCGATCGTACGCTCGCGCCCACCGAGGAGGACAAGCATCTGCATGTCACCCATGAACACCCTTTGCGCCGCAGGCGATTCCTCAGCGCGGGCCGGCAGGATCCGCTCCACGAGTATCAGGCGCGCGCCGGGTCCCATCGCTTTCCGACAGGTTGCGAGAATCGCGGTGGCCTTCTCATCGGTCCAGTCATGGACGATGTGCTTGAGCACGTAGGCATCACAGCCGGCGGGAACGGATTCGAAGAAGTTCCCACTCACAACGTGGCAGCGGTCGCCGACGCCCTGCTCTTTCAGGTACGCCTTGCACTCGGCCAATCCCGCGGGCAGGTCGAGGACCGTTCCCGTCAGGTGGCGGTTGGCCTTCAGCAGGGCGGCAATCAAGCTTCCCCGGCCCCCTCCGACGTCGACGATGCTCCGAAGGTCGCTGAAGTCATAGGCGGCGACGACCGACTCCTGGATCGCTTCGGTGATCGATTGCATGGCCGCGTTGAAAATCACCGACCGCTCGGGCTCGCGCGCGAGCTGCTCCCAGTGCGTCATGCCGAAGACATGCTCGAACGCCGGCTGCCCGGTCCGCAGGGTGTGCATCAGCGAGCCGAAAGCCTCGTACGTCTCGTTCGGGAGCATGAGGGCCATACCGCGCAGAGTCCCCGGCCGATCCCTGAAGCACTCCGAAACGGCTGTCGCGCCGAACTGGCCGTCCTCGGTTTCGGTGAACACGCCTAGGGAGACCAATCCACGAAGCATTCGCCGGAGGGGATCCGCCTGAACGCCGGTGGACGCCGCCAGGTCATCGGCGCTACGAGGACCTGCGGCGACCAGGTCCGGGATCCTCAACTCTGCCACCGCCCGCACCATCTGTGTGGCGCGGAATCCGTTCAGAAGCTGATAGGCCTTGTCCCGGGCATTTTCCATTCGCCCGAAGAGCTTAAAACGCTCGCTCGCAGAGGAGCGCGCTTTACCTCAGGACGCCTTCGCGGGCTGCAGCTCTCGCGACTCCTCGCCGTCCGGGTCCGACTCGGGGACCGGTGATCCCTCTCCGAGCTCTGCCCCCGGCTGCTTTTTCGCCGCCAACAGCGGCACGTTGGGCATGAAGAGCGAGACGACCACCGAGAACAGGATCGCCACGGTGCCGATCAGGAACATCTCCTGCAGGGTCATCGCCAGGCCTGCCTTGACCGCGACGATCGCCTGGTCGAACAGCGGGCGCGCCGCAGCAGGCAGCGCCGCCCGGGCCGCTGCCAGGTGGACCGGGTCGAATATCTGCTGGGCAGTGCTCCCACCGACCTTGAAAGTACTAGTGAATGACGCCGGCAGGTGGAGGGCGGCGACCTGGGTCTGGATGTTCGGGCCCAGGCGGCTTGCAAGGATCGAGCCGAAGATGGCGGTCGCGATCGTTCCACCCACGTTGCGGGCGAACTGGATGTTGCTGGTGACCACACCGAGGTACTTGCGCGACACCGCGCTCTGAACGGCCTGGATGTAGAGAGGCATGGTCATGCCGAGCCCGATGCCGACTAACACCAGCGAAGAGGTCACCTCGAGCTGTGTTGAGTGAATGGAAACCTGCGACAGAAGGAACATGCCGACGGCCATGATGGCCGCGCCGAGCGTTCCCAGGTACTGGTAGTACTTGATGCGGACCATCAGCTGACCGGTCACAATGCTGGCCCCGATGAGGCCGAACATCAGCGGCGTGATCAGCGCGCCAGAGTTCGTGGCGCTGATGCCGAGGACGCCCTGGTAAACCAGCGGCACGAAGATGATGGTGCCGAACATGCCGAACGAGGCAATGAAGCCGACCAGGATCGAAACGGAGAAGGCGCGGTTCTTGAAGAGGCTAATCGGAATGATCGGCTCCTTCTCGTAAGCCTCGACGAACACGAAGATCACAAGCACGACGAGGCCACCGATCAGGGGAACGAGGGTCTGCCAGCTGGTCCAGCCGTAGGTCGTGGTGTTGGAGAGGGCGAGAAGGAGCGGGGTCAGGCCGAGAGCCAGGAGACCGGCGCCTGCGAAGTCGATGTTGCGCCACGAAGCGCTGGTCCGGACGAAGGGCAGGAAGGCAAACAGCAGCGCGATTCCGATCACGCCGACGGGAATGTTCACGTAGAACACCCAGCGCCAGCCCCAGTTGTCGGTGATGAAGCCACCCGTGGTCGGGCCGATGACCGATGCGAGGCCGAAGACGCCACCGAACACGCCTTGCATCCGCGCCCTGGTCTGGGGGGTGAAGATGTCGGCGAGAACCGTGAAGACGGAGGCGAACAGCACGCCTCCAAACAGGCCCTGAAGTCCTCTGAAGATGATCAGTTCGGTCATGTTCTGGCTGAAACCGCACAGCCAGCTCATCGCCATGAAGCCGGCCATGCCGGCGAGGATGAACGGCTTGCGACCGAAGAGGTCGCCCAGCTTGCCGGCGATCGGGACCGTGATCGTTGAGGTGAGCAGGTAGGTGGTGGTGACCCAGGCGTATCTGTCGAACCCGTTGAGCTCGGCGATGATCCTCGGCATGGCGGTGCCGACGATGGTCTGGTCCAGGGCGGCCAGCAGCAGGGCGAGCATGACGCCCACGGTGACGAGGATCAATCGGCGGCGCGGCAGCTGAACGAATTGGGTCATACCTTCTCGAGCTCCATTGCTTTCATGTTGCGGACTAACTTCAGTAGGAGATGGCGGAGCTGGTTGAGCTCCTCATCGGTGAGACCGGCCACCACTCCGTGGCGCGGGCTGCCCATCTGGTTCTTGATGTCGGAGAGCTTTTGCTTTCCAGCCGGCGCGAGCCGGACCAGGGTTGCGCGCCGGTCCTCAGGATCCGCGAAGCGCTCCAGGAGCCCATCCTTCTCGAGATGGTCCACCAGGCCGGTGATGTTGCGCGGGCTGACGTCGAGTGCCTCGGCGAGGTCGCCCAGGGTCATCGAGCCTTTGGCGCGCAGGCGCCAGAGGACTGACATCCGACCCTCGCTGAGGTCGTGGCGCTCAAGCCAGCGGTCCATGGTCGTCCGCATGCCGTGCGAGGCTACGCGTAGCGCGGCCAGGGCCTCAGTGGCGGCCGCCTCGTTCGCAGGCACCTCTTGCGCGAGGTGTTCACGTACCCGTCGGTCGAACAGGCAACCTGACGCGTCGGTCTCGATGAAGATCTCTTTGTGCATACCTGAAGGTATTCAATATTACCTGGTTCAGCTTTATTCCAGACCCCCTTAACTGGCAAAAACTTGAATGCGCAGCGCTCATTCCCGGTTCTCATGGGTGTGACCAACAGCGCGCCTGTAGACCCGAAGGTCGTTCAAGCTCTCTCGCGGGGCGGAGTCATCGACATCACCACCCTCGGGCGCCAGACCGGCAAGCCTCGGCGCATCGAGATCGTCTTCCACAACATCGAAGGCAGGATCTACATCAGCGGGATGCCTGGCTTTCCTCGCGGATGGCTCGCCAACCTGGCGGCCAACCCCTACTTCACCTTCCACCTGAAGCGCACGGTCCGTGCGGACCTGGCCGCGACCGCCCGGATCATCAGGGATGAGGCGGAACGGCGCGCGGACCTGGCCCCCATAGCGAAAGCCTGG
This sequence comes from Candidatus Dormiibacterota bacterium, assembly GCA_030948325.1. The sequence continues at coordinate 22,721 of JALZAL010000190.1, forward strand.
AAGCGCAACGATCTCGACAGGATGATCCGGGAGAGCCCCCTTATAGAGGTGACGCTGGAGGGGCTGCCGGCCGAACCTCGGTCTGAGGAAGATTCCTAGGCGCTGACGGCCGTGCCGCGGAGGTGCTTTTCCGCACCCTCGACGAGCTCTCCCACGATTTCCGCAGCCGGCTGAACGCCACGTACCTCACCCACCGATTGACCCGCGTAACAGGCCATCGCGCCGATGTTACCGGTGAAGCCCTTGAAGGGCTCTGTGCCCCGAAAAAGAGCCACCGGCTCGCCGTCGAGCTCGGCCACAAAGGAGCCGTCGAATGCCTCGGCGGCGTCGAGAGCTGACCTCAGCACACCGTGGGTGGAGGGACACATCGGGCAGTCGACCTCAAAGCGGTCCGTGCGCACGCTGTCCTCGGCCTGGGCTGAGATGATCGCCCGCACGTAGTCGGGATGCGCGTTCGACTCGGATGCGGCGATGAACCTGGTCCCCATCCGGACGCCCGCCGCACCGGTGGCCAACACCGCCGCGATGCCCCGGCCGCTGCCGATGCCACCGGCGCCCAGCACCGGCACTTTGACCTTGTCCAGGACCTGGGTGAGCAGCGGGAGCAAGCCGAGGGTGCCTCTGATGTGACCGCCGGCCTCTACGCCCTGGGCGATGATGAAGTCGCAGCCGGCCTTCTCGGCGGCGACGGCCTCGGCGACGGACCCGACCTGCCATGAGGCAAGGGCGCCGGCCTCGTGGACGAAGCTCACAAGCTCGGGGTCGGGATCGCCCCAGAAGAAGTCGATGACCCGCGCCTTTTGAACGGACATTTCGAGGATGTTGCGGTCGAGGTAAGGAATCAAGAGATTGACTCCGAATGGCTTCGAGGTCAACGAGGCGAGCGTGTCCAATCGCTGCTTGGCGTCGCCGGCCTCGATGCCGGCGAATGTGATCTGACCAAGTGCCCCGGCGTTTGAGACTGCAGCCGCGAGCTGAGGGCTGAGGATGCTGCCCATGCCCGCGAGCTGGATGGGCACGTCGCATCCGACAAGACGTGTAAAGGAGGTCTCAAGAGCGCCCATGGAGCGAGGTTATCTTATGTCCATGCCCTACTCCATCGACCTCAAATCGATCCAGGCCCCGCTCAAAGAGAGCTACAGATCCGACCCGAAGACAGCCCTCGTCACAACCTCTGCGCGAAGCGTCGCCTCCGACCTCTCCGACCCGCGCCACTGCGCAGTCGCGCCTGTCGAGTATTCGAGTGTGGTGATCAAATCGGGCCTCCACCCCGCCGCGGGCGGGGCCGGCGACGCGCCCTGCTCGGGCGACATCCTGGCCGCGGCCCTGGCAATCTGCGAGGAGAGCACTTTGAGGTCGGTCGCGGCGAATATGGGCATCGAGCTGGAAGGGGTCGAGGTGCAGGTGGACATCGACTGGGATTTCCGGGGCACGATGGCCACCGATCGAGATGTTCCGGTGGGCGCAACAGGCATCCATGTTCGCACGAGAGTCAAGGTAAAAGAGGGCATTGACGCTGACCGAGCGAGTCGTATGCTGGGGAGTGCGGAGCGGTACTGCTCGACGCTGCAGACGCTGCGCAACGGAGTCAACGTGACGACCGACTTCGCCATCGCCAACCCTTAAACGACCCTTCACCCGACGGTGGTGTAATCGGTTGGCGTTCGGCAACCACGCTGTACAAGGAGGCTAGATATGGCGGAAGCCAAAACTGCAATAGCTCACAAGCCCGTATGGGCAGATCTTGCGACCAGCGACGCGGAGGCAGCCAGGAAGTTCTACGCCGAGGTCTTCGGCTGGAAGATCGAGGTAAGTCCGGATCCGCAGTACGGCGGCTACGGGCTGGCGAAGATCGACGGCAAGGACGTGGCGGGCATCGGCCCGAAGCAGATGGAGCAAGCACCAACCGCATGGACTGTGTACATCGGCACGCCTGATGTCGACGACACCACGAAGAAGGCAAAGGCCGCGGGAGGCAACGTCATCGTGGAGCCCATGGCAGTTGGGGACCAGGGCAAGATGGCGATCATCCAGGACCCTAGCGGCGCCATGATCGGGATCTGGCAGTCGCAGAACATGAGTGGCGCGCAGGTGCTCAACAGCCCGAACACGATGGGCTGGGCGGAGCTCAACTCGCGCGGGGTCGACAAGGCGAAGCCGTTCTACACGAAGCTGTTCACCTGGGGCGAGAAGAAGACTCCGGCCCAGGGCGAGAACCCCGAGTACACGGAGTTCCAGGCGGGAGGAGAGAGCATCGCCGGCGCGATGGAGATGAACCCGATGGTCCCGGCCGAGGTGCCGAGCTACTGGATGGTGTACTTCAACGTCGACAACGTCGACACGGCGTTCAAGAAGGTCACCGAGGCGGGCGGCAAGGAGATGCTCGCCCCGCAGAACATGCCAGGCGGCCGCTTCGCGATCGTGAGCGACCCACAGGGAGCATCGTTCGGCCTTCTGAAGATGGACGAGCCGTCCAAGTAACCGGCAACTAAGCGACGGGGCCGGCTACAACAGCCGGCCCCATTTCTTTTTCCGCCCGTCGCGCCACGACAAGGATCCCAATGGCGATCGCCAGCATCAGAGCGGCGAGCGCGACAAGGACGACGAAATCGGCGTGCAGCCCAGCCTGGAGTTGAGCACGCGCACCCAGAGGATCTTTGCTCGAGTTGACGTAGCCCTGCAGCAGTACGCCCATGAGAGAGACCCCGACAGCGCCACCGATGGTGCGAGAGAACTGGTTGAGGGCGGTGGCAGCGCCACGACGGCTCCAATCGACGATGTTCTGAATCACGATGAGCAAGGGCGCGGCGATGGCGCCCATGCCGGCGCCGATCACGAGTGATGCCGCTCCGGTCCACACGACCCCGCGACCTGGAGACCCGATGGCGAGCATCAGGGTGCCTGCCAGCAAGGCGAGGGTCCCAGCGACAACGAGGCGCTGGTAACCGATCCGCACCATGAAGAAGCCGGCGAGAGCTGAGACGACCGGCCAGCCGATCGACATCGCGCCAACCGCAGCGCCGGCATCAAAGGGCGAGCCGCCTTGAACCTCCTGCACCCACAGCGGAACGTAGGTGGTGACGCCGAACATGACAGTGCCCATAAGGGCGCCGACGGCAATCGCGGGCCCGATGACGCGGTGGCGCAGGAGATCGAGAGGCACTGTGGGGTTGGCACTCCCCCACTCCACGCGAGCGAATGCGGCGAGTGCGACGACAGCGGCTGCTACGAGCAGCCAGTTCGGTGTTGCCGACTGGCTTCCGGCCCCCAGGCCGACAAGGAGAAGGACAACGCCGGCGGTGAGCAGCAGCGAGCCCCGGACATCGAGACCGCGAGCGCCCGCCCTCTCGGGCCGCCGCTCCCTGTAGCCCCACACGAGCGCAGCCGCGGCCAAACCGAAGGGAACGTTGATGGTGAAGATCCAGCGCCAACCAATCGTCGATACGAAGAGCGCGCCAAGGGCAGGGCCGATGATCGCCGCGATCGCCCACATGCTGCTGAACAGGCCCGAAAGCGGAGCGCGCTGCTTGAGAGGAAAGATGTCGCCGAGGATGGTGAAAACGACGGGCTGGATACAACCTGCACCAACCCCCTGCAGAGTGCGAAAGGCGATGAGCCACACCATGGAAGGGCTGGTCGCACAAAGCGCGGAGGCAATGATGAACACCGCGATCCCAACGAGCAGGACGCGACGGCGCCCGTGGAGGTCAGCAAGGCGACCCCAAAGGGGCACCGTGGTGGTGGCGGTGATGAGGTAACCGGCGACGATCCAGGGATAGAGCTGGAAGCTGCCGAGGTCGCGAGCGATGGTGGGCAGAGCAGTCCCAACAACAGTGGCATCCATGGCCGCAACAAAGAGCGAGACCATCAGCCCGGCCATAACGCGATAGAGCTGGGGCGTCCAAGGAACGCGCTCGAGTTGAACGCTCACATATCTCAGACTAACTGCGGGTAGAAAAGGGCGCGGCCCGGAATGTGTAGGCCGGCCGTAAAGCGGTCCATCTGGTTCGCACTCGCCCGCGGAAGAATTCGACCAAACCGCGTGGCGCGAACATTAAGGATCGCGTTGGGGGTGGCGCGGTGTGAACCGCGACGCCCGCGGCTCGCCCGCTGTCAGACCTTCGTTGGCTCTCCGGCCGGGACGAAAATCGAGAAGTGCTCGAAGCACGCCTCTTTTACCGGGTAGTTGAGGCAGTCGACGTTGTCGCGGATGAATGCGTCGCCGGCAAGAAGGGTTTTAAACCCCGCCGCGATCTCCCGCACCAGTGCCGCCGGCTCATCGAACCGTAGAAAGTGGCAGACGAAAACGCGTCGGTAGTTGTCCGCCATCTCTGACAGACGGGCGGTCGACCGAGCGAACTTCTGCAAGTCGGAATCCTCGAGCTGCGCGTAAATCGGCCCTGTGTTGATGGTGTCGCCGCCGAAGAGGAGGCCGTTTCCCTCGTCCAGGAGGCATATGCAGTCCGGGGAGTGCCCCGGTGTATGCAGCACCTGGAGCTTGCGGCCACCGAGATCGAGCACGTCGCCTTCGTCGAGAAGGCGCGTGGGGATTGAGGGAACAACCGTGTAACCGCCCGGGTCGAACCCCTCCGGGAGCGGGCGAATCATTCGTTCCGCGGTGAGCAGGTGGAAGTACAGGTCATCGGCCTCCTTGTACGGTCCCCACGCATCGAGAAGCCGTTTGGTGTAAGCCATGTAGCCCTCCGCCAGCTCCGGCGGTGAGGGCTTCGAAACGAGATCCGCGCCAATGCGATGGATGGCGAACTCGTCGAAGAAGCGATTTCCCCCGGTGTGGTCGAAGTGGTAATGGGAGTTGACCACCAAGAGCTTGTGGGGGGTGATCTCCTCCACGATCTTGCGGATGTTGGCCACGCCAAGGCCGGTGTCGAAGAGCACGGCGCCCTTCGACCCCTCGATGAGCCATGAGTTGACGTGGCCTGGCTCAGAGACGAGATAGACGCCCGGCTCGAGCTTGCAGACTTCGAACCACGCGGTTCGGAATGGGCTCAAATCGGTCGCGTGGTCCGCCGCGGGGCGCGTCATGGCCGCACCGTGCTCCCGGCGGGATTCGCCCGCTTCGTTGCCACTTAGGCCCTGGCGACGAAGTAATAGAGGGCGCCGGTCACCATGAGGCCGGCGAACAGGCTAAGGTCGGCGCCGCCCAACACCCTGGTGGCGATCGGGCTCTGCCAGAGCGTCGAGTTGGCGAACGCCAAAGCGGCGATCACGCCCACCGCATATACGCCGAGCGTAGGCCAGTTGATTCCACCCCTATACCAGTACGGGCCGCTTCCCCATGTGTGGAGGGCTTGGATGTCATAGTGTCCGCCCCGGACGAGATAGTCGACAAGCAGGATGGCGACCCAGGGACAGAGAAGGATGAGTGTGAGGGAGAGCCACTGCGCGTATAGCGCCATGAAGTTGTAGACGAAGACCGCGATGAACGTGAGGATGGTGGCAATCACGCCGACCATGCAGACAGCGATCCAGCGCGGCACCTGGACGCGAAGGGCAAGCAGACCGAGACCGGCTGTGTAGAGGTTGAGGACGTTATTGGCGGTGGCGCCCCAAATGACGACCAGAAGGAACGGCACCAAGTACCAGCCAGGCAGGATCTTCGGCAGGTTGTCAACAGGATTCGACATGTCAACTAGCGTGGCCAGCACAGTTCCGACGAAACCGGCAAGCAACGACGAGGCGAGCATTCCCAGGAAGGCCCACATGGCCACCTGCTGCGGCCTGGTGTCGCGACTGAAGTACCGCGAGTAGTCGGACGCGTAGTTGGTCCAGGAGATGGGACCGGCAAAGATAACTGAGAGTCCTAGCAGCCAGGTGCCCAACGCGGTGCTGCCCAACTGCGGGCCGCCTCCGTATCCCCAGTTCACTTTCGGCAAGGCAAAGATCAGGAGCCCAAAAATCAGGATGACGGAGACGATAAAGAAAATTCGCTCCGAGGCTACGACGGTGGCGTGCCCGAACAGCGCGATGGCCACCTGCCCCAGTAGCACGAGGATGATCGCCGCGATCTTGACGGCGGTGCCGCTCCCCAGCCCGGCGACCGACGCAAGCTCGACCAGGGCGAAAATCGCCAACACTGAATTGACCGCCACCCAGCCCGATGCCGAAAGCCAGCTAAGGAGCGCGACCGGATAGTTACCGTTCAGCCCAAAAGCGGCACGGGTGTTGACGATGGTGGCAGTGCCTGTACGAGGGCCGAAGATGCTGCAAAGGCCGAGGACGGCCGCGCCAGCGATGCTTCCGATGACAACTGCGGCCAGGGCTTGCCACAGGCCGAGGCCAAAGAGGATCGTGAGGGCGGCCGTCGTCAGAACGACGTAGTTGAAATTGCCGCCCATCCAGGTCCAGAAGAGCTCGCGCGGATGGCCGTGAGCGTGCTCGGGCGGGATTGGGTCGAGGCCGTGGACCTCGACCCCGAAGATGGGATCAGCCTCCTTGGCATCCATGGCTACTTGGTCACTCACGCATCCCTCCTTCGTTCAGGAGGACACGTGACAAGACGCAGCGACCTGTCTCCACGACATCGCACCGCCGGGTTCGCTCTTGTCATCGAGTGCCTCCACAGCACGAGTTGACGAGGCGAAGTTCTCCCGGGCTTTTCTCCCGCCGTGTCGCACGCGAACGTGCTCGCTACTCTTGGACCAGACCCAGCGCGAACCGCCGGCGGAACCCTAGTAGTGTGCTTCGGTTCCTGAGTTTCTAGCACCCAGATCGCCCGCCGTCAATAGAGTCGACGGGCCACAACTCCGACTGGGGAGTACCGGTCGGTTCGCGGAGTGACGCGGAAGAGCATTTCCTTGCCGCAATTCTGGGGAGAAGAAATCGACGAGGAGATGTAGGGAAACGGTGCGATTGAGTTTGGAGACCACGCCTGATTCGATTGCCCGAATTTACAATTCGGGACGCGTAGGACGATGAGAGAGCAGACCTTCCAGAGAGTCGCAGCAATTTGCGCGCTTGTCGGAGTCGCGTTCGCGATCGCCACCGGGGTTCTGGGGTTTGCTGCTGCCCCCGACGCTACCGATCCCACGAGTAGTTTCACGGTGGTCATCACACACGGCCGGACAGCCGCCACGCTCTTTCACTTCAGCATGGTCGCTGACGTGCTTGGGTACTACCTGCTGCTTGTCCCACTCGCGATCTTCCTCTGGCACTGGTTGAATCGCCAGAGCCCATCGCTGTCCGCCGTCTCAACCATTGCCGGCCTCGGTTACTGCCTGATGGGCGCTGCCGGCGCCGCCGTGCTCGGGGCCGTGCTGCCCGCGCTCGGCGAGCAGTATTCAGCAGCCTCAGCTGCCCAGCGGGACGTTCTCCTAGCCACCGGAAGCGCGGTGACAAACGCCGTCTACCAAGGGATCTGGAACACCCTCGACGCGATCACAGCCGGGGTCTGGTGGCTTGGCACCGGCTATGTGCTTCGGAGCCAGCGGACGAAGGTTGGGATCGTATGGATGCTCACCGGTGCAGCCGCTCTAATCGACGCGTTCGGCTTTATGACCGGCGTGCCCATCGTTGGGCTAATTGGCGTCGTGTCCTTCATCGTTCTGGTTCCAGTTTCCGCGGCCGCTATCGCGGTTGACCTGCTTCGGCGTCCGGTCGAGGTCGGAGCCTGACCTGTTGCGAAATCAGGCCTCAGGGAACACGTGGAGCCCACGCCCGGATTCGAACCGGGGACCTTTTCCTTACCAAGTGGTCTTTGGGCGCTGGCGAATTCGAACTGATCTTAGCTCTGCAAGCCACTTTCGGTGGAGACCATTTACCTAGGCAGGTCTTATGAGCCCGGGAAGATCCCTGAAATGTGCCCCCCGGCGCCGCCGGCGGCGATCAGCCCAATAGCAAACAGAACGCTCGCGAGCACCCGGGCGCGATGCTGCCACGCCAGCCGTCCGACGCCGATCGCCCAGATCCCCGCCAGGATCCCGTTGAGCGTCTGCCAGATACCGAAGACGGCGATGCGGTAAAGCGCGACGAATGTCGGCTCGATGGCGTCCCTGGCTGTGGGGCTGGTCGCGTACTCACGGATCAGCGGCGCGACTGCAAAGCCGAAGATGATCGCCGCCAGCGCGCCCATGATCAAGAACAAGATCCCCGACAGGGTGAAGAAATCAATGCCGGGCTCCCCGCGAAACCGAGACCCTAAATAAAGGACGACGGGTATCGCCGCGAGGTACCCAAACATATCGAGCATAGAGCCGACCCGTGTGAGGTCGGCACCTCGCGCGCCCGTGGTGATTAGCCGATGGGGATCGAGACTCGTCGATGCGGAGACATCGGCCGCCAACAAAACAGTCACGGAGACGGCCTCGAACAGCAGGCACGCCGCCAGGAAGATCCAGGCGGTTCGCAAACTGACGTTGCCCCAGTTCATCTGCGGTCGATCAACCCTGCCTCGTAAACGAGTATGACCGCAGTAACAGAGGTCTCCACGAGCCTGGGTAGATACGGTCGGCCCACGCAGCGGGAGAATGATGGAGCCCACGCCCGGATTCGAACCGGGGACCTTTTCCTTGCCAAGTGGTCTTCAGTTCCTGGCAAATTCGAGCCGATCTTAGCTCCAACAGTCGATTTCGGCGGAGACCATTTACTTAGGTTCAAAACGAAGGGCGCACCAGGGCTGACTCGTTGTTCGCGGACGTTTGGCGCGACTTTGCAGTACCAGGACTGATTAGTACTCGAGGTCGATCTCTCGGTTGCTAACGGGTCTGAGAATAGACTCGTGGTCCGTAAAGCATGTATCCGATTCCTACCAATATCAGGATGTACTCACCGATAAAAACGGCAGGCGGAGGGCTGACAGTGAAGAAGAACTTTGCCTGGTCAGCGGGTCCGAAAGATACTCGTGGATCTTGCGATCCCGGTGGACCTCGTCAACAAGCCGGGCCGCGGCTACTCGCTGGTGTTTCGAACCACGTGACCACCGACTCTCGGTGTGTGCCAAGCATCCCCGGCAGCGAGCAGCTCGTTAGCTTCTTTGGGCCCCAAGCTGCCCGGTTTGTCGGGCCGGGCCTCGGCGACCCGGCTTAGCAAGACTTCAGCAGGATGGGTAGCCAAAGGGGCAAAGTTGCTGCTTTTATTACTGCCAATGGGCGATCGTGCTCTAATCAGGCGGATTGCGGTGCAGTCTTAGGATCGCCCCTTCCGCCTGAACCGTGTCCCTCGACCGCTACAAGCACTGGGTGGGCCGCTCCCGATGCCCGATAGGTTCCCGTGCCAGACTGACAGAGTTCGCCCCAATCGATACGATGAGAATCACCCGAGACTTCGCCGGGGCCGGTTTCCTTGGAGGTATTGAGATGATCCATGCGTTGCTTGTACTTGCGGTCATTCTTTTTGTGCTCTGGTTGCTATTCCACGCGACCGGCGGTCTGGTCAACCTGATCTGGATAGCTATCATCGTGCTGGTCGTGCTCTGGCTGTTCGGTTTCGTCCGCGGGCGCTCGACGCGCTAGGACAGGCAAGGTGGCCCCGGCGAAGCGTCTTCGGCCTCTCGCCGCGACAACCGGCCACCACCTTTCTGCCTCGGATCGGAGCTGGGACTGGGTTCAGAGCGTTGGGGGATTGGGGGTGACGTGTCTCGCCTGACAGAGTTTTCTTGAACCGCCCCAGAGGAGCAGTCGTGACATGGGACCGGACGTCCAAAGCCGTCTATGTTGAATGGCAGGGCTGGACGAATTCGACCGAGTTCTCGGCGCTGCCTGAAGCGGGGCTTCGTGCCCTGAAGGAGCACCAGGGTTCGCGGTGGCTGGCCGACTGCCGCAAGCAGAAGGCAATCCAGCAGACCGATCCAGACTGGGTTCGAGATTGGTTCCCGCGCTATGGCAGCGGGTCTGAGGCGCATGGCCGTGGTCATCACGAAAAGCGGTCTGGCCAGGATGAACGTCGAAGATATCCTGCTCTCGCCTGCTGTCGCGTGCCGGCCGGCACGGGTTGAACAAGAACGTCTACGACGCTCACAACGACTGTAAGTCGACTTCCTAGGGCCGACCATTTGGCACGCCTCCGTTGTGCGATTGCTGGTTTAGCCCGACCTCTCTGCCGCATGTCGTTACGACCGACTTGTCGATGCCTATCGTGAGCGGACAAGAGCCGAACCTATCGGCTTCGCACTGAATCGAGCACCACCGCGATTCCGATCGTCGTCGTTTGTAGCAACCCGGACAAGGCGTGGGTTCTTCAGGCCTCAGGTCTAGTCGAAGCGGTGGTCACCAAGCCTTTCGGTGCTGACGAAATCACGGACTGCATTCGAGCCGTTGCGAGCAATCCCCCGAGATCGGCATTGACAGCGTGAGCCAAGCCCGTATCGCTCCCCAAATCGGCTTCCATTCCTCGCCAACATCGCCGAGTGCGTTCAACCCCAGTTAAACCTAGTGGCGACTCAAGGCCGGTCCCTGGGTCTTTCTCAAACTCGACGCATTGTGAGGACATTGGTTCGAGCGTTCAAAATTGCACAACGAGACCGTTTCTTGACCGGAAGCCCAATCGGGCAGGAACGTGGGTTCATCACGAACCGAGTTACCCCGCCGGTCCCAGCCTCTCATCCGGTGGCGCCTGCTCCAGCAGCTCGGCGATTGCGATCCGAACATGTTCGCTGGCGAGCGCATAACGCTGCCCCGCGTCGGTCTCGTGGACCAGAACCAAACCAGCGGTTTGGAGCTCTCGAAACGCGTACGCCGCTTCGAGCCGCGACACGTGCAACTCACCTGTTACCTGGTCCAGCGAGCGATCCCCGGTAAGGAGCAGCCGCGCCAATTCCAGCCGTCTGGCATTCCCTAGCGTGCGGAACATTTCCGCCGCCCGCACCACATCCGTCATCGGTCGGGTGGCGCCACGCTCGAGGAGCATTCGCGCCGCAGCGCGCAAGCTAAGCCTCGACGCTTCTGGTGCTCGCTGGGTGAGGTAGCTGGCGTCGAGTAGCGTCTCGCCTGCTGTCGCGTGCCGGCCGGCACGGGTTGCTACCGAGTAGAAGATGGCGATCACTATCGCGACAACAAGAATGTCGAGCCAACCGGCGATCGCTCCCACCGGGGTCAGGGGGCGAACAATGGCCAGCGCCCCGGCAACAACGGCTCCGATCAAACCCATATCTACGCTTGCTGCGAGCAGCGCCCTTAGATTTGATGGCAGGCGCGCCAAAGCAGTGATGCTGTGCTCCGGTACTCGGCGGATGGCGAGATAACTGCCCACACCAAGCAGAATGAGAATTCCTCCCTGCAGGACCAGGCTTTCAAGCTGTCCGAGAAAACGCTCCGCGGGCACGCCGGCCACGACACCCACCACCAGAAGGACGACCACCCACAGCACAGTCACTGGCGAGATACCAACCAGGAACGTTCGGCGATCCACCTCGACGGCACCTGCTGCCAGCGTCGTGTAGACCCGGAGTCCGGGTATCAGACGCGAGAGGGCGATCTCACGAGGTCCGGCCTGGCGGAGCCTGGCGGTGACCTTGTCCAGGCGCTTGGTCTGATGAAGCTTCGCGGCGGCGGCTCGCAGACCGTGCTCTCCCACCAGTCGTGCCCAACTGTAGCCAGTCAACGAGCCGGCCAGGCATGAGGCGATGGCAAGCGGGACGAACAGCCACGGGTCGAGCCCACCGGTGGCGATGAGCAGGCCGGCAGCAATCAGGGTCAGCTCGCCAGGTACGGGTAGCGGAACACCCGCCTCCTCGGCGAAGAGCAGTGTGCAGAGCAGGACGATCGCGACCACCCCGTGTAAGCCCTGGATGAAGCTCAGCGGTCACCCTCCCCTAGGTGAAGAAAAGTTGCTGACCCGCCCGCGGATTGGGACCACTGCTGCGCGGCGAGGACCACTGGAATATGCGCAGTACACCTCGGCCTGACTGTCCAACCCTCCCAAGGTCACTGGCCCTGGCCAAAGCCTTGCACAGCGGGACACTCATATATGGAAAGGACTGCGCAGACGATCCCACGAAGTTCGGGGTCTCTCCATCACTGCTCTCACAGAAATCTTGTGGCCTCCAACACTTCGAAGCATGCAGCTGAAAGGACGGCGCTGGCGCTCATGTTTTGGACTGCGCCGACTCTCTACTTCTTCTCTGAAGGACGCAGGCGCTGCCGCGCCCGGGCGATCGTCGTCAGCATATTTCTGGCCCCGAGTTGGGCTGTTCCCTCAGATCGCCCCACGGCCGCGACTTTGTCCTCTTCTGCTTGCATTGCCTGGGACACCTCGCGGGCGTCGCGAGCATTGAGGAGTCGAATTTCTCGGTAAATGGCCACAGCGAAGGCTTGAATCAGCCCAGCGAGCGGAGCGCCAAAGAGAGCGCCCCAGATGCCGAACAACTCGCTGCCGGCGACCAAGGCAATGATCGCAACGGCTGGGTGAATGCCCACCGCCTTACCCATGATCCGGGGTCCGACCACGTCACCCTCTATGACGTGCACCACCACGAAGTAGACGATTACCAAGATGGCGGTCAAGG